>BLLU01000062.1 GCA_011959105.1 Lachnospiraceae bacterium | reverse complement strand
TTCTGAGGGGATTACCTTTGAAAGACTATATTGAAGAGCGTGCCATAAGCATTGCCAATTATATCGTTGACAACAATGCCACGGTCAGACAGACGGCCAGAGAGTTTGGCGTGAGCAAAAGCACCGTGCACAAGGATGTTACTGACCGGCTCATGCAGGTCAATCCTACTTTGGCCAAGGAGGCCAGAAAAGTGCTGGACGTAAACAAATCCGAACGTCATATCAGGGGCGGACTGGCAACTAAAGAGAAGTATCTGCACCAACATGTGTGATGAAATTACATAGAGCGTGCCAAACCACTGCAGAGGGATCTGTGGTGGTTTTTTAGTGGTGTTTTTTTGTACAGATTTTCTTTGACTTTGGAAAGGGAGAAACGTATAATGAAATATATTCAGGCAAATATCGCGGAGTAACCCGTAGTTTGGTCAGGGCCATCCTACGTTGGCAGCGGGAAAGAGGTATACATGGAAAAAGAGCTGGTAATTGTCATCGATTTCGGCGGCCAGTACAACCAACTGGTGGCAAGGCGCGTCAGGGAATGCAATGTTTATTGTGAAATTTATTCCTATAAAACAGATTTGGACAAGATCAGGGCTATGAATCCCAGAGGCATTATCCTGACAGGGGGTCCAAACAGCTGCTATGAGGAGAATGCCGCCACCTGTCCGCCGGAACTGTTTCGGCTGGGCATTCCCGTGCTGGGTCTGTGCTACGGTGCGCAGGTGATGTCCCAGGTGCTGGGAGGCCGGGTGGAACGGGCGGCGGTGAGGGAGTACGGCAGGACTCAGGTCCATGTGGACAATACCTCCCCTCTGTTTGCGGGAGTGGCGGCGGACACGGTGTGCTGGATGAGCCATTTTGACTATATAGCCCAGATGGCTCCCGGCTTCCGTGCCATCGCCACCACCGCCAACTGTCCCGTGGCGGCGGCAGAGTGCAGAGAGCAAAATCTGTATGCCATCCAGTTCCATCCGGAGGTGCTGCACACTCTGGAAGGTTCCCGGATGCTCTACAATTTTGTGAGAGGCATCTGCGGCTGCCGCGGTGACTGGCGCATGGATTCTTTTGTAGAGGAATCGGTAAAAGCGATCCGGGAAAAAGTGGGGGACGGCAAGGTGCTGCTGGCACTCTCCGGGGGCGTGGACAGTTCCGTGGCGGCGGGGCTGCTCTCCAGGGCCATCGGCAGGCAGCTGACCTGTGTGTTTGTGGATCACGGTCTGCTGCGGAAAAACGAGGGCGATGAGGTGGAGGCGATCTTTGGCGAGGGCGGCCAGTTTGATCTGCGTTTTATCCGCGTCAACGCACGGGAACGGTATTATGCAAAACTGGCGGGAGTGACGGAGCCGGAAGAGAAGCGCAAGATCATCGGCGAAGAATTTGTAAGGGTGTTCGAGGAGGAGGCCAAAAAGATCGGCGCCGTGGATTTTCTGGCCCAGGGAACCATCTACCCGGATGTGGTGGAGAGCGGCCTGGGAGGCGAGAGTGCCGTGATCAAATCCCACCATAATGTGGGCGGACTGCCCGATTATGTGGATTTTAAGGAGATCCTGGAACCTCTGCGCAATCTGTTCAAGGATGAGGTGCGCAAAGCGGGCCTGGAACTGGGCATCCCTGAGAAACTGGTGTTCCGTCAGCCTTTCCCCGGCCCCGGTCTGGGGGTGCGCATCGTGGGAGAGGTCACCGCAGAGAAGGTTAAAATCGTTCAGGATGCCGATGCCATCTACCGGGAGGAAATCGCCGAAGCGGGTCTGGATCAGGAGATAAACCAGTATTTTGCCGCGCTGACCAACATGCGGAGCGTGGGGGTCATGGGTGACGAGAGGACCTATGATTACGCCGTGGCTCTGCGCGCCGTGAAAACTGTGGACTTCATGACAGCGGAGGCTGCGGAGATTCCCTTTGAGGTGCTGCAGAAGGTGATGAGCCGGATTATCAACGAAGTTAAGGGCGTGAACCGGGTGTTCTATGATTTGACCAGTAAGCCTCCCGGGACGATAGAAATGGAGTGACGGACATGTTCTTGCAGAACTAATCTTTCCTCCCCCGAACCCTTTAGAAATCCCAGAAATAAAGGCTTTTCGGGGACTTTCTCGCTTTTCCTTTTGGGGAGGGAGGGGTTGAATGTCAAAGCAAATTCCAGTGACAACTTAAATTCTGAAATGCCAGAGAAAATGCAGGATTGAGACAACTTTTTCTTTGTCATTTTTCCTGTAAAGATGTATGATGTATATGAAACAGTCTGTTTTTATGCATGGGAAATAGACAACCGGGAGGGAATCTGTCAAACTAAATTCCGCTTGTCTGTCTTGGGGTGATGAGTTGCCATGCAGTATGTCTGTTTCAAAAAATGTTTAGTGCTGCTTAAGCTTTAACAGCTTCTCATCAAGCAGCAGGGAGGCGAGTTCAAATGGGGTTCGGCCATTTAAGCTGCCCCTTGCTGTGGAATTGATGTGGTTGATGGCAAGGGTAATGTCCTGCTGTGTCATGGCATCAAACGATGTTCCCTTTGGCATGATATAACGCAGGAACTCATGATTTTTTCCAGCCGTCCTTTTTGATAGGGTGCATTTGCATTACAATAAAAGACTTTAGAAAGGTTCTCACTGTATTTGTCACATTCCAAAGCCAGAGGGGTTGAAAATTCGGGTCCCCTGTCTGTGAGAATGACCGGAAAGAGGCGCGCAAAGGTATCGGAACCAAGTTCCCTTTGCAGAAAGCGAAACATCTGCACAACGGAACTGCTCTTGGTGTCATCCATGAGGAAGGCAAGCATAAAGGTACAGTTCCTAAAAAGCATGGTAAGAAGAACTTTGCCAGGTTCAGGACCGACAACCGTATCGAGCTCCACTACATTAGAATCGGGATGATTTTCAAGATACTCCAGAAAATCAGTGTAGGTTCTGCCAAGGAGATATTCCCTGGATAACCGTTTAGAATCATGTGACTGCCTGCGGGGCTTGTATTTTACCTTTCTGGGCAGATCGATGTTTCTTACGGAAAGTATATCGGAATCAATGTAGCGGTAGAGAGTGCACTTTGAGCAGGGGATCGTCTCACGGTGTTCTGCGAAAATATGATCCATTGTCTGTCGGCTAAGGATAAGTGGAGACACAAGGTCGTCCAGGGAAGCTCTTTCTTCGGAGGTAAGATTTATGCCCTGACGGCACTCATGCTTGGTGTGCTCGTAAGAAGAGTGTGCATCCTTAGCCCGATAGTAATACTTGTCATGTCTGCAGGCGTGGTTGGAACAGCCATTGCAGACATAAGGAGGCTTTTTCAGGGTAGGGCATACAAACGGAGAAAAAGCAGCATAGTGTTTTGTTCCCCCGGTGAATATGCGTCCGACCGCTTTTCCGCTGGGGTGGATAACGTCACACATGAAGCGGTCCACCAATTTGACAAGCAGGGCCGCAAAGGGATAAAGACCACAAAGGAGAACATCTCCAAAGTCAAGGAGAAAATCCCAAAGCGGAAAGCCGCAGCCGAACAGCCGAAAAAACAAGCGGAAAAACAGGCGGCCCGGCAGGCTGGGCAGCCCACCGCACGCTGGAGTAGCCGTCAGACAGCCGATACGGTTTCCGAACCGGCCAAGGCGGTCCGTCAGGAGCGCGGGGCTATCAAGACCCTGGACCGCGGCAAGAAAAACATTAAGACAGTGGACAGGAGCCGCAAAACCATCAAGCAGGCTTCTTCTACGGTCAAGGGAAGCGTGAAAACTACCAGAAAATCTATCAAAACGGCGGAAAAGACTGCCAAGGCCAGTATCAAGACCAGCCAGCAGGCGGCCAAAGCCGCCCAACGGACCGCCCAGGCCACGGCGCGGGCTGCCAGAGCTGCGGCACAGGCCGCCCGCGTAGCGGCGCGGACTGCGGTAGCTGCGGCAAAAGCGGCGGTCAAAGCTACGGTTGCGGCTGTAAAAGCCATTATTGCTGCGACCAAGGCATTGATTGCGGCTATCGCTGCGGGCGGTTGGATTGTCGTGCTGATAATAGTGGTAATTTGCCTCATCGGTATGCTTATCGGTTCCTGCTTTGGGATTTTCTTTTCCGGCGAAGATTCCGGCACCGGACAGACCATGCAGACTGCCGTGCAGGAGATCAATACGGATTACCAGGAGAACCTGGACGAAATCAAAGCATCTCACAGCTATGATGTGCTGGAGATGTCCGGTTCCCGCGCCGTGTGGAAAGAGGTTCTGGCGGTTTACGCTGTCAAAACCACCACCGACCCGGACAACGCCCAGGAAGTGGCCACCATGGACGATGAGAAGCTGGAACTGTTGAAGGACATCTTCTGGCAGATGAATGAGATCTCGTCCAGCACATCGACGCAGACGGAAACGGTAATTGAAACGTCCGATGATGGCAACGGGAATATCGTGGAAACGGAAACCACGGTTACGCAAACCTATCTGTATATCACTGTCAGCCACAAGACTGCGGAGGAAATGGCCGACCAGTTCGGCTTTAACGAGGACCAACGGGAACAGATGGCGGAACTTTTGGCCGATGAGAACAATTCCCTTTGGTCCCAGGTGCTTTACGGCATTACCGGAGGGGATGGCGAAATCGTCACGGTGGCGCTCTCCCAGGTGGGCAACGTCGGCGGCGAACCATACTGGAGTTGGTATGGTTTTGGCAGCCGTGTGGAATGGTGCGCCTGCTTTGTAAGCTGGTGTGCCAATGAGTGCGGTTATATTGAAGCCGGCGTGATCCCGAAATTTGCAGCCTGCGCGTCCCAGGGTGTTCCCTGGTTCCAGGAGCGCGGGCTGTGGCAAGACAATAGCTATGAGCCGCGCCCTGGTGACATTATTTTCTTTGATTGGGATAATGGCGGCCAAGATGGTTCTTCTGACCATGTGGGCATTGTGGAGAAAGTCGAGAATGGACGTATCTACACCGTAGAAGGCAACTCCGGCGATTCCGTGCGCCAGAACAGCTACCCCATTGGGTACTATGAGATTTACGGGTACGGCACCCCGGCATATTAACTCCCTCAAAAAAGAAAACCCAGCCGCGTAGTCGGCTGGGTACATAAGTTGGAATTGCCATGGCCTATTCGCCATCGTGGATCATGACTCTATGGTCAAAACGGATTACCACAAAAGCAACCATAACATAGTCAATATGAAAAGCAGCGTGAAGTTTACAGCATTTTATGGTAAAGAAGATTTCTGAAATGATTTGACAATCAAAAACTAACATGGTATATTTATATCATAAAGAGCGAAATATACCACATAACAGGAGGATAGGTTTATGAAATCAAAACGCTATTTATATGGGCTTATGGGTTTGCTCTCTCTATTAGGGTTTATTGGTATTTTTACAGAAGCGAAGTTTTTTCTTGCCTTCTTTGCCTTTGTAGTTGATTTTGAATATTTCTTCATCAAAACAGATGAAATGTTGGAGGAATACATGAATAAGTCAGCTTCACGCGCATTTTACTGCGGAATGATTACCGTGGCACTTGTTGCTTTTGTATGTTTCTTTGCCGGGATAAAAGAAGAAAAGGAAGCACTGATAACAGGTCTTGCTTCTGGCTGGGTGGTATCCGTCGTAATCTATGCTTTATCTACTGCTTACTATGGCTTCAAAGAAAAATGGGGGCTGGAGAATGATAAAGAATAGAATTAAGGAGTATAGAGCCAAGTATGACATGAAACAGGAAGATTTGGCAAAGTTAGTAGGCGTTCGCAGAGAAACCATAGGGAATTTAGAAAAAGGCAGATATAATCCATCACTGGTATTAGCGTGGAATATAGCAAAAGTATACAATGTTTCAATCGAGGAAATCTTTACTGTTGAGAATTAAATTATACTATTTTCTGGCCGAGAGGTTTTCTCTATGGAAATCCCTCGGCCATTTTACAAAATTCAAATTCGCACACTTGTTCTTGCAGTGTAGTTCAGGTATAATATGAACAAAGAGGCTTTTCAAAAAGGCCCCTTTTTCCACCTACCCCCCCCCCTTTGTACGTCGCACCACCCTTGGAGGGGCAAGCAATGTCAAAAATGACTTTGTTATAGAGGATGAAGAATCCACGAAGATATGTTTTATTACAGCTTATATGGAAAATTCATATACATGACACATTGGAATGCTAATATCTAAATAAAAAAGGGTGATGAAATGGCAAACTTATTGATAGTAGAAGATGATGTCCTGACAAACGAATCTGTTTGTGAGTATTTGCAGGATATGGGCCACATCGTGTTTTCAGCATACGATGGAGAACAGGCTTTAGAGTTGTTCAATAGCAAAGAGATAGACCTGGTTGTTTTGGACATCATGCTTCCCCAAATAAACGGTCTGAATGTTTTGAAAAAGATTCGTCAGGCAAGCAGCATACCAATTCTTATGCTCACAGCGATGGACAACATGGATACACAGATTATGAGTTTTGACAATCTGGCAGATGATTATGTAACGAAACCGTTTTCCATCGTTTTACTGGGAAAAAGGATTACGGCGCTTCTTCGGCGTATTGGAAAAACGGAACCAGCAAATATTTGGAGTTATAAAGATATTATAGTGGACTTCTCCGGCTTTTCAGCAGAAAAGGCAGGAAAGCTGATTGATATTTCACCCAAAGAAGTGCAGTTGCTGAAAATTCTGGTGGATCATACAGGAGTTGTGTTGACCAGAGATCAAATTCTCGATTCTATTTGGGGGATAGATGTTCCATTGAATGATAGGACGATTGACACATATATCGGCAGACTTCGTAAAAAGTTAGGATTGGACTGTATTGTAACAGTAAAGGGAATCGGCTATAAATTTGAGGCTGTGCGATGAAACTATTTCCAAAAACTTTTTGTTATACCCTTATGTTAATGATTATCATTACGTTAATTGGGCATGGGTTGATGTATTTTCTGATACCTGCTTTTTATACAAACCAAAAAGAAAGTCTTGCGGAAAGCATAGGGGAGGAAATAATACAGCAGCTTCAACAATCCTCAGAATTATCGGAAGATAAGGTTTTGGAGCGGTATGCTAAGAATAAGGCATTTGTGAACTTGACCTGCGGAGATAAACAGTATGTCTATGGTTCTTTTTATATTGAAGATGCCCTGAATGGAAACGGGAAAGATTATTCTTTTCAAGCCTCTCCCGGAGATCAAGCGAATGATGCTCAGTCTAATGTTACGGGCGCTGAACAAGGGATTGATGGCCTGGCTCCCTACTTAACAGCACAATTTGTAAAGCGGGAATTTTCGTTTCAAAATGCAGATAACGAAGATTGTACGTTGCTTATTCTTGTTACATTGCAGCCGGTAAATGAAACAAAAGGCATTGTTCTTGAGATCCTTCCTATTAACTTGTTGATTTGCTTTATTATTTCTGCTATTGTGGCGTTTTTGTATTCCAGACGGCTTTCTACACCAATCAAGAAAATATCAGAAACTACAGAGCAAATGAGGTTATTAAAGAGAAATGCTGTCTGTGAAATTCGCACAAAGGATGAGATCGGACAGTTATCTCAAAATATCAACGCACTTTATAAGGAACTTTTGACATCAATAGATCATCTGCACGCAGAAATCGCCCATGTTAGCGAAGTGGAGCAATCAAAAATAGACTTCATGCGAGCTGCTTCGCATGAGTTGAAAACGCCTGTATCGGCAGTTTGCACTATGCTGGACAGCATGATCTTAGGTGTGGGGAAATTTGAAGATACAGATACTTATCTCCCTGTATGCAAAGAAAAAATGCTGCAGCTTTCTTCTATGATCCAAGAGGTGCTTGACGCCTCTAAATTGACTGGACAGCCAGAAGAACCTATCAAGAAAGTCCAGCTTTCTGAGTTGCTCCATGAGGTCTGTAATTCCTACCGCTTGATTGCAGATTCAAAGGGAATTGTATTTTATATTGAAACAGAAAAAGCCGGGGTGGTTCATATTCCGGTCAAAGCTGTAAAGCGGGCAATCTCCAATGTTATCTCTAATGCCGTGAATTATACAAACAGTGGTGGAAAAGTCTCTGTTATCTGTTCAGAAGGCACGATCATAGTAGAAAATGAATGCGTCCCGATTTCAGAGAAAGACCTAAATCATTTGTTTGAAGCGTTTTACCGGCCTGATTATTCTCGCAGCAGGGAAACTGGTGGAAATGGCCTTGGATTATATATCACCCATAAACTTTTGGATACTTACAAAATCCCTTACTCCTTTATGCCGTATGAGCATGGAATGAGATTTACAATAAACTGCCCCACAAATAACCGCTTCGTAAAATGAAGTTATCTCAACGTACCAATACAAAGAGGACTTCATTAAACAAGATAGGGTTGACCCATTGATAAAATGGAGGTGTATGGTGTATTTATCCGCTATACAGAAGTTCTAATATAAAATAAGGAGAGATTACATTGAGATACACAAAAAACATCATTAAACTATTCTGTTTGACTTTGGTTTTTACATTGGTATTATCTGCCTGTGGAAATTCCTCATATAATGACCGCAATTCCATCCTTTCTAACGAGGACAGCTATACCTATCAAAAATGTGTGGACACCGGAAGTACGGACACTTCTCTGAAAAGAGAATTTCAAGGGTTCAATGGAAAAGATACCATCTGGATGCTCGATGCCCAAGAAGATGCTTCTATTTCCCTTGACCTTTCGACAAATCTGTCCAGCGGAAAATTCAAAGTGCTGCTTGTCTCCGAGGAGAACGAAATTACCACTCTTTTAGAAGGTGATGGTACACAGAATACATCCATTGATTTGGAGAAAGGTACGGCAAGAATCATACTTGTTGGGGATGGCACAAGCGGATCGTGTGAAATCACTTTAA
>BLLU01000061.1 GCA_011959105.1 Lachnospiraceae bacterium | reverse complement strand
GGCGGTTATGGCGTTGGTAACGCTGACATTCTTTATCCTGGGAGCAGGAATGAAAAGGATAAAAAAGGCGGCCGTGCTGATCCTGATTATGATATGCAGCGTGGTTTGGTGCTTCCCGGTAGTATTTACGGCCCAAAGAATATTTCCCGCTATGGTAAACAATATTTTCCGGTATGAGGTGGAGGATTTTCCCGATGAGATTACCAGGGGCAATGAGTGGGATTCCATGTATTTCATTACGGTAGCAAGATTTGTGGAAGTATTTAATAATAAGATATTTGGAATTGATGAACGGGGAACCTTTTCTTATGAAAGAAGTGAAGAATACCAAAAATACAGGGCGAAACGCTTTAGCGATGAGGGCGCGGTAGTCTGGGAAGGCAGCGTTGAAGAAATGCTGGAGGAAGAAAATGGTAATCTCACGGCCAGACGGGGCGGCAATTCCACGGAAGATGAAGGGAACGGACATAACAAACTGGATATTATCGGTTTTAAGACAGAAGAAGAGCGGGCAGCAGACGATGCGGCAGCGGCGCAGCGGGAAGAGGAAGCCTTGCATTCGCAATACGAAAAAGAGAAGCCGAAAGAGGAAGAAGAAATAATCGAAGATATGAGCGTATATGAGAAAACCGAGGAATATGCAAATGGGAGGATGGATATATTCCGGGCTTATATCGACCAGCTGAACCTGACGGGGCATGATGAAATGGGGGCAATGCTGCCGGACGGCTCTTTGGCAGTTCATGCCCATAACATTTATTTGCAGGTAGCTTATGACCATGGAATTATCGTAGGGGTACTGTTTCTCCTTGTGGGAACGGCGGCGTTTGTCCAAGGATGTATTTTCTATAAAAAAAGGAAGAGCCAGGTGCCCTGTGCGGCATTGCCTGCAGCTGCCGTTGCCGCGTTTGCGATGGCAGGGCTGGTGGAATGGATTTTCCATCTTTGCCATCCGGCCAGCTTTGTGCTGATGCTGGTAATTGCTCCGCTGCTGTTTGAGGCGCGGGAACGCGCATAGGAAATAAAAGGGAAGAAGCAAATGAAAAAAGATAGGAATCCTTTTAATGTAAAGTTATTTTACAGGAGAACATGCCTGATTGTCTATGACATTATCAGCGTGATTTTTGCCAGTTATTTCGCTGTG
>BLLU01000060.1 GCA_011959105.1 Lachnospiraceae bacterium | reverse complement strand
CAAAAATACCATTCCGGCAATGGCTAAGCAAGTGCCATTAAGCCCAGATTCAGGAGGAATGCGGTATGTGGATGTGGATAGATTTGAATTTGTAGGAGCAAACAGAAGACTAAGTTACCGGGAAGCGGCAGCAATTCAAACATTTCCTAGAGATATGGTATTTTGCGGTGATTTAGACAGCAAATATAAACAAATTGGGAATGCTGTTCCGGTTAAATTGGCAGAGGCAATTGCAGTAGAAGTAAAGAAAATTTTGACAACGAAAGATTTAACCCCACTCTTAAATATTGAAAATCCAGAAAAGGAAATTGAAGCGGACCGAAGAATAAATGATAAGGTAAAAAATGGAAAAGCGTTTGAATATGCTTCTTTAATAGAACTGTATAATGAACTTCTTCATACTGGGTGGAAACAAGAACAGTTAGAGATTGAACGGGATAAGAATTATCAAAACATTGAAAGAGCATATCAGTCCTTTGAGCTGCTGGATGAAGATGAGGAGGACGAAAATGAAGTAGAACTTATTGTTGAAAGACATTGCAATATGTTCAGCTGTGCGGCGCATGTGGCGGCGCGGTACTTGTGTATGGTAGAACCAATTTTACAAAATCCCAAGGGATTGCATGGTGTGCTTAAGGCAATGCCGGACAGCGCAGGGATCAAAGGTGACGTTAGGGATATAGATTTTATTGTATATTATGATAAAGAGCATAAGGAAAAGATTAAAGAAATAGGAATAAGCTGTAAAAACAATCATGAAGCAGTAAAACATCCAAGGATAACAGAAGAACCCGATTTTGCGAAAGAGTGGACGAAAGGTGAATTTGTCTGCAGCCAAGAATTTATGGATGAAATGGAGAAAATTCAAAATAAGATTGATGAGTATAAAGGGAAATATAAAAAGTGGTCAGATGTAGAAGAAAAAATGGATAGTATTTATTATCCAATTGTGAAACTTTTTGTAAAAGAGATTAAGCGCTTAGGAATTGCTGACGAAAAGGCAGCGCATGAACAGCAGTTAAAGGCAAAAAGATTTACACAATTGTTCTTTGAGTATATGTTCGGAACTCAGGATTTTTACAAATTTATAAAGGATGATAATTCCAGAGCAACCAAAGTATACCCATATAATATGCATGGCTCTTTGATGAATCCATATAATGGAAATAAAAATGAGCAGGCTGTTAAAAGCATAAATATGCCGGAAGAAATAGTGGAAGTCAGAGTAAAGCCCAAAAGCAAAACGACGATAGAAGTATATTTCGACCAGTGGATTATATCGATGAGATTGCATAATGCTGATTCCAAAATAACCAAAACATCGTTGAAATTTGATGTGCAGATTAAAGCGCAGCCGAGAAAAGTCATGGGAACTGTATTACATTGGGATAAATAGGGGGATTTAAATGGAAATAGAATTTGAAAAACTTGATGTAAGTGATCTGATGGTAGATGCTGTGTATAAGGGAGGGACAGTCGGCGGAAAAGGAGCAGAGGTTTTATCAAAATTGATGCCTGGATGCAGTAATTCAGGCGGTTTTAGAAAGGTAATGAGAAAAGACGGAAGCGGTCTTCCGGCGTATGTTGTTTTGTACACTTCTATGCAGGAATTGGCTTGGCCAGATTATTTAGATGAAGAAACGGGTATATTTCGATATTACGGAGATAATCGAAATCCAGGCAGAGCAATTCTAGATACTCCGCGAAAGGGAAATCAATTATTAGAATTTGTTTTTGGGTGTTTAAACAGCAAAGATGGATCGATCAGGAATATTCCACCCTTTTTTGTTTTTAAAAAAACAGGGAGAGGATGGGATGTTCAATTCTTAGGTTTGGCAGCACCGGGCAATCCCCATATTTCTCCAGATAGAGATTTAGTGGCTTTTTGGCGTACATTGGATGAAAAACGTTTTCAAAATTATGAAGCATATTTTACAATTTTGCAGACACCGTGTGCGATTAGCAAGGAGTGGATTCATGCATTGGTTTATGAACACGAAAAAAGTTTTGAATTAGCACCATATAGCTGGAAATCTTTTTTAAAACAGGGACGCAATGGAATTACTCCGCTAATTGCGAAAAAAATTCCTAAGGTTCCAACAAGATATGATCAATTACAAAGTGATGCGGAAGGAAACATATGTTTATCTAAAATAAGAGAGCATTACGGAAATAATCCATATGGATTTGAAAATTGCGCGAAAGATATTTTAGAAAAAATGGATGAAAAATTTCAGGACTTTTCGCTTACAAGACCATGGAGAGACGGTGGGAGAGATGCTTTGGGGCATTATATAATCGGGAGGGAAACGAAGTCAAATTATCCTTTGCGAATTGACTGTGCAATGGAGGCAAAATGTTTTTCTGAAAACATCGGAGTTGGAGTAAAGCATATGTCCAGACTTATTTCTAGAATTCGATATAGACAGTTTGGAGTTATGATTACAACAAGCTATGTAAATAAGCAGGCATATAAGGAGGTAATTGAAGATGGTCATCCCATCTTGATTGTTTCTGCTAGTGATATTGCCAGAATTTTAAGAAGGAATGCGGTTACAAGTTCTAATGTGGATGAATGGCTGTTGGCTCTTGATGAAACCGACAATAGGGGCAGAGCACAAAGAATGGAAGCTTATTATAGAACTCTTTAGGCTTGACAGCATATAGTTGTTACTTTAGAGTATGCAGGGAGGTAAAATTGTGTCTTACTCACCAAAAAGAAAAACAATCAACGTAGCTGCCGCTATCATCAAGGTCCAAAACCAAATTTTCGCCACCCAAAGAGGCTATGGACCCTTCAAGGACGGATGGGAGTTTCCAGGCGGCAAGATAGAAGAAGGTGAAACTCCAGAGCAAGCCCTCGTTCGGGAAATTAAGGAGGAGCTTGATACGGAAATAGAGATTGGAGAGCTGGTGGACATTGTGGAATATGATTATCCAGATTTCCATCTGACCATGCACTGCTTCATGTGCACGATCAAATCTGGTGATTTAGTGCTGAAGGAGCATGAGGCGGCAAAATGGCTTACCAGGGAAACATTGTACAGCGTGGACTGGCTTCCGGCGGATAAGGATTTAATTGACAAATTATATGCAAAATTCATGTGAAGGAGATTCTTTCATGGATTAAGTCAGTATTTACATACAGATAGTAACCGGAGGAAAATCATGGTAAAGATTATAGCGGACAGCACCTGCGACCTGTCAAAAGAATTATTGGAGCGTTACGACATATCCATTTTACCCCTTCACATCCTGCTTGGAGAAGAGGAGTATTTAGATGGTGTCAACATCACCCCGCAGGAAATCTACAACTGGTCTGACCGGCAAAAAACTACCCCGAAGACTTCTGCCCCTTCACTTGAGGATGCTGTGGAGCTTATGAAGCCTTATGTAGAGGAGGGAAGGGAATTGATCTGCTTTTCCATATCGGATGATATGTCAACATCCGGCAATGTGATGCGGCTGGCGGCGGAGGAACTGCAGGCAGAGGAATGTGTTAAAGTCATAAACTCAGCAAATCTCTCCACCGGCATTGGCCTGCAGGTCATAGAGGCGGCAATCATGGCACAGAAGGGAATGGACGGGGAGACCATTGCCCGGCAGATAGAGCGCATATGTCCCCGAGTGAGAGCAAGTTTTGTGGTGGACACGTTGACCTATCTTCACAGGGGCGGAAGATGCAGCGGTCTGGCAGCCATGGCAGGAGGCGCGTTAAAGCTGCATCCCAGAATCGTGGTGGAAGAAGGGAAAATGAAGCCGGGAAAGAAATACCGCGGAGGCATGAATAAAGTTATCCTGTCTTATGTGAAAGATATGGAAGAGGATTTGAAGAACGCCAAAAAAGACAGAGTCTTCATCACACATTCCGGCTGTGACAAGGAATTGGTGGATGAGGTGAAAGCATATCTCAAATCGCTTGGCTGCTTTGACGAGATTTTGGAAACCATAGCAGGAGGCGTTATCTCCAGTCACTGCGGTCCCGGGACGCTGGGGGTTTTATTTATTTTGTAGGAAAGTGTGTCCTTGAAGGAAGATAAAGCTTGGAAGCGTGTAAAGGGTCTTGGACTGTTGAAATGTAAGCGCTGTCTCAGCGTAAAACATTTTGATGTGGAGGAAAAGGTGAGAATTTTAATTACAGGTGCAAATGGCTATCTGGGGGAAAGGCTGGTAAAGACCTATCAGGGTAAATATGAGGTCTTTGCGGCAACCCGTGAAAATATGGATTTTACGGATGAGGATAAGGTGAAGGCGGCCTTTGCTGATTTTAGACCGGAGGTCGTCATTCATTGCGGTGCGATTTCTGATGTTGCAGCATGTGCGATGGATGCATCAAAATCGTTGGAGATTAATGTGCATGGCACACAGAACCTTGCAAAGGCTTGCCGACAGCAGAGCGCAAGAATGGTCTTCTGCAGTTCGGATCAGGTTTACATCGAGTCTCTGACGAAGGAGAACGAGGCAGTTTTTTATCTCCCTCATAAAGAAGAGGAACGGCTAAAGCCCCTGCCGGTTTACGGACAGCATAAGTTAATGGCGGAGCAGAGCTGCCTGCATGAGAACCCTGACAGCGTCATCCTGCGGCTGACTCTTTTGTATGACATGCCCGACAAGGCGGAAAGGGAAAGGGGTAAGGGCATGTTTGGGGAAAATTTAAAGACTGCCCTTGAAAACTGCCTGCCTCATCAGGTACTCAAAAATACCAGCAGGGGAATAACGGACTGCAGGGAAGTGGTTGCTAATATGGAGAAGGCGTGGAGTCTGCCGCCGGGAATTTACAATTTTGGAAGCACAGGCACAGGCACCGTGTATGATACGGTGAGGAAGGTCTTTTCCCTTTTTGGGAAAGAAGCCCTTGTGACCAGCCGGGGGCATCGGGAAGGCGGGGAAGAACGCAATCTTCTGATGGATACGCAGAAAGCGGAAAAAGAGGGAATCCTCTTTCGGGATACGGCATTGGGGCTTTATCAATATATCAAGGCGGTGCCGTTTCAGAAAAGCGCAGAAAATAAATGATAGATACCATACAAAGACTTTCATCGGCTATGGAGCAGGTGAAGGTCTTTGCGAATTTTTAAGCACATTTAGGGCAGTTTGGTCCTGCGTATGGGCAACATGCGCTTTCGTATCTTGCTGCCTCTTGCAGGGTATGCTATGTTGTTGAAAGAAAAAGGAACGGCGTCCCGAAGAACGCTCTCACAGGGAGGAAGAACTTGAAAATAGCAATCAATGTGAATGAAGATGTAAAGGATATAGAAATCACGATTTCCTGTAGCCATTTGACACCGGAAATTGAAAAGATGCTGGTCACTTTAAGGATGCTGGATCGGCAGCTGACTGCATCAAAAGGGGAAGAGACCTATTTGGTGGACGTTTCTAAGGTGATTTACTTGGAGTCGGTGGACCGGAAAACTTTTGTCTATACGGGGGATAGCATTTATGAATCCAGCTTAAAGTTGTATGAACTGGAGGAACAGCTTTATGAATGCGGTTTTTTCAGGGCAAGTAAATCCTGCCTTGTGCAGCTTAAGTATATCAAATCCCTAAAGGCGGACATCAACAGAAAGATACGGGTGACATTGGAAAACGGAGAGCAGATTATCGTTTCCAGACAATATGCAGAAGACTTTAAAAAGAGACTGGGGGTAAAGTAAATGGAGGAGAGAAAAACGGTTATTGACTATATCGAGCAGGTTATGAAGATTTTTGGGTTTTCAATCATTATGCTAAATATTTTTTGTATTCTGTTTGGGGAGAGCGCCAAAGAATTTTCAACTATATTTGCCTTGGGAAAGGAAGGGCTGCGGGTTGTGACAATGCTGCAGTTTTTGACGCTGGCTGTGTGGATTACATTTTGCAGATTCTTGTTTTTTACGGATATCATTATCAAGAACATGAGGACGGTGTGGAGAACCATTTGTATGATAGGCGCGATTTTGGTGGTTATGATGATTTATATCATGGTGTTTCAGTGGTTTCCGAAAGATGAATGGCTTCCCTGGGTAATGTTTCTGAGCAACTTCCTAGTCTGTTTTGCAATGAGCTTAGCAGCGATGACCTTTAAGGAGTATAGCGAAAACAAACGGATGGAGGAAGCTTTAGGAAAAATGAAAAGGCTGAATCAGATGCAGGAAGAGAACAGGGGGAAGGAAGAGAATGATGGAATACGCAATTGAAATGAACCATATTGTGCAGCGGTTCGGAGAAAAGGAAGTTCTTAAGGGAATCGATTTAAAGGTGGCGCGCGGTGAGATTTTCGGTCTGCTGGGACCGTCCGGCGCAGGAAAGACGACGCTGATTAAGATCTTGACGGGGCAGCTTTGTCAGACAGGCGGAGAGGCAGTTCTTTTGGGGAGTGATACCAAGCATGCCCAGAATATACACCGAAGGCTTGGAATGATGATGGATAATTTCGGGCTTTACGAAAGACTGTCTGTAAGCGATAATCTGAAATTGTTTGCAGCAATCTATGGCGTGTCCAGGGTAAAGATGGACGAAGCGCTGAAAAAAGTGGGACTTTACAAAGATAAAAAATGTCCTGCCATGAAGCTCTCCAAGGGGATGCGCAGCAGATTGTCATTGGCAAGGGCAGTCATAGCGGAGCCGGATGTACTTTTTCTGGATGAACCTACCAGCGGGCTGGACCCTGCCACTGCGGCAGAAATTCATCAACTAATACAAAAGGAGCAGGAAAAGGGGGCTACTATATTTTTAACCACCCACAATATGGAGGAGGCACATAAGCTGTGCAATCATGTGGTACTCCTCAATGAAGGGAAAATCGTGGAGTATGGTGAGCCGGAGGAGGTATGTAGGAGATATAATCATCAAAATAAACTGCAGATACGCTTGTATGATGGGAAGCAGATTGAACTCCCTAATAATAAGACGGCGGCGGATAAAATGAAAAAATACCTAGAGGAAGAAGCGGTGGAAACCATTCATTCCACAGAGCCCAGTTTGGAAACTGTGTTTATGGAACTGACTGGAAGAAGTTTTGAATAGTAGAAGGGAGATTTGGATTAAAGATGAGAAATGTTGCAGCAATTTTTCAAAAGCAGATAAAGGATACATTTAAAAATAAGGAAATCTTGATTCAGTTTGTCATGTTCCCCGTGCTTGCGCTGATTATGGAAGAGCTGATTCATGTGGAGGGACTGCCGCGAAACTATTTTGTAAATATGTTTTCTTCCATGTTTGTGGGGATGGCGCCGCTTGTCAGTATTGCGGCGGTGATTTCCGAGGAGAAAGAAAAGAATACCCTTAGGGTGCTTATGATGTCAGGGGTAAAACCGGCAGAGTATCTGCTGGGGATAGGGAGTTATATCTGGCTTGCCTGTATGGCGGGAGCGTTTATTATGGGAATGACGGGAAAGTATAAAGGGCGTGAATTTGCCGTGTTTTTGATGGTCATGGGAGTGGGGATTTTGGCTTCTATGCTGATTGGGGCAGCAATTGGGACGTTGAGCAGGAATCAGATGATGGCGACTTCTTTGATGGTGCCGGTGATGCTGGTCTTTGCATTTTTGCCGATGCTTGCCGGGTTCAATGACAGTATTAAGAAAATCGCGAGGTTTGCTTACTCGGAGCAGATTGGGATATTGATTGGACGAGTAGGGGAATTTCAGATTGGGGTTGAGAATGTGGGGGTGATATTGGGCAATATGGTGGTGGCTGGGTTGGTTTTTCGATATGCGTATAGGAAGTGTGGGTTGGCGTAAGAAGGTAGGGGGTGGCACAGTCGAGGGGTACTCCGGTACTGGCAGGGCGGCAGCGGCTAAGGTTCAGGGGGCGGAGGGTGCGCAGAGGGAACGGCACATCATATCATTTCAAGTCTCTTCTCAAAATTGGATTTCACTAACAGAATGTGTATAGGTGTTTCAAGGAGGTCGGGGCGGAGCCAAGACGGCATCCATGCCGTTTGGCTCCTAAAATCGCCATCCATGGCGATTTTGCCCTAGGATTTCTCACATTCTGTAAGTGAAATTGCCAATTCTTCGCAGAGACTTGAAATGATATGATGTGCCGTTCCCTCTGCGCACC
>BLLU01000059.1 GCA_011959105.1 Lachnospiraceae bacterium | reverse complement strand
GCAATTTGCAGCAGATTTACAGTCTGTCCCCTTTGGCCACTCGGGAATCCATCCATGAAAAGCGCTCTAACGCTTTAACCTAAGCCATTGTAGCATATGTCGCCATAAATTGCAACCGAATTTTTTATGCCCGGCCGCTGCTGAAAATGTCAATATTAAATGCGACACTTTTTTAAATTTTTTTCACCCGATTTTCTTAAGCTCTTCCTCGAAGAGTTCCCCGGCAGAACGATAGCCATGTATGCGGCGGGGATAGTTGTTTATCCAGTTTTCCATTTCCTCTACCTCTGCGTCTGTCATGCTGTCAAAATTTGTCCCCTTTGGAACCTTTCGCCGTACCATTTTATTAGTAACCTCATTTGTGCCACGCTCCCAGCTGCTATACGGGTGGCAGTAATATAGCTGTGTCCGTTTTCCCTCTCCCAGTATAGAACGTTCCAGCTCTTCACAATATGCAAACTCGCTGCCATTGTCTACGGTTATGCTTTTAAAGACTTGCTTAAACATAGCGCCCCATTTTCTTTCCAATGCGTCTAAAGCATCTACTACCGCCTCTGCTGTCTTGTCCGGCAACTTAAATATGATCTCGTCCCGCGTCTTTCTTTCCGTCAGTACCAGCAGGGTATTTTTAGATTTCCCCCGCTGCCCTATCACGCTATCCATTTCCCAATGCCCGAACTCTTCCCGCTTGTCTACCTCTTCCGGGCGCTTTTCTATACTTGTACCCGCCGCCGCCCTTGCCTGCTGCCTCTTCACTTTCTTATAGTCCCTCTTCTTATTTGCCTTTACTGGTAAATCCTTATTTGTAAGCTGTAGAAAGATACCTTTATCAATATAGCTGTAAAGCGTCGTTACGCAGATCGTGACGGAAAATTCCCCCTCTTTCCCCTGCGCCTTAAGCTCCCCCAGAACGGCAGCCGGACTATATCCCTCATTTACTATTTTATCCTCTATATAATTTGCTAACTTAATATCATTGCCGATCTTAAGCACGCCGCCCTTGCTTTTCAGATTCTCCCTGTACTTATCGTCTGCAATATCCGGGCTGTATCGTTCTTCCTGTGTAAGATCAGAGTTAAGCGCGGTATAAACTCCCCGCTTTATTTCCCGGTATATTGTGCTGCGGTGTACATGCAGCATGTCTGCGATCTCTTTTTTACCATGCCCCGCCTTTAGTAATGCCTCTAATTTTATCCGATCTGCCTTTGTCAGATGCTTACCCATTTCCCTTACCTCTCTTTTGTCCCATATACGACGAAAAGCCGCAAACTCTTTTACAAGTCTGCGGCTCGCTATTTTTGCCTCATTTACAGCATTTCTTACAAGCTGTATACTTCTTTTTTGCTTGGCTTAGTGGTATGCTCTTTGGGTTTTTCATTCCAGAACATGTAGGCTTACTATGGTACTTTTTGCTGCTACGGTCTATATATACGATTGTCTCGCCTGCTGGCTGCGCTGCGCGGCTTTTCTTCTCTTCTATGAGAACGTCAAGCTCTATATTACAGCCAAACGTTTGTACCCCCCCCCCCGGAAATTTCCAGTATTTCTGCGGTGTATCGGGCTTGCGGGTATTTCCGCGCTAAGTCCTTTGCCAGCTCTGCTGATAGATTCCCCAGTACCTTATTGCCCCACTTGATGCACGCGGCAGGCTCTCCATTGTATGTATATTTTTCTACCGTTATATCCTCGTCACCTGTCATAGTTCTTAATATGTCCTGGCGGTTCTCCCCGTCCTCGTTATCAAAAGTCACGCCTACTAATTTCGTGCGTATAGTTTCCGCAATCCTGCTGCCAGATGCAGCGGCAGGCGTTCCCGTTTTCCTCGGCTCTTCCTGCTGCCCGGCTGCCTCTTTCGCTGGCTTGCGTGCCAGCAGAAAGCATACGGCAGCAATTACTATGCAGCCGATACCGCCCGTAATATTTCCAGACGGTAGCGCTATAACTCCACTTACTGCGAATAATGCAGCCACAACATATAAAATGATCTGTTTCTTTGCCATAAATAAGCCCTCTCTTTCGCCTTTTACTTTAATTCTAATATTTCATCAGCAGAGGCGTTAAGCTCCCTGCATATTTTTATAAACATTTCCAATGTAGGCGCGTGCGCCCCATTTTCCCAGCGGCTTATATCCTTTTGGTGAACTTGCAGGCGTTCCGCAAGTTCTTTTTGTGAAACGCCCGCCGCTTTTCTCGCTTTTCTTATATTATTTCCGATCATGCGTTACCTCTTTTCTCTTTAGCTCTCATTATAAGGGCTATGCAGAGTTTCACCGTTCCTACGGCTACCAAAAAAATACCTAATTTCAAAATCATGCTCTTTACTCGGCTTTGGGTTTATGATATATTTTTTATAGGCGGCGGGCTTTCGCCCGCCTATAGGTCTAACCTATGTACTTGTCGATAATGATAAGTATTATGCCTATGATTAAGTCTATCAGTGCATTGACCGTCAAATCTTGCCACTTGATAGGCTTTTTCTTTTGTTTCTTCTTACCCATTTCCTGCCGTTTCTCCTTTCCAGTGCTTTACACTTATTTTTCTTTTCTCCTTTCTATGCTTTAATTATATACCAACTTTGGTATATTGTCAATCAGATTTCAAGAAAATTATGGTAAAAAAATAAAGGGTATGCCGCCCATGAACGACATACCCCAGCAGATACATTATAATCTTGTACAATAGTCCAGCGATACCCAGCCGTCCCTATTCTCTTCATACGCTTTCAGCAACCCCCAGCCTGCGGCGCTGCCCTCTCCGGCTTTTACCTCTACAATGGTAAATACTCCCACGCCTGTATACTTCCCCGTCTTTTCAAAATCCGTGCCTGCGCCCGTCCTTATTCTAAGATCGGTTATATCTACTTTTACTTTAAAGGGAACCTGTACCGCCTCTGTCTTTCCCTGCTCTGTGTTCCCGCCTGCCCCGGTTCCTGCGGCGTACCTGTCGTAATACTCCTGCCCGTATGCTGCCCGGCGCTGTTTTACAGCCTCGCTCTGATCTGCGGGTTTTTCGTACCCGGTCAATACTGCATCAGAGGCAGCCCGTACCGACGTTGCAGCCATAAGCGCGGAAATAACGCCCTTGTAGCCCTGTAATTCCTGCCACAAGAAAGAAAGCTGCATATCTAAGCTGCCGATAGACGCGCCCACCGATCTTACAAAGTCAAGTAGTGCCTGCTTACGGCTGTAATACGTCCACTGTGCAAGCCCATAGCCCGCGCTGTCCCTCACAAAATTTGTATAACTGCCGCTGTCTACAGCCGCCGTATATTCTGCGTCCGTCATTCCCAGCCGCGTATTAAAGGAATTTTGCAGATTGCATGAATTAAGCCCGCTCTCTGCAAAAAGGTTTCCCATAAGCCCGGCAGCTGCATAGGCATTTAAGCCCTTGCCCGTCAGAAAAGACCAGATCATGCTTTCCGCGCCTCCCGCTGCCGTCTGCTGTTCATTGCCTGCAAAAACGCTGTATACCGCCTTTCCGTCCCAGTCATACACATTATAGCCAGCAATGCAGGCTTTCTTTGCATTTTCCAGACTTTCAAAAGCGCCCAGCTGCCCGGCTGCATCTTCCCAGCTTTTCCGCACGCGGTAAAGTTTCTTTTCGCTGTTTCCGGCAGATACAGCCCCGCTGCTTATCAGCCTTTTAAACTCGTCCCATGTATGCGCCGTGGTATTATATACATACGGGTTAGGGCAAATTTTCCCGGTAACGTCGTAATGCCTTATGACATGATCGGCAGGCACTCTGTACTTATCCATTAAGTACCTTGTCAGCTCTGCCGCCGCCTCTACCGTCGCGTCCTCAAAATACCAGTCTTTATCTGTCGCGCCCTGGCTGGCGGTGTTCCTCTTCCTTACGCATAATTCAATGCCTATGCTGTTTGCGTTCCGGCACTCCCCATGCTTATAACTCTTTGCGCCGCAGTGCCACGCTATGTTAGCATCTTCCACGCACTGCCAGATTTCCCCATTATGATCTACAAAATAATGCGCGGACGCATTTCTATTGCCGCCCGCAAAATATTTGCAGTTCGCCTGCGCCCCGCTCAAACCGCCCACATAATGAATCACAATGTACTTGATACGGGAAACGCTGCCCGGATTGAAATTGTACCCGCTTATCAGCCTGTTAATGTTCCTCATGCTTTTACTTCCTTTCTGCAATGAAATAAGCGCCTACGGTTTCCCGTAAGCGCCCTTTGCCGCTTTTCCTGTCTGATCTCTTATTCTTATCTTTCCTGCTGCTTATGCCCCTCTACGCTGCCCGTGGTGCTGTCCCCGTCCAGTTCGTCCGTGTCCGGCAGCTCGTCCGTATACTTGGAAAGAAAGCCCCTCACGCTCGCCCATACCTTTTTTACAGGCAGCCCGCACAATGCCATATTTTTAAAAATGCTTGTGATCTCATAGGCTATGTAAAGCAGGCTGAAAAACTCCGCTACGCCTACTGTCTTAAGCCCCAGATACCCCCGCGCCGTCTCCGGGATAAACCCGATCAGATTGATCTTGATAAGCATATCAACCGCCAGCATGAATACAAGGGAAATCAGCATTGCCACTTTCCGTATTGCGCCGTCAATCCCTGCGCAGCTGTTGAACTTCTTTTCTTTCACTGCCCGCAGTACCCCGAAAACAGTATCAAATACAATCGCCAGTATTACCAGCTCGATCACCTTATTGTGTGCCGCTGCGTCGATAAATTCCATTATTTTCATTTCCATAAATCCTGCCTTTCTGCTTTCTGCAAATTTAATGCCCGCTCTTTCAGTTCCGCGCCGTCGTACCCTGCTACGCTCTCCCAGTTTTCCAGAGTGGCGGTTAATTCAGCAATAAGCCTGCTCTGCTTTTCAATAGTTTCCTGCTGCTCATGCAGCACTTGTAGCAAAATTTTACTCATGTACTCACTCCTGCGCCTGCTGGCTTTGCTACCTGCGCCCGTTCCTGCGCATCAGCCGCCATTTTTATTATTTTCTTTCGTAAATGCAGGCTGTCGGCGTGTCCTGCGTGTCCCGTCCAGCTTGCAATACTCTTTTGTAGATTTTCCCTTGTGATCTCGCCCCTTTCATACTTCTTGATTGTCCGCTTGATACGTTTAATGCTGTCTGGTCTTACTTTCCTGTGTGTCGTCCTGTGCTTATAGCCCACAAAATCTATGCCGTTCTTTGCGCATAAAATGGCGGTCTTTGGGTTCAGCTCTAAAATAAGCTCTTCCCTTAAGAATCTTTCAATATCAGCCAGCCAGCGCCGCAGCTCTTCCTTGTCCGGGCTTAATATAATAAAGTCGTCCATGTACCTTTCGTATTTTTCCGCGCCCAGTGTGTGCTTGATGTACTTATCCAGCTTATCCAGATAAATGTTGGCGAATAGTTGGCTTGTAAGATTTCCTACGGGTATGCCCGTACCGTCCGGCATCTGCCCGTTATGCTCTATGATCTTGTCGATCAGTGCCAGCGCACCTGCGTCCTTTATTACTTTCCGTATCTCTGCCTTAAGCACATCATGGTTAATGCTCTGGAAATAGTGGTGTATGTCCGCTTTGATCGCATACAGCGGCGTGTCTGGGTGGAATCGCTGCCACTCATAAAGCCAGCTTTTCAGCGTGTCAGACGCGGCGTGCATACCCTTATTTTTCCGGCAGGCGTAAGAATGGAAAATAAAACGCTTTTCAAAAATCGGTTCCAGCACGTTGTTAATAGCGTGCTGTACTACCCTGTCATAAAACGGCAGCGCCATGATCTGCCGCTCTTTCGGTTCATATACCTTAAAATATCGGTACTCGCCCGGCTCATAGGAAAGCCCCAGAATTTCATTTCGTACCCGCTCTAAATTTTCCTCTTTGTCTTTGGTAAATATTAAAACGTCCCTGCGGTATCGCTTGCACTTCCGGGCTTTATTGTATGCTATCTGCACACTCCCGTAGTCAGCCATAGCCTCTACAAGCGTAAGCCGCCTGCCGTTTTTATCTGTGATATGCCCTATTCGTTTCATGTAAAAAGCTCCTGCCTTTCGCCTTAAGCTACTAACCAGCAGCCCTGCTTTTTCTCTTTGCCTTACGGCGGGACAGCCCCTCTGATTCTGGAATATTAAGCACTCTTAATATTCAAACCCTTGCTAGTGTTCCTTAGATACGCTAAGCCTGTAATGCTTTCACCAAATCACACGCCCCGCGCACGCCGATATTCGTGTTCACGTTCCACGGGTAATTGTTGCAATTCACGGCACGCGCGCCCGCGTGAACGCCATTGTTCCAGTTACCGCCCGCGATCAGCGCCGCCAGAGGGCTGTAATAAGCGGCTGCCCCATATAAAAAGCTACTTTGCAGCCTTTACCTCTTCTATGATCTCGCCCAGCATAACGCCCAGTTCTGTAAGTTTCCTTCCACACTCCCCGTAATGCTGCTTATTCATTGCGCTGTATTTCAGATCATTTGCCAGCCGCAGCAGCTCCTTACTCTGCTGCAATGCCACATCTGCCGCGTACAAGTGGCTTTTCGTCGCCGTTTTCTGCCACTTTATAACGTCTTGCAGCATTTCCAGCACGGCGTTTCTGGTTGCCGTCTGCAAGCTGAATTTTTCATATTTGGGGTACTTACTTAGCAGGGGATATATGTATAGCAGAAAATCATATATTTTCTGGTGTAGTATGTCGCCTTTATCTCTTATTGACATTTTTATCCGTCCCCCTGTAGCGGCTGGGCTTTCGCCCGCCTCTACATAGAATCACACGCCCCGCGCACGCCGATACTCGCGGCCACGTACCACGGGTAAATGTAGCAATCCACGGCACGCGCGCCCGCGTGAACGCCAATGTGCCAGTAACCGCCCGCGATCAGCGCCGCCAGAGAATACGCGTAATACTGGTAAATGTTGCCTACGTCGTACTTTGTGGCATTATCCCTTAAAGGGCTTTTCTTATCCCAGCCCCACGCCGCCGTAGGGTGGTATTCTGCATTTGTGGCGTGTTCTGCCCGTGTAATCAGATCATTAAGCCATTCCCAGACACGCCCCACGGCATCAACGCAGCCCACGGCAGAAACGGCATTTACCACGCTGCCCGTAGTCCCCCTGCCCGTGTTCGTCGTCGCCGTCCATGCGTTTGTGTTTGCCCCGTCAAGCCCCTGCGGGCTGCCGAAAGCATAGGCGCAAAATTCGCTGTAGTCCGGCATACGCTTTCCGCTTTTCATCAGCCTTTCTGTGAATGTGTACCAGTTCATGCCCTCCGTGCCTGTCATTGGCGCGCAATTATATTCCGACTTCAAGCCCTGTGCGCCGTCGTCAGAATTAAGGTAAATATCTACCCATGTGCCGCCGCCCAGATATACCATACCCTCCGGGCTACATTTCGGGCGGTGTCCCAGCGTCCATACGCTGCGCGGCACAATCCCGTTGCTTACTGCGCTTTCCCAGCCTGTACCAAAAATAGCGCCGCTGCTGTTCACAGGCTGCATATTGTCATTGATCTTACGGCAGCGCCCGTAATGAAAGCCGCCGATCTTGCGGCTGTTGCTGGCGTTCCACCCGCTCGGATAGGTAGAGTTAAGGGAAATAATATACTGCTCGTCCTGTGCGTCCTGCCTGCTGTCGCAGATATAAACATAATAGTCACTGCCTACAGCAAAAGCCGCGCCTATATCCAGATTAGAGGCATTAAGTACCGTGTTTCCCGTCTTAAAGATACCAGCGCCGCCCACGGCAATTACGCAGCCCTCTATTACTGTGATCTCATTTGCCCCGCTTGCATATAAATACTGGCTCGTCGGCGCTACAATGTCACTGATCGTCGCCAGCTTGTTTACATTTAAAAGCGCCCGGCGGTCTGTCTTTGTCACATCATCAACAAATATCCTACTCATACTGTTTTAACACTCCTTTCAGTGCTGTAATGTCGTCTGCCGTCATGCCTGCCACTGCTGCCGCCTTTTCCAGCCCTATAGCCGTATTATCTGCGGCAATGCCCTTTGACAGTGTTAATACTGTCCTGTCGTTGCCCGTCTCGCCTGCTGCCGCTGCCTCATCCGTCTGGGTATGCGTTACCGCCGTGACCGTCCCGGAAATGCCGCCAGCCACAAAAACCATGCCCGGCGCTGCCTCGTCGCAGTAATATACTGTCACTGCTTTCTTTTCCTCTGCCACCGATACAATAGCGCACTGTATGTAGCGCTGCTTTTCCAGACTTTCAATTTTTGCCAGCAGATCAGCCGCCGCCAGCTCCCCGGCTGCCACCATAGCAAGGCAGTTGTAGTAATCGTCTTTTGTCTTTAATGTTTTGGGAAATCCTTTCATAATCTGCCCCTTTCCTTAAAATGTATTTGCAAGATAGGAATTGCCGATATATGCAATTCCTAATACTGCCGTTTCCTCTGTTCTTTCGTAATGCTGGCACATGTAGGCAGCTCCCAGATAGCATAAACCTAAAACGGCATCATGCTTATAATTTATGTTCCAGCCGTTTTCTACCAGCGTAAGCCGCCTGTCAAGCTCTGCCAGTGTCTCTGCCGTCTCCGCGCCGCCCGCCTCTGCCAGCTGCCGCAGCTGTTCTACCTTGTCTGTCAGCCCGTCTATTTGCAGTTGCAGGCTGCCTGCAATGTCCCCGCCCAGCTTTTCCTTTATGTCCTCAAACCATGCGTTAAACTCGCTTTCTGCCTCTGTCTGGAAAAGCGTAATTTTCGCCATGAAAGCGGTATAGGCTTTCAATAGCTCCGCGTCCCAGCCGTCAAGCGTACTTTCAAAAGAATTGTACCGCTCGCTGAACTGGTTCTCGTACTGGTTAAACAGGCTTTCTGTCATGGTTATGTAGTTCTCATAAATGCCCGCGATCTCACTTAAATACTTTTCCATATCCTGCTTATATATGCTGAACTCGTCCAGCACTGCCTGGCTGTAGGTTTTGAAAAAGTCATTAAACTGTTTCGTCAGTACGCTTGCGTCGATCTCTTCTATTGTGCCTTTCACAATGCCGCACAAGGCACTGTTAAACCGCTGGTCTGTAATATCCTTTGTCTGAATCTTTGTTACGCCTTTCCCCACGTAAATATCAGCTATGGCAAGCTCCCATATTTCCGTATTCCGGGTTAAGGCTGCTGCCGCAGGCTTTGCAGACGGCACGCCCTTTAAGACGGTCAGATACATGTCCCTCTGCGTCAAGTCCCAGCGTATAATTACCCGGTCTATGCGGTTAAGCGCCCCCTCTGCTGTGCTTAACGTAATACCCATGCTTACAGGGTTTCTGAAAGCGTAACCATTGATAAACGCATACCCGGCGTTTACCTTGATTTCCATTTTGTCATAGGCTATAACCTGTAGCCCGTCGCTGGGTTTCGGGAAAACGCCGTTTGCTATGAACGTGGCAAAATACCACGCCCAGTCCTCGGCTTTATATACCCTGTCGTATTCTTCATCTACCAGAATGGCATTGAACGGCAGACAATCAGCCATGCTTTTTACCTCACTTTCCTTATCTGGTCTACCAGCGTAGGCAGGCTGTCCCCAAACGTCGCCTCTATTTCCTCTGCGCCTTTCTGGTATGTCTCTGTTACTTCTGTTATCCTTGCGTCAATCTGTATACCCCACTTTGTTTCCTTGCATGTGATCCTGTCCCCTAAATCAAAGTCCTGCTTAAACTTAAGGTTAGAATTTGTGTTAATTGTGCTTACAAAATTTATGATCTTTCCGTAGTTTTCCAGCTCTGCCGCCGCCCTCGTCTTAAGCATCTGCAAATAGGTATTAAGCGGTATTGTTACCTCTGTTTCCCCGCTCTGGTATTTCCGGGCTATGTCCGTCGCGTCGCAAAACACCTCTGTAAGTTCCAGACCAGACGCGCCCTCTCCGTCTACCGTCGTCACTGGCTGGCTGCCGTTGTCGTCTGCCGCGCCCTGTATGTAAATGAAATTCCCGCAGTTTTCTATACTTGCTGTATATTCCTGCTCGTTTACATTGTCAAAATCCCGCGAAAAAATACAAGGCGTGTTTCCCTCGCTGTTTTTCGCGGTAAGGTCTTTGCCCTTATACAGATAAAAGCCGTACTGCCGCGATCTCTCGTTAATCAGAATGTCATAGCCCAGCTTTCCTGCCTGCGCTCTCGCCTTTACTTCCTGCCCCAGCTTTGCGTATACCTCGTTTGCGTACTCTACCGCGCTGCCTGCTATGGTTTCCTGCGCCAGCATGATAAAGCGCGGGAAACGGCGCTTTGTACCCGCACTGCTGCCGCAGTTATTCTTTACCATTGTGTTTATAATGCTCTGGTTCGTCGCCGTCGTTACGATCTGCGGGCTTATGCAGCGCTTGTTAAGCCACTGGCTAAGCATGTAGCCCTGTGCCTCTATCTGCTCTAACCCGTTCTCATCTTTGGTAATGTGTACATAGGTAATCTGCGCAGCCCTGCGCCAGATACCGCCCGCCGCGTCCGTCACTTCCCGCTTTCCGTCATGCTTTACAATAATATTGCCCTCGGTAAGCAGCCGTTTGTTATTGTCCGTGATCGGCGCAAGCAGATTGAACGTGCCTACATCAAAATACTTTACATGCCATAACAGGCTTGCCATTTCGTCGATCAGTCCCAGCGGCTCTACCGTCTCGTCAAATACTCTAAGCTCCATGCGTCATACCCCCAGATATTCCCTGTCATAAAAAATAGAGACTTCCATAGAATTTACGCCGCCGTCCGCATCATATCGGAAATTATTGTCGCCTATGTCAAGCTGCATAAATGTACTGTCTACGTCCACCTTGCGGAAATAGTCATACTTTACCCCGTCCCGCGTCAGTGTAGCGCCCTTGCTGCCGTATTTCGTGTTTACCTCGATCACGTCCCCGGTCTGCATGGTTACATTCAGTTTTATAAATTCCTCTGTGTCTACGTTTAAAATGACCGGGTTTGTAACTGTCCCCAGTGCGGTAAACCTTACCCGCATACCCGTTGATACGTCGCCCTCATTAAAGCAGTCCACAATTACGCTTTCTGCGCGATACCCAAAAATCATACTTTTACTGTTGTCCTTTTCAATCACGCAGGGGAAATGCCAGGCAGCTACCCAGCTTGCTATATCTTCCTTTTGCTCGTCCTCTTCCCGCCAGAACGGGTTAAGGCAGTCCAGCTGTAAGCTGAACTGCTGCAAAACGCTTTTTCTCCCTACGTCCGGCTTTCCATGCAGGCGGCAGTTAATAATACGCTTAAAGCTGCCGTATTCATAGGCAAGCGTGCCGCCCAGCTCCGGGTTAAAAATCTTAAGCAGCCTGCGGCGCAGTTCGTAAGACTGCTGCTTGTCCCTTGTATTGATATGCCCCAGTATGTCTACGTCCCGCGCCTCTATCCGTTGCCCTACATAGGTGTCTCCATGCTGCCCCATGCTGTTTGTGCTGTAGACTGCATTTGTCACGCCTGCTATTCCGTCTACGTCCTTGCTTACGTTGCAATGGTATACACTGCCTACGCTAAGCTCTATGCTTTCGCCCCTCTCATTGGTATAAACCAGCTTTTCATACATCATGCTAACACCGTCCTTGCTGCCTGCTTAAACTGCCGCTGCGCCTCTTTCTGCTGCTTTGCGTAGTCCGTCGTATTGGCGTATATATTCTGTGTGATATGTACTACCGGGCTGCCTGCTGCCCCGCCGCCTTTCGGCTTTGGTTTCCACGGCTCCCCGTCTATGTCAGCGTCAGAGAAATTGACTTTTGCGCCTACGTCAAATTCCTGCGGTATGCTTTCCTCGATCTGCTTATTTACTTTTTTCATTTCATCAGAAAAGCCTACGCCTATGCCCTGCGCCATGAATAACCCTACCTCGTCCCGGAACTTTTTAGACGGGCTTTCAATCCCTAAAGCGCTCTTTGCGGCATCTAACAGGCTGTTTGCAAGGCTTGAAACTTTATCCTTTAACCAGTTCCAGCCGTTGCTTATGCCGTTCCAGATACCCTGTACAATGTTGCTGCCGATTGTCGCAAAAGAACTGCCGATATTAGAGAAAGCATTTATAATTCCGTTTACGCAGTTGCGCATACCCTCTACCGCCTTATTTTTTACCTCTGTACCCCACTGGGCTACTTTGGAAATAGCGCCGGATATGCTGTTATAGATTTTCTGCGGAATCTCTTTTACTATGTTCACAACGCCCGTAACCATGCTGTTCATTACCTCGCGGGCTTTGCTTACCATATTTGCGCCCCACGTCGCTACCTTTGTCACCGCGCCTATGATACTATTCCAGATTTTCTGCGGTGTCTGCGTTACAATGTTCACGATTGCCGTAAGCATGG
>BLLU01000058.1 GCA_011959105.1 Lachnospiraceae bacterium | reverse complement strand
TCCCTGATTTCAATCCACACTCCCGCACGGGGAGTGACGCTGTACAGCGGCGGGTCCGCCCGTGAGGATATAATTTCAATCCACACTCCCGCACGGGGAGTGACGTCTATTTTCGGCGGCATGGGTTCCGGCCTGGGATTTCAATCCACACTCCCGCACGGGGAGTGACCCGGGGAGACAATCCAGGTGACACTGACCAATACGATTTCAATCCACACTCCCGCACGGGGAGTGACACCAAAAACATACAAAAAAATAACTTCTAAATACCGACAAATTATCTATTATAGACAATATCTCACAACTACCTCACTTTTAAGATTCTCTATTGCTCCTGTTTAGATACATTATCGGGTGCGAAAGTCACTGGAAAAAGATGTGTACTTAGTATTCGCACTGTTTAGAAAATTATAGGAGCATCCAGGTCCGGCGTCTTTTTACTGCCATAGTGCTCTATACGATTGCGGTACGCATTTCCCAGACGGTAAAAGCGCAGGCTATCCTCATCCTCATTGATCAATTTCAGCAAACTGCTCTTAAAAGAGACATATTGAGCCTCATCTATAATGCACTCAAATACTGAGTTTTGGACACGCTGTCCATAATTCTGACATTGTTTGGCAACTTTTCGCAATCTGGCCCTTCCTGCGGCTGTTTCGGTAGATACGTCATAAGTGACAACGATTAACATATAAGCCCCTCCACCATATAACACATTCCATAGGTATTACCCATTCTATTTCCATAAAAAGGGCGGATATCCATCCAGGTCTCCTCGAATAAATCGTGCCAGCAGCAAAGCCTGCACATAAGGAACAAGTCCCCATTCAATGCTCTCCTGCAAATAGGGATGGGTTAACTTTTCCGCCTTTTTGCTCTGCCACACTGCCAGATATTTTTTTCTCCCAGACTCGTTCAGGAAAACGGCCCCATTCTCCTTCTCTTCAAAATCTGATGAGTCCACCATTTTTTTGTTGATGCAAGACAGGACAAAGCGATCCGCATAGGGGGCCCTGAGTTCCTCCATTAAGTCCAAAGCCAGCGAACATCGCCCCGGCCGATCCGTATGCATGAACCCCGCATAGGGATCCAGGCCAACTGTCTCCAGGGCCGCCACGCACATGCTGGTCAGGAGGGCATATGTAAAAGAGAGCAGTGCATTCACCCTGTCCAATGGAGGCCGTCGGTTTCTTATGTCAAAACAAAACTCCTCTTTTTGCTGAAGGATCAGCTGATTGAACTGGGAAAAATAACGAGAGGCCGCCTCCCCCTCGTTTCCCCGCAGCGTTTCCATGGTGTCCGCCTCTCTCACCGTCTGAAGGGTCTCCCTGAGTTGCCCGGAGACAAGGCTTAGCTTTTCTGTATCCAGCCGTTCCGCATAATCCCGCTGGGCTCTGTTTATAACGCTTCGCTGGTTATATATTTTTCCGATTATAAAATTCCGGGCAATCTCCAAAGTTTGCTTCTTGTCATCTGCCATTCGATACTGTGTCCTTCTTAGCAGGATATTGCCATATGCCTTTCCCGTTACTTTGGCCCGGAATCTGCCTGTGGGAGACAGAAATGTTATGGAGATATTTCCTGCCGCGCACTTTTCCATCAGCGCCGGGCTTGCCCCGGCATATCCACAGGTCACAATAGCCTCCAGATTGTGAAGCGGCAGTCTCCCTATCTCTTTCTTGCTCTGAGAAATAATCACATTTTCCCCGTCCAGTGACAGATAGTATTCACTGGATGTAATATACAGCGTATTCAGCAACTTCCTCATGTACTTATCCTCACAATCTTGTGTATGACATCTACTCCAACCCCATATTTCCGGCCAGCGATACTGCGGCTGCCAATGGTTGAAACCTCCGTTCCAGGTTTCTCTCTGCACACTGCGCACAGGTTTTACCTGCGAGATTGCTCAAACAGACAGCATTTGTCCTGAGTCCTTGAATACATGCGGCTCCGGATTCAATCAGACTCCACATTTTGAGAGATATATTGCGACACATTTTTCCTGCTCTCCAGTTTTGGCAGGCAAAGTTCCCGGAGAGAACAGGCCTCGCATTTCTTAGCCCTTTTCACTTTGGGCGTATATCCTCTTGCATAGAATTGGTGCATCTCCTGAAGCAGCCGCCTGCATTCAGCCCGCAGAGTTTCCGTAATTTCCACGCATTCCCGCCTGCGGGTCTCCCCGTAAAACAGATAGGCCTGGGGAATCTCTGTCAGAAACATTTCCTCCAGACATAATGCCTGAGCCGTCAACTGCATTCTGTCCTCATCCGAGATTTTTGTTTTGCCCCGTTTGTACTCAATCGGATACAGGATGTACTTTCCCTCCCGCCCGGGCAGAGAAATTCCATCTTCTGCCCGGACAAACTCCACCACATCGCACTCCCCGCTGATTCCCAGGGCTCTGGAACGCACGGGCATTCCCCTGGAAATGATCACATTCTTTCGTTTCTCCCTGGAATACCCGTCATGCACCTTTTCATGAAAAAGGCTGCCTTTTACGGTGAGAACATTCTCTTCCCACTGCTGCTCAATATGGATCAATGCCCATTGCCTTCTGCAAAAGGTAAAATGCTGCAATCCCGCAAGCTGTAGAAAGTCCTCTTCATTATATTCAAATTCCGTCATAGATCTCAACCTTCAGGTCCGGCAGTTCCTCAACCTTTATCTCAAAATCCTCCTGGCTTTTGGCAATTTCTACTCCAGGCTTTCTGCTCACTTTCAGGCATCTATGTACTTTGGCGGAGGAATACTGTCCCAGGAAGCAGTTGTGCTTCCACCAGATCACCTTACATACTTCCATGCTGCCGTCGGGTCTGGCGGAAGACGCATCATTCTCAAACAATGTCACCAGAATCTGCCGGATTATCTCCGCATCCTCGTCCGAAAAACCTGTTTTTTCCGCCAACTGATGATTGATGCTGCCATAGGTAACATACATACCAAAGTCAACCCTGTGCTTCATCCCCATGGTATCCGAGGATTTCTTATCGCTGGTCTCGCTGTTAACGCTCTTGGTGATCTGCATGGAGGAAATGTCGATGGGCGCCACACTCACAGCCGTCTGGATGGACACCGGACCTCTCACCCCCACCGATACACCGTCCCCCTCGGCTCCCTTTTCCTTGCTCTTAAAAGCGAATACCTGGCCAAAAGTTCGCACATCCATCCATTTTTCGCAGGCGGCAGCCGCATACTTCTCCTTGTCCTTTCCCGCCTCCTTCAGTTCCGGCGCTGCCCCCGCTCTATCGCTCAGGCTTCTGATGCCGTCCACATTCCGATCGTCGGACTGCACGAACACCGGATATCCCAGATCCATCATGCGGTTGCGGATCTTCCTTTTTAAACATACATCCGACACCTCTCCGAATCCGTCATAGGTCTCCCTGGGCCTGTTCCCGTTCAGCGGATCACCGTTTGGATTGGCGTTCTTCACGCTGAATACCACTGCAAAATCAATCTTGTTTGTAAATTCGCTCATATTTTTACCATCCTTTCCCTGCTGCGCCTCTTTAGGCTGATTAACATACAAAGTCCCTTTCCGGAACATATTACTCCTCCGGCTTGCCATCCTCCTGCTTCTTATAAGAACTGCGATACTCCACAAGCTGACTGCTATAACCCTGCAGGAAGGTGGGTTCTAGCTTGTCCCTCCGGGTCAGATCCAGTCTGCAAGTCAATTCGTCCAGTTTGTTGACATAATATAACTTCCCTGCGTTTTTCAGCTTCATCACATACGGATGCAACTGGTTCCGAATGGTTGTCCAAGTCTCCACCGGGTATCTCTGGAATCGGACAAAATACTTTTCTGCCGCCGTGTTCCGTATACCCTCCTTATTGCTGCCGCTTCCCATGGACAGGGCTCTTCTCTCCAACATCTCCGCCGTGGCCAGCAGCTGCCCGAAAATGTAACTTCTGTCCTCACTCTCTGCATTCAAACCCATGCTGTATTCCTCCCTTCCGTCTCCTCTTTCTATCTGCCATTTTCTCAACAGGGCGCATGTAATTGTCACAGCCCTGCACCACTCCCAATGTTCCTTAAAGTGTAAAGGATTAACGGCCTGCCCCAGGGCCGACAGCACTATATCATAGGGGAGTTTCCTGCCCTCTACGATGCAGGGGATCAGCCGTTCCCGTACACATTTATTCAACTTGGCGTTTTTCTCCCCTGCCACCAGCTTTACGATCTCCACCAAAGAGGGGGACCAGGGCACATAGGCCTGTACCTTTTTCGACTGGTTCAGCCAACAGGTCTCCGTTTTCCATCTGGCCACATTTTGGATAAATTGTTTGGCTCCATATTTCTGATAAAAAGGAATGGACAACCGGCCTGTGGTAGCCGCTTCCACACCCATCACCATGACGGTATCACTGTCCTGGGGCGCCTGGGCCGATCCCCAGATTGCCTGTCTCACCCAGTCCGAATACGCGGCGTCAGTAAAGACTTCCTCTTCCTCCTCCCAATCCAAATCGGAAAAGGGGCTGGGCATGTGGGGATTCTCTATGGACCACACTACAAATACCTGTTCCCCGATTTTCAGACCCTGTCTGGCAATCAGCCAGCGCAAGGCGCTGTGAGCCTTCTGGGATATCTCATAACCCACGGAAGCCACCTGGGTGCTCTCGCGGAACCGCCCCTTGAAGGTCAGCACACCCGATGCGTCATTGGCGGAAATCAGCTTGGCCTTGTCGGCAGTATTCCGTATTTTGGCCGGATGTTTCTCGGAGCAGGGCACGGCCTCGCCGGAAACATAGCATAATTCCCTGCTGTCCTGACTGGACAGATAATACTTTATGTAGCTGTCAAATACCTGCCCGTCGCAGTACAGTCTGCTCTCAGGCTCTCCCGGAACCTCTACCGCAAAGCGTACAAACCAGTTCTCCAGCGCCACTCCCTGCTGCTTTTCCGCCTTGATCCTGCCGTTCTCGAAGGTAAAAAAACCGGCCTCCCGTAAATCCTCCATAAGCCTGCGTTCCCTCAGATACCCATATACACACCTGATCTGGGGCAGACTGTAATCCGACTGGACCCATGCGCCCAACTGCGCAATATAGATTTCAAATTTATCCCCTTTGCTGCCCGGTACAAAATCTCCATAGTCCCCGGCTATATATTCCAGCTTGTCACACAGCGGATGGGGAAAAATGGCTTTGCCGCTCCTGCTGCCGGAATCCTCTGTGACCGGGATCACCGTGACCGCATCCTCCTTGTCCACCAGACTGGCTCTGGAAAATTTTCCCTCCTCATCCAGAACCACCTCCAGTTGGGCATTCTGGGTCAGATGAGCGATGGGCAAAAGCTGGGAATCGCTCTTGCAGGCCTCATAGGTAAGGTACAAATCATTCAGAAAACTCATCCAGCGCACCTCCCCCCGCCAATGTCACATTCCCTTTTTCCAGGCTGAACTCCCTGGGTTTTCGATCCGTCAGAATCCGGCGTATGGCACATTCTTCCGGGGCCGGAAACGTAATAATCCCTTTCTTCATCACCGGGCGAAAAAACCTGGCCGTCAGCTTATTCTTCTCCTCCTGCCGCACCGCCTCATCGGGATAGGTAAACCCATGAAACATCAGACCCAGCGGAAATTCATCGACCTCGTCATACGCTCCCCGGCCGCTTTCAAAATCCAAAGGCTCCACATAGCCCTGGCACTCTCTGGTCCCCAGGAAAATATCTCTCCTGCCTCCTTTTTCCAGCGCCCTTCTGGCAATAAAAAAGTGTTTGTTCTCATCCCTGTCCCTGACCAGGTCAGGCCGGTTCTCATTCCACACAAAATGCGCCTGCACCCGGTATTCCACATCCGAGAGATAGGTGTAGATCGACAGGGTGTTGCCCCCGCCGTAGTCGATGGGCCTGACAGCCTGGGATTCCGAACGGATGGGTTTTATAACCCGCACCCTGTCTACGATCCAGACCAGCGTAGGTTTCCAGTAGATACTTTCCAGCACTCCTTTCAGCGCCTGGTAGGTGGGAACCTGGTAGGTAAATTTCTCTCCCCCCATCTTGCTGACAGGATCCGTAAAAAGCGCCCGGCGCCCTGTCAGCGCAAATGTAATGCTATTCTCTTTTTCCATGCTCCTCCTTTCCGTCCAATACAACTGACTGTATTGCTTCCCTCCTGCTCCCTTCCATTCCGCAGATTCCCATTGATCTCCCAATCCGATGCGGAAAGACATTGAACAGGCTGCAACCGTTTCTAAAACATATGAATCGGCATATTACTGCTGATTTCCCCGGTAATACCGGCCTTTTCATCATAATACATCTCGTTCAGGACGTACATTCCCATTTTATCCTCCCACTGTATGGCCCCCTTTCCCAGCTTCTCTATTTCATAATTCTGCAGATTAACCACATATTGCTGTGCTTCCTTTAACAGGCTCCTTATATACTTGTAGTCTGTCTTTCCTGGTTTGGTATTTCTCTGGATCTCCTCCCAGATCTCCTTCCCCCGGCCCCTGGGCACAAATACGGAATTCCCACGCTCCTCTATAACGCTGAAATGTTCTGCCGCTGTTTTAAACGCCTGATTTAATACTTTCTTCTCATAAACTTTGTGCGCCTCGCCCGACCTCACCAGATCCACATTATCTGCCAACCAGCCATAGAGAGAAACCTTGTTTTGTCCCGGTATGGGATAAACCATTTCTTCCTTTCTATTCCAGAAATAGTACGAGAAATAAGTGTGTATTGCCTCTTCGGACAGCAGTTCACCCCCGAAGCGTGCCTTGTTTTTCTCAAATTCCCCCAATATCCTTCGGGACGATTCCGCTCCCTCCCTGATATCTCTCAAATGTGCCAGTGATTCCAGCTCCTGACAGGGATTGACAATATAGGTGGTCTCCACCCCCCGCAGCCCTTCCCTGTTGCACCGCCCCGCCGCCTGGACTATGGAATCCATTCCTGCCAGGGATCGAACCACGCAGGAAAAGTCAAAATCTATGCCGGCCTCAATCAGGGATGTACTGACCACTATGATTTTTTCTCCGCAAGACAAGTCCCCTCGGACTTTTTCAATAATGCTTTTCCTGTGCGCCGCATATAGTTTTGTGGAAAGGTAATACACTTTATATGCCTCCCCCGCCCGCTTTGCCAATTCACTGTAAACGGCCAGCGCGCAGTCTCTTGTGTTCAGGATTGCCAGCGCATTTCCGCTCTCTTCCGCCTTTTCCCAGACGAAATCTGCCAGTTCTTTTTGGGTATAACCCACCGTCTTCAGCCGGGGTTCTATCTGCACCCGCCGGAAGACTTCCCCCGCTTCCGGGGGGAGCTCTGCCAGGGCCGCAGGTTCCGCCATTTTGACGGGATAAACCGGTTTTACCGTCTCCCCCAGCAGAGGCTGGGTGGCGGTGCACAGGACGCATGTGCACCCACAAAGCTGTGTCAGATAATTGATCAGACTGTTAAACAGGGCGATCTGCTTTACAGGCAGGGTCTGCACTTCATCAAAGATAAGCACCGCGTTTTGGAACTGATAGGCCGGGCGCAGATTTCTGGTCCCCCGGGCAAAAAATGTATTCAGAAAACGCACCATAGTGGTCAGCACTATGGGTTCCGTCATCCTCTGTGCCCAGAAGTCCCCGTCGGCGGCGGGTTCTTCCTCCCCGCTCCATGAGGCGCCTGCCCCATTTTCCCCCTTTTTATACTCTGCCTGGGAATGAAGTTCCAAAATACCGTTTTCCACCAGTTCGTCAGTGCCTTCCCTATTGCCGGCTGCAAGCGCCTTCTTTATGCTTTTGGCCGTCTGGTCAATGATGGACAGGTAGGGTATGATGTAGAATATTCTCTCTTTGCCCTGCCGGATGCAATGCGTCAGGGCAAAGCGGGTCACCGCCAGGGTTTTACCGGCCCCGGTGGGGCAGGACAGGGTATAGACCCCTCCCTCTCTGGCCCCTGCCTCCTTACATTGTTCGGAGATGCGATTTCTCCATACATTGATGGGTTTGGAGGAGCGGTTCATTTCCCTCAGTCCATTTTCCAAATTGTCCAGAAAATATGTAAACAGCTTTTCCCTGGAAAGATTTTCATCGTCTTCCCCATCCAGATCCCCAAAGTCCAACTGTCCCCCTGCGCCGCTGATGGCACTGTCCAGCCAGTCGGCGTCAATCAGAGCTGACAGCAGCATCTTCTCCGCCATGCCCAGGAAAAATTCCATCTCTTTCTGGGCTCTTACGCATTGTTTCACCCTGTTTACAAATGCTTCCGCCTCCCCGTATGCCTGCTCCAAAAGTTTCTCAAAGTCCTCTCGGGAGATAATTTCACTCCAAAAATATGTCTCTATTTCCGATAATTCCGCCTCTTCACATTGAAGCCTGGCCTTATACCCATCCTCCAGCCGGGGGGATATATTGTCCGGCAGTGCCGCGTGATGGGAAAAAATGGCTTCACATATGGCCTGTAAAGCGAAATTCTTGTAAAAATTGTCTGTCTTGCCTCCCCATCTGCTAAGCAGCACCGCACCTGCAGAGGCATGTCCCCCTTTCTGTCCCGGATCCGGCCGTCCTTCCCGTATGGCCTCCATCCTGCCCTGAAAAGCCGACCCGGCTTTGCCTGCATCGTGCAGAATACCCGCCAGATATCCCATGGCCGCACAGCCCATTTTCCCCATATACCCTCTGCATAATGCGGCTGTATGGAATAAATGCTCTTTTAAGTCCTGTTCAAATATTTCGTTTTCTGTCCTGGTTATATGCGCAGTCTTTGCATTCACTTTTGTATCCCCCATGCCGGATTGTATTTGTTTAATTTAGAACCGCATTATATGAATTCTCATAACTGTATTTTTATGTTAGCACATGCGAATATGTTTTTCAATATTAGAATAAATATTTTATTACATTTTTATTGAATCACTTTTTGAACATGTACTTTCAAAATAATTTACTTTTATGTATTTACATGCTAAAATGAATATGCCAGTGAAAACTGAGGGTTGAAAAAATAAGAATGTAATAAAAAAGAGTTTGCTTATCCTATTATGGAAAGAAAACTCTTTTTTGCCTAATCATTAACCTCGATCCAAAATCTTTTCATCTTACATCCATCAACTTCTATGGTTTCCTCATAAACACCGCCGTTAGCAAGTATGGTTTTTTCGCTGGCCATGTTCTTTACATCACATGTAATAAGAAGTTTGGAAATTCCTAATGCTTTCGCATTTCGTATATTCAGGCGAAGCATTTCCCTGGCATATCCTTTGCCTCGTTCAGAAGGACGTACCGAATATCCACAATGTCCTCCCCATGTTCCAAGAATCGGATGATTTATATGGTGACGCAAATCTATAATACCTATAACTCTGTTATCATTTTTCCGAACGGCTAAATACATATTGGAAGGAACCGATGTACCTGCCTTAACACATGTTTCTTCACTCATTCTGAGCTCACACATTTTGATCCACTCTTCAGCGGACACACTTACATCCAATGATATACAACCTGCAAACTGGTCTTCACTCTCTGCGTCACAATCTAAAATTTCCTGACGAAAATCCCATATATCGTCGGCATACTCCATTCCCGGTTTTATCAATTCAATTTGCTCCATTCCAGTTCCCCTCGCCTCAAACGCTTAATATTGATTCTCTGCAAAAAGATTATAATAAACCCAACATCCAATAATTTTCCAGTTAATTCTGAAAAATCTTGATAGTAAGACTGTTAGTATCACTATTTATTCTTGGCAAACCGTTTAATATCAAAGTTTTCATAATCGTATCCACTGCTGCATTCAAATTTGCCGCATTCTATATCCTTTAGATTATACCGCTCAGACGTAATTTTATCTACTATTATTGCACATTCCGCTAAAAAACAATCTCTTTTTCCGATATTCAGTCGGCGTTAAATGATAATGCTTTTTAAATAATCTGCAGAAATAGTCTACATTATTAAATCCTGTTTCATCAGAAATAGTACTGATTTTTTTCTCGGTCTTTGAAAGTAATCGGGCGGCTTCATTTAAACGATAATTGATAAGGTAGTTTATCGGAGTAATGTGTAAATATTTATGGAAAAGGTTTAATACGGTACTTTTGCTGATCCTTGCATGCCCTGCAATGTCCTCTAATGAAATATCATGGGAATAATTCTGATGAACGTACTGCATCATCAACTGTAATCTTGCCTGCGAAGAAGCTGAATCATTTATATGGTCTTTCGTATATGTAATATCCGCATTTTCATATATCTCCAACCAAAGCCTTTGAATGAGAGATGCGGTGGCAAGTTCGCAGGATGAGACCCCCTCCTGCGCAGCAATGATCTGCCTGATAATGGATAAAGCCTCCGCCTGCCAGGGAACTTCCGCATCAAAAATCAGGAAAAATAAGGCGGAAGAAATAATCGGTAAAATATATTTTTGATATATAAAACTATCTTCCGCAGCAATAAAAGAAGGCAAACATAAAAAATTTGGAATAACAGCTTCAGCTGGAGAATAGAAGCGATGAAGGATTTTAGAATTAATGAATACGCCATTTCCTTCCGCTAAAATAAACTGTTTTTCTCCAATCCAAAAAGTCACAGTTCCTGATTCAATATAAACGAACTCCAATTCGGTATGCCAGTGCCATTCAATACAGTGAAAGTCAAACAGGGCTAAATTGTCATAATAAAAGTGAAAGGGGTAGCCAATGCTTCCATGCTTTACCGTTTCCATCAAGTTTTCATCTGTCACAATCTTGTTATACGATGTATTGAAATTCATAAGCGAACCCTCTCCCGATATACGTTCTTACGATATTATACAATAAATATCGGATATAAATCAATGAAAAGCGAAGTTCCATAGTATATAATTCAAAAAAGGAAGCAAGGTGGCGAAACGCGGAATTTAAATGGCAGTATGAAAGCGACATAAAAATATGCATTAGAAGGATGTTGATCGCCACAAAAAAAAGGAAAGAAGGGAACAAAGGTATTATGCCAAATTATCAAAGAACAAAAACCGCCTGTTACTTAGGATTTATTACGCAGGCAATAGCTGCTAACTTTGCGCCGCTGCTGTTTTTAAAATTTCATTATGATTACAATATTTCTCTTGGAAATATTGCATTGATTTCTACATGTTTTTTCTTTACTCAGCTTTTAGTGGATTTGTTCTGTGCAAAATATGTGGACAGGATTGGATATCGTGCATGTATCGTAGCCTCCGAAATATGTGCCGCGGCCGGACTGATTGGTCTGGCATTTCTGCCGGATATATTACCCATTCCGTTTCTTGGAATTATATGCAGTGTAATCATGTATGCAATCGGAAGCGGATTGATTGAAGTACTCTGCAGCCCTATTGTAGAAGCATGTCCGTTTGAGAATAAAGAAGCGACAATGAGTTTGCTCCACTCTTTCTACTGTTGGGGGGCAGTGGGAACGATCTTGATATCTACCCTGTTTTTCCTGATATTCGGAATGAATAGTTGGAAGTGGCTGGCTGTACTATGGGCCCTTATTCCTGCAGTCAATATCTATAATTTTGCAACATGCCCAATTAAACATTTAGTAGCTGAAGGGAATGGAATGGGAATAAAAAAATTATTTCAAACACCATTATTCTGGCTGGCGGTATGTTTGATGATCTGCTCTGGTGCATCAGAACTTGCTATGGCACAATGGGCGTCGGCATATGCAGAAGCAGCATTGGGGTTATCGAAAACGATAGGAGATTTAGCTGGTCCCTGTATGTTTGCGGTTACAATGGGAATAAGCCGTGTAATATTCGGAAAATATGGTGACAAAATGGATTTGATGAAATTTATGACAGGTTCCGGAATCTTATGTGTTATATGTTATCTTTTCGCTTCATTATCGGCAAATCCATTGATAGGCCTTATTGGCTGTATTGCATGTGGCTTTTCTGTTGGTATTATGTGGCCCGGGACAATTAGTATTTCATCTGAGAAATTCCCTGCAGGCGGAACGGCTATGTTTGCGCTGCTGGCTATGGCAGGAGATTTGGGCGGAAGCATTGGACCTGGTATAGTTGGCCGTGTTACACAATATGCGGGAGATAATATTCGTGCAGGCATAAGCGTTGGTCTTGTATTTCCAATCATTCTGTTAGTAATGCTTTTTATTCTTGGCAGACAAAAGAAACAGGCTAAATATTAAATCAACATACTAAGGAATGGCACTGGAGTGTCATTCCTTGCCCCATTCCCCACCTGTTGAAATCCTCATATATCGGAATTGCTTCCCCTTAACAAGCCGTACAAACTCATCCGTTTCCCAGTTCCATCAATTTAATATAATGAGGTATATCCTCCTTACAGGGATGCAGTCTAAACCGTGCGCCGCAGCATCCGCAATGCCATTTTTCCTGCCCTTCAAACCTGTAATCCACCCCGCTCCTGCAGGTCCCGTTGATCCTGTTCCGGCATCCGCTGTCGCTGTGGCGGAACATTTCCGCGATTCTGTCAGGACATTGCCTCAGATATTCCAGACAGTTCTCCGCATTCCTGATTCTCAATTCCAGACACAAATTCCCTCTGTCAGAATTCAAAGCATACGCATATACTTTTGATTTTCCCCGGTAATATCTTACGGAAGGCCCCTCGTTGAAATCTCCCTTTTTCATTGCATACCCCATCCCGGTCAGCAGGCGGTCCATCATGCAGATTAATTCTCTGTCCGCTTCGCTGTGCATCTTATCCCCCACATAGTCACAGCCTTGGGCCAGCGTGCAGGTATTCATATCCTCAGCCAGCAATTTATAGTTCCATCCGATGAACCCATTTACAAACATATTCATATGAGAGAAATCATTTTTTACATCCTTCATTTGTGTGTTTTTTACCTTTTGAGCAAGGAGAAACAGAACTTCCACCACATTGGGATCATCCGGATATTCAACTTCAAGAGAAGATCCGGATGATAATTGATAATTCTTTATCCCGGAAAATATAAAGCCATAGTCCTCCAGGGCCTTGAGCAGGGAGCCTGTCTTTTTTACCCGGTTGATCCTCCGAATCTCCTCCGTATCCGCCGCCAGTCGTTTTTCCTTCCATTCACCGCAGGAAAACAGGCAAAGCAGGAAATAGAACAGATTCCAGGGCGCTGTTCGGGCTTCTCGAGCCTGCTTTGAAAAATAATCGTACTCTCCTGTTCTGTACAAAGGCATGCCGAAGTTTTCCGGCGTCTCAGCCATGTCGGAATATATTTGCCAAAACATTTGTCCAATCTCCCTGAAAGCGCATTCAAACGCCTCCTGCGTAAGTGTCCGCAGAAAATCCGAATGGATCGGCAACTCCTTGGGAATATCTACCAGTTCATTGCGGCGTATTATAGCCCATTCGCTGACTGAATATGTATCCTTCATCCTTCTTTCCTCCAATGCCGGGACCGTATTTTGATGGGAACAAAGATTTCCATCTGATGATACCCCAGCGCCTGCCTGATCTCCTCCGTGGGGTTGACCATATGTCCCATGGTTCTGTGTCCCGGGCGCTCGTCCGATTCAAATCCGCTCTCCTCCAGCCACTTCCGTATCCCTTCATAAATCCTGCCGCCAATATCATCATCCCCGTCCACAGACATGGCGGAGGCATACAGTCCCCCCTCAAATGTAATCAGGTCATAGGGAGCCGTGTCTTCCTGTGTGACCCCTTCCAACTGCCTCCTGATCATACAATCTGTACGCGTAATCGCTGCTCCGCGTGCTGCTCAGCAATCCCATATCCTCATAATACCGCAGCGTGCGGGCAGAGACATCATATTTTGATGATATTTCCCTTATTTTAATTAGCTCCCCCATAAAAAGCCTCCTGCATTTCTATATTTATAGTATAAACGCTTCCCCAACGGCAGAGTCAAGTAAAAAGCGTCTGCAAAAGAATTTTCCCAGCGGAAACATTCAAACACCGCTTTTAAAAAAAACCATTTTTGCTATAATATTTGCTATAATATAAGAAAAACTGCGCAGCAAGCCGGCACGGCGGAAAGGAAAATATGACAGAGCGATTTGAATACGATGAAATACTTCATGAACTGCCTGAAAAGGGCGGAGCCTATGTAATATTCCCCTGGGATATCAGGGAAAAATTCGGCAAGGGACGAATCAGGGTACATGCCCTGTTTGACGGCCAGCCCTACGACGGCAGTATCGTGAATATGGGCGTAAAAACGCCGGATGGAAACATATGCTATATTATAGGCGTGCTGAAATCCATCCGCCAGAAAATTGGCAAAAAGGACGGCGATATGATTCATATTGTCATAGAAATCATGTAGTGAAATTGTGAGTTGAGCATACAAAGGATTTATGCCAAAATAGGGAAAGACAAATTTATATCAATTAATTTTCATTGATTAAATCTGATAAAAGTACCTCCCGCACCACTCCCGAAACCAACTCCCTGGCTGAAAGTATCCCGGAAAATGACGAATGTTCCCCGTAGGATAATTCCCAGTGAATGGTATGGGATATTTTTTCCATCACGGGTATTTTTTCTTTCCCGCTGTACACAAGCTCCCTGTCCGCATCCTGTGTGACATAAAGTTGCAGTTCTTCCTTTATGCCGGATACATCCAGTTTGTAGATATAACCCGACGAGACGGACTGCAGGGGTGCCACATGCCGAAATGCTTCCACATTGTGCCGCAGATGCGCTTCCTTTAAGGGCAATGTCAGCCTGTCAGAATCACTATACCACTCATCGTAATCTATATTATATTTACTGGATACCAATTCCATATTGTGTTCCAGCAATGTCCTTTCAAAATATGCGCCCACTTCCCGGAATCTGTCAATTACAAACAGGGAAGAAATACCAATCCACGGAGACATAAACACCTGGCCTGTCATTTCCGCCGAAAGGTATTCGGCTTTGATATCCCATGGTGCTGAAAAATACATTACATCAGGAATCTGAATACCGCATTCACTCATATGTTTCCTTCTCCCAAATAGTCTCCTGGTACACTGCTGTGCGGATCCCTGCGTATCCGCTCTCCCCTCCGTGAACATTACCATTATACATTATTTGTCCGGGAAAGACAATATCTATGTAATGCCCTGTTCGACGGCTGTAGTGAAATTGTGTCTGTTTTTCCTGCAATTTATGAATTGAACATTCCGAGGATTTATGCTAAGATGGGGAAAGACAGGAGTAGGCACTCACGAATGGTTTGCACCTGACTGAATCATTTCTCCTGTTCGAAAATGAATGAGAGGAAGATGAAATCATGAAGTCTATCAAATCAAAAATCCAAATCAGTATGCTGTCGGTAATGTTGGTCGGATCAGTGCTGATCGGCGTGATCACAGCCCTGCTAAACGCCGCCGGAATCGATGATATGATGACAAAGACCCTGGGACCGGCCACACAGATGGCGGCGGACGCAGTGGAGTGGCGTATGGATAATTACTGGACCGCCCTGCAGGAGGCTGCCGCTTCCGATATTTTCCGCGAATCCGCCCCGGACGCCCCGGAGTTGGTTCCTGTCCGGGATGAAATCGCCAGCCGCAACGGATTTATATACACCGGTAAGATGGATGCCGACGGTTTATCCTCCACCGGCTACAGCTACGCTGAAGAAGAATATTTCCAGCAGTGCAAAGAAAACATGAAACCCTATATTTCCGACATTATGAATGACGGTCAGCGGATGATCTTCCTGCTGGAGGTTCCCATCATCATCGACGGTCGTTTTGAGGGTGTGGTTTACGGCGGCATCAATGCCGATTTCCTGTCGGATATTGTAGTCAATCTGTCCATGGGCAATGACGGCGTAGCCTATATCCTGGACAACAAAGGCAATGTGATCGGCCACCGGGAGCGCTCCGTGGTGGAAAGCGGCTCCAATATGATTGAAGCCGCTAAGACGGATGCCAGCGTGGCGGATGTAGCCGCGGTGAATCAGCGCATGATTCAGGGAGAAACCGGTTTCGGCGCCTATAATTTTTATGGCGACAATAAGTTTGTGGGCTTTGCTCCCATTGATGGCAACCAGGAATGGAGCATCGCCATCGAGGCCAGTCAAAGAGAGTTTAAATCTACTCTGGACCGAAGCATCCTGCTCACAATCCTTGTCGTGTTTCTTGTGGTGCTGGCCACTTTCCCGGTAGCGGTGTTGGTGGGAAGATCCATCTCCGGCCCGATCCGCGCCTGTGTCCTCCGGCTGGAAAAGCTGGCCGAGGGTGATTTACATACCGCTTCCCCGGTGGTAAGGTCCCGGGATGAGACTGCCGAGTTGACAAAGGCTTTGGATACCACCATGCACCGCCTGAATGATGTAGTACAGGATGTGTCCCACCATCTGGGCAAGATGGGACAGGGGGATTTCCGCGAAAATATCACCCGCACATACCGGGGAGATTTTGTGGCCATCGAAAAATCCATGAAGGCAATCCACGGTTCCCTGAGAGATACGCTCCTTCAGATCAGCCAATCCGCCGAAACGGTGGCTTCCAGCGCCAGTCAGGTATCCACGGGAGCCCAGTCCCTGAGCCAGGGAGCCACAGAACAGGCCAGCGCCATCCACGAACTTTCCTCCACTGTGACCGGTATTGCGCAGAATGCCCGGCAGACTGCGGCAGCGGCGGAGGAAGCGGGACTCTTTGCGAATCAGGCTGACGTGCAGTTGGGGATCAGCGTCGATTATGTCAAAGAACTGAACAGCGCAATGGAGAAAATCTCCAGCTCCTCCGCGGAAATCAGCAAAATCATCAGTACCATAGAAAGTATCGCTTTTCAGACCAATATATTGGCCCTTAATGCCTCTGTGGAAGCCGCGCGGGCGGGCAGTGCCGGAAAAGGCTTTGCCGTGGTGTCCAGTGAAGTGCGCAGTCTGGCTTCCAAATCCGATGAGGCTGCCAAAGCCACCAAAGAACTCATTGAAAGCTCTATTGCCACCGTAATGGAAGGCAGCCAGGTCGTGAGCAGAGTAACGGAGTCATTGAATAAGGCAAATTCCATAGCCCAGAATGTATCCGTTAAAATGAATGTGGTGGTAGAGGCCGTGGAGAGCCAGACCGAAGCCATTTCCCAGGTTACAGATGGAATTAACCAGATTTCCTCCGTAGTCCAGGATACCTCCTCCACTTCGGTGGAGAGTGCCGCCACTTCGCAGGAACTGTCTAAACAGTCCCTGCTGATGAATAATCTGGTGCGCAAATTCCGCCTGAACTAGTCTGTGAAATGAACCGTCAGCATTCCGCCTTTTGTCCTGCATTGCTTTCATAATACTGGGCCTGGGCTGTATACAGAGCGTAATACAGCCCTTCCCGGTCCGCCATCAGGGCCCCGTGGCTCCCCCGCTGTACCGCCTTTCCCTGGTCAAACACCACGATATCGTCGCAGAAACGGCAGGAGGAAAGCCTGTGGCTGATATAGATGGCCGTTTTGCCCTGCACCATCTCATCAAAGGCGGAGTATACCTCATACTCCGCAACCGGGTCCAGGGCAGCGGTGGGCTCATCCAGCAGGATAAACGGAGAGTCCTTATACAAGGCCCTGGCAATGGCGATTTTCTGCCGCTCCCCCCCTGAAAAGAGAATGCCTTCCTCGTCAAAACCTTTGCCGATCAGGCTTTCTATTCCGCCGGCTAATCCCTTCAGCCGTTCTCCAAATCCCGCCTGTATAAGGCTGTCCCGCACCTTTCTCCCATCGTACTGCCTCCCTGCCGCCACATTCTCCGCTATGGAGTAATCAAACAGGGAAAAGTCCTGAAACACCACAGAAAAGAGCTGCATATATTCACTGTAGTCAAACTTGCGGATGTCCACTCCGTTTAAGTAGATTGCCCCCTCCGTGGGCTCATACAATCTGCAGAGCAGCTTGATCATGGTGGTTTTGCCCGACCCGTTCCTGCCCACCACAGCCATGCGCTCACCGATCCGCAGCTTCAGGTTAAAATGGCGCAGCGCGTATTCTTCCCGTCCCGGATATCGGAAAGATACATCCCGAAACTCCACCTCGTACTCATTGTCGCTCCGTTTCTCCACCGGCAGTGTTCCCTCGTGAAAACTTCCCTGAATATCCAGAAATTCAAAAGTAGTACTCTGCCTGCGGGCAACCAGAAGGAATGCCTGGGCGTCATGCAGTATATTCTGGACAGAGTTTGTCAGCCTCTCAAAGCAGGCCACATACCGGACCAGCATGCCCGCGGCAATACCGCCACCCGCCGCGATCAGGGTGAGAAAGAGATAGCAGACGCCCCTGACGCCGGCATTTAAAATATTGACCACAAACTCCCGGCGTCCGCTGGTACCCGCCACCAGTTTATCCTTGTATTTCAAAAATTCCCGGCCATGGACAAAGGTATATTCCTTCAGCAAATCCTCTACATCATACAGCTTCACATCCTTACGATTCTCCATGGAAACTCCGTCGTATACCGCATAGTACCACATCAGATTGGTTTCCTCGGGTTTGTCATTGGTCCAGAGCGCCATATATTCCGTGATTTTTTTCCCGAAATAACTCTCTCCCAGGCCGTTGCAGAGAATAATCAGCACCAGCACCGCAAAAAGGATATAAGTCAGCGTACTTCCCTTCGTAAGCAGTTGATGCAGAACTGGGAGCAGCATTCCCACCGCGAAAAGGGCATTAAACATCTGATAACACAGCTTTTCAAGATTATCAAAACCTCCGTGGATTCCGCTTCCCCAGCGATTGTCCTCTTCCATGCGGCTGTACAGTTTGTTCACATAGGGACTGTCCAGATCCGGGTAGTTCATCTCCATATTTTTAATCGCCATTCGGGCGTCCAGAAGTTCCCAGGAATGGCTTTTGATCACTTCACTTTCATTGGAAAGTTTTCCCATAAGAAGATACAGCACCAATGTGGCCAGCATCCACAACATCACTCTGGGAATCAGGATTTCGGCGGAAGTCCCCTCCTGCAGCGCACTCAGCACCATTGTGGAAATATAGATACCGATATAACCTACGGAAACGCTGCACAGCTGCTTCATAACAGTGACCACGATAAAAGTGGGAGCCAGCAGATGGATCTCTTTAAGCAAGCGTGATACCGCCGCCTTCTTTTCCCGAAAAGTCAACTTTTCCGTTATGTCCTTACTATTCACCTGCATAGCCGGCCTCCTCTCTCATCTGGGCGTCCTCTGCCTGATTGTAATAATAACTCTGCAATTCATACAGTTTGGCATATTCGCCGCCTTTTTCCAGCAATTCCTGGTGGCTGCCCTGCTCTATGATCCGTCCGTCCTGCAAAAACATGATCCAGTCCGAGAACTGGGTGCTGGCCAGACGGTGGGAGATAAACAGCGCCGTCCTGTTCTGGCACAGTTTCTGATAGGATTCATAGACCTCCTGCTCGGCCAGCGGATCCAGAGCCGCCGTAGGTTCGTCCAGAAGCAGCACCGGCGCGTCCTTATACAATGCCCGCGCCAACAGGAATTTCTGTTCCTGTCCTCCGGACAGATAAATCCCGTCCTCCACCAGCCGGTCCGTCATGTAGCTGTCCAAGGTAATATTCCGCTGGGCGAAATCCTCGTCAAGCCCCGCCAGGCTGAGCATCTGCTCCACCCTCTTCCTGTCCAAGTCCCGCTTCGGTTTCAGGGCGATATTCTCATCTATCATGGCGGGCAATATCATGGTTTCCTGGAACACGGCGGAATAGAGGCGGTAAATATCCCTCTTTCTGAGTTTTGTAATGTCCGTGCCGTTGAGCAGAATTTTTCCGCCGGAAGGTTCATACATCCCCATCATCAGCTTCAGCAACGTGCTCTTTCCTGCCCCGTTAAGTCCCACCAGTGCCACATGCTCCCCTTTCCGGATATGGAAACTCAGATCGGAAATCACTTCTTTATCGCTTCCCGGGTATGCAAAACTCACATGTTCAAAGGCAATCTCCACCCCTTCAGAGACATTCTGCAGTTCACATTCCCCACTGTCCGCATCCTCCGCCGGAATATCCAGAAAGGATCGCAGATCGTTCATTTTTACATTGGCGGTCTTGAGCATGCTCATCTGGTCCACCAGGCCGGTGATCCATGCGGAAAAGCCTGTAATGGCGCCGAAGAACAGCATAAAATCCCCCATACCGATCTTCCCCTGCAGAGTCTGTACAATCAGATAGGCATATGCGAATCCGTCCCGGAGAAAGTTCAGACCACAGCCCACCAGATGCGTCTCGTATTCCTTTCTGCGGCGGATTTTCAGGATTTCCCTCTCCTCCCCCTGGAATCTCTGGATCTGCCCCATCAGCCAGTTCTTCATACCATAGACCCGGACATCCTTTCCGGTCCGGCTGTTCCTGCATCCCCCGATGGTATAATACAGCCGCTTCTCCGCCACCGCATACGCATCTCTGGTGCGCTCATAACAGATATTTTCCCGGTGCCTGAAAAAATAGGTTACCAGCGAAGTAAGAAGCAGCAATAGGATCACCAGAATATGCAGCCTGGCCAATATACCCGAGTACAAAAAGAAGCAGGCCACTCCTGTTACCAGCCTCGGTATCTGATCGAAAAACACAGAAGGGCCGCTGGCATCCCCGCTGCGCACCGCGTTTATGGCGCGCCTGTACAGTTTGTAGAATTCACTGTCCTCGGTGTAGGAATATTTACATTGCAGAGATACCAGAAACAGCCTCTGGATGAAAAAGGTGTTTCTACACCCATTGTGATGTAAGTAAGCCCTCTTGGACAGATCGCCGTGAACCCCCTGCAGGATCAGCATACAGCCCACCATACTGCCCAGAACCTGCAGCACTCTCATCGCATCCGCCCTTTGCAGCAGCAAATCCACCGCCACCTTGGGCAGATAGATTCCAAACACCGGCAGGGCAATCCCTGTCAGCGTGGTAATCCCCAGAAACAGCAGTATCCTTTTGTCCCATTTCCAGCTTTCCTTTGCCAGATACCATGCGTTTTGCACCATGTTGTCGTTTCTTTGTCTGATTTCGTCCATCCACATCGCCTCCCATACGGATCTCTGTATACCATTGTTTTTTCATTCATGCCGGACATTTCCCCGGCAGTCGGTAAAGCAGTGCCTCCGGTCATTGTACAGAACGATTCTAACACAGCGGGTAACAGCGCGAAAAAAAAGTGCACAAAAGGGTTTCTTCTGCGCACCAATGGTTTCCTTATGCCAGCGGCAGCATGATCTCGGTGGCAAAAACCCCTTCCTCGTGCTGCCTGTTCAAAAATCCGTTATATTTTTTCACTGTCCGGTCAATCCTCCTTAAGCCGAAGCCATGATTTCCGCGCTTGGTTGACAGATATTGTCCCCCCTTCTGGCTGATCTGATCCCCCATGGAATTGGATACATAGATATAAAGCTGCTGCTTTAATACCTCCATATACACACGGATAAACTGCCTTTCTTCTGTTATTTTTCCGCATCCCTCCATGGCATTGTCCAGCAGATTACCGATAATCACACACAAATCCACCTCATTTATCGCCAGCCGCTCCGGCACCACTGCCTTGGCGTTCACCCGGATTCCCCGGGCCTTTGCCACCGCCAGCTTGGCGTTCAGCATAGCGTCCACCCGCACATTTCCCGTTTTCAGTACGGTATCCATCTCCGTAAGATCCATATCCAGATCTCCCAGATAGTCGTCCAGTTCCTGATACTGTCCCAAAGCAAGGTGGGCTTTCATGGTCTGGATATGATGCTTATAGTCATGTCTCCAGCCCCGCATCTGCTGGTACATATTCTCCACCTCTTCATAATGCTTTTCCGCCAGATCACTCTGAATAGCCGCCATCCGCCGATTCATCAGCCACATGAACAGGCCGCAGCACAGGAATGTAAGCAGGATGACTCCCCAGATTCCCAAAACAATCACCAGTCCGTAATGCATTCTCAGTAACCCTCTGTTTTCTTTTTGCTGTAGAAACGGATAAAAGCCCGATTCACATCCTTATTGTTTTTTCTGCTCAGAGGAATCTGCCTCCCGTCGTCCAGAATCACCGCCTCCTTCTCCAGATGCGACACATAGAGCAAATTTACCAGATAGGATCTGTGGCAGGAGCAGAACGCCTCCTCCGGCAGTCTCTCTTTCCAGACATTGATGCCCTCCCTGACCACATAGCATTTATCCTCCGTATGCAATTCCGTATTATGGACGGCGGCCTCTATATAAACAATATCCTCCGGCATAAGCCGCAGCGTTATGCGATTGCTTTTCTCACTGCCCACCAGTTCCCTGGCCTCCGTCAAAATCGCCTCCCGTTTTTCCTGTTCCCGGAAACGTGTGAAAACCCGTTCCATGCAGGATCCGATCTTCACCGGGTCCACAGGTTTGATCAGATAGTGCAGGGCTTCCACCTCATATCCCTCCAGTAGATAGTCCGTTACCCCCGTCACAAATACAAGCCCAACCCTCCTGTTCTCCGTTCGGATTCTCCGCGCCAGTTCCACTCCGTTCAGGCCGGGCATCTGTATATCAAAAAACAGGACATCCCATGCCTGGTCCTGTTCCCACTCAAATAGAAATGCCGCCGCGTTGGGAAACTCCCTGATACAAAATTCCACCTTATTCTCCTTCAGCCATGCTTCCAGAAAACCTGTGAGAACGGCGGCGTGCACTTTTTCGTCCTCCACCACGGCTATCTTCATTTTTCCTTCCATTTTCTTACTGTCACCTCTTATGGATACGCCGTCCCAGTATTCTATCGGATATCACTTCCGTCGGGCCCATTGACTTTGCGCAGCACTCCTGTGCAATTACAGCTTATTTTACCCCATTTTCCCGCGAAAGTAAACCTTACGCTTTTACGATAAAAGCGGCAATGGCAAATTCCTTCCCGGATCTACCATTGCCGCCCCATATATCAGCGACCGACGCTATGCAATATCCTCCATCTGTGCCGTATACAGCCTGAAATAATATCCCCGCTTTGCCATCAGTTCCTCATGGGTACCGCACTCCATGATACCGCCCTGATCAATGTACATAATCTTGTCACAGTTTTTGATGGTGGACAGACGATGAGCGATGATAAAGGAAGTCCTGCCCTGCAGCATGGCGTTCAGGCCCTGCTGCAGCGCCCGCTCAGTCTGCACGTCAATGCTGGAAGTGGCCTCGTCCAGTACCAGGATGGAGGGATCTGACAGCAGTGTTCTGGCAAAGGAGATCAACTGCTTCTGCCCCTGGGACAGCAGAGAGCCCCGCTCCTTCACCTCCGTCTGATAACCGTCCTGCATACGGCTGATAAAGGCATCCGCGCACACTGTCTCGCTGGCCCGCTGAATCTCCTCCATGGTGGCATCCAGCTTGCCATAACGGATATTGTCCTCTATGGTCCCTGAGAAGATAAAGCTGTCCTGCAGCATAATTCCCATCTGGGAGCGCAGGGATTCCAGGGTCACCTGGGAGATGTCCTGTCCGTCGATGAGCACCCGGCCCTGGTTCACATTGTAGAATCGGGATACCAGATTCACGATGGTGCTCTTGCCTGCGCCGGTGGGGCCCACCAATGCCACGCTCTCACCGGGCTCCACAGTAAAGGACAGGTCTTTCAACACATCTTTCCCCTCCTCGTAAGCGAAGGTCACATGCTCGAAAGTCACCCGGCCCTTGATGGGCGGCATCTGAATGGCGTCCTCTGCGTCCGCCACCGTCACCGGTTCATCCATGGTCTCGAAAATACGCTCCAGATAGGCAATATTGTTGATGAAATTGTTAAAAATATTGCCCAGGTTCATAATGGGCTGCCAGAATCTGGAAGCATAGGAGGTAATCGCTACGATCACGCCCAGCTTCACATTTTCCGGACCCATGACCAGCAGCCCCACGATAAACACCGCCGCCCTGACCCACACGGAGATATTGTCGATGCCGGGCCACACCAGATTACTGAATTTCACCGCCTGCATCCAGGCCTTGCGGCAGCGGTCCGCCAAGATACCGAAGGTCTCCACATTCTCATCTTCCCGGACAAAAATCTGGGTGATGCGGGCTCCCACAATATTCTCCTGCAGATAGGCATTCAGGTTGGAGTTCTTGTTGGACACCTGCTGCCAGGCCTTTCTCTGGCGCTTCTTCATATACAGCATAAATGCCGCAAGAATGGGCACGCCTGCCAGAACCACCAGGGACAGTTTTACATCCACCAAAAACATAAATATCACGATAAAGATCAGGTTCAATATCTCCAGTACCACATTGATCAGCCCGTTGGAAAGCATATCCGACACGGAATTCACATAGTTTACCACCCGGATCAGGATTTTCCCATGGGGTCTGTCGTCATAGTACTGAAAAGGCAGCTTCTGCAAATGGGCAAACAAATCTTTGCGGATATCGTAGATAATGCCCTGGCCCACTTTTACCATAATCCTGGAACGCACGGTGGTGAAAAACACGCTGACTGCAAATGTACCCACCAGCACCAGCACCAGAGTCACCAGCATATGTACATTTTTATCGGGGATCGCCTCGTCCAGCGCTTTCTGCGTCAGCATGGGGCCAAACAGAGCCGTGATGCCGCCGATGGCACTCAGAACGAAGGCAAGAAGCATCCTTCCGCTGTATTTTTTGATATAAACCGAAGCCCGGAGTAAATGATGGAAGTCAAAGGGGGTTTCCAGCACCTCATCCTCCCGGTATGTATTTCTTCTGGCCATCTCTACACCTCCTTACCGCATTCCGCATAGGCCCCGCTGACGTCCCGACTCTGTTCGGAAATCTGCTGTCCGGTCTGCAACTGCACTACCTGGTAATAATAGCCTTTCTTCGCAATCAATTCCTCGTGGCTGCCGGATTCCGTAATACGGCCGTCCTGGAGCACCAATATCTTATCCGCGTATTTCGTAGTGGATATCCGCTGGGCAATGATGATCTTGGTACAGGGAAAATCCAATTCATTTAAGCTGTGCTGAATCTGCTTCTCCGTCTCCATATCCACCGCCGAAGTGGTATCGTCCAGAATCAATATGGCCGGGCGCACCGCCAGGGCCCTGGCCAGGGAGATACGCTGCTTCTGGCCGCCGGAGAGTCCCACCCCGCGCTCTCCCACGATGGTGTCATACCCTTCGGGCATACGGGCGATAAAGTCCGATGCCGCCGAATATCTGGCGAATTTTACCACCTGCTCCGGAGTGATATGGCTGTCTCCGAAAGCGATATTACCGTCTATGGAGTCGGAATACAGGAGCACATCCTGGGTGGCCAGGCCTATATTGCCGCGCAGTTGACGCAGCTTCATATCCTGCACCGCAATACCGTCCACCAGCACCTCCCCCTCCGTGGGTTCGTAAAACCTGGGAATCAACTGAATCAGGGAGGTTTTACCGCATCCGGTCTCTCCCATAATGGCGATCGTTTCTCCCGGCTCAGCAGTAAAACTCACATTCCGCAGAATGGGCAGCTTGCCGTCCGCATACTGGAAACTGACATTCTTAAATTCAATACGGCCTTGAAAGCGCTCCGGCCTGTCAATGGCCCCCGGCCTATCCACAATCTCCGGCTGGGAATAATAGATTTCCATAACCTTGTCGGAGGCGGCGGAAAACCGCTGGAATTCGTTCATAATGCTGCCAAGCTGCCGCATGGGATTGGCGATGGCCCAGATCAGACTGGAAAACGCCACATACTGTCCCATGCTGATCTGCTCCCGGATCAGGAAGATACCGCCCACCAGCAGCAGCACCACCGGCATCAGATTGGCCGCCGACTCCACATAGGGATAATAAGTCAGCCAGGTCAGCGCCGTCTTTTGGTTGGTCTGGGAGTAAGAAGTATTACTCTCGTCAAACTTTTCTATCTCATATTTTTCTCTGGCAAAAGCCTTTACCACCCGGTTGCCGGAGATATTCTCCTGAGAAATGGTGTTCATCTCCGCCAGCTTTTCCCGAAGCGCTCTGTGACGGGGGGCCACCTTGTTCTTAAACAGGATAATGATCAGGAAAATAAAGGGCGCAATGGCAAACAGGCACAGGGCCAGCCGCCAGTCCATGTAGAAAAAATACACCGCCGTGGCGCCCATCAGAGCCAGGGATTCCACAATGGTACGGATAACCCAGGCAATCATATGACGCACCGCATCCAGGTCGCCTGTAAGACGGGTCATCAGGTCACCTGTCCGATAGGTAGCATAAAAATGCATATCCTGCCGTTCAATCTTGTCAAACAGGTACGTCCTGATCCGGTAAAGTGCCTTCTGTGAAACCACTTCACCGCCCATACAGGAAAGGTAGACGATGGCAGTTCTTAAAAATGTCAGCAGAACCATGGCAATGATCAGTTCCCAGAACAGATTTCTCTTGGTCGCCAGGTTTTCCGCCGCCTGTTCCCCGCTGAGAAACAGGTCGATGATGCTCTGGGACATATAGGGAACGATCAGATGCATTACATTGTAGGTCACAGTCCCCACAAGGCACAGCATATAGACCGCCCGATAGCCCTTCATATTCTCCCAGAGCCACGCCAGTTTTGAATGTCGCTTCTTTTCCACAATGTCTCCTCCTCGGCAGGCCATGTTCTGACGGGCACAGGCCCGGCATATCCTGCACTGAATAAGGCTATTCTAGTCCCGGCAGACTTCAGAGTAAATGTACAAAATTGTGTTAAAGATGGCTTTTTTTGCTTCTCTGTGATATACTGGAAAAGGATTCCTCTGAAGGGGAATTCAACCTATAACACTGCATTAAATAAGGAGGAACAGATTCATGAAACAGATTTCCACTCCCAATGCTCCCGCCGCCATCGGCCCCTATTCCCAGGCTTTTATCACCGGCGGGCTTCTCTTCACCTCCGGGCAGATTGCCCTGGATCCTGCCACCGGGGAAGTGGTGGGCGCCACCGTTGCGGAACAGGCCCATCAGGTCATGAAGAATCTGGGCGCTCTGCTGGAGGCGGCGGGTTCGTCCTATGAAAAAACGGTAAAGACCACCTGTTTTCTGGCCGACATGAACGATTTCGCCGCCTTTAACGAAGTCTATGGCCAATATTTTACGGGCAAGCCGGCTCGCTCCTGTGTGGCGGTAAAAACCCTGCCCAAAAATGTACTGTGTGAGGTGGAACTGATTGCGGAGGCATAGAAGGCGTAATTTGATGCCGAAACCACTTGCATTTTTTCTTTATAGCTGTTATACTGTGTCCATATCAGTCGATATGGACACATTTCATTTTCTGGCGTTTTGCCATTTACTTCCCGGACTGTATACAATTAAACGCTTGTGTTTTTGCGCTCTTTTTTCCATATAATCCGTGAATAAACCGGCTCTCTGTCCCAAATGCGTTCCTCCATCGGCCTATTAACCGAAAATTCACAAGGAGATATGCCCATGAATCATTCCGCCCCTGAAATATCAGGCAAAGAGCCGCCGTTTATGCGTGCCACAGGAAAACTGCCCCATCCTTTAACCAATGATTACATGTTCAAGGCTTTGCTGCAAAAAAATATGAATGTTTTGGAAAGCCTGATCTGTTCTCTGCTGCATCTGACTCCGGACAAAGTGAAAAGCATGGAAATCAGGAATCCCATCGTGCTGGGCAAAGCCCTCACCGAAGATTTCGACAGCAAGATTTTTGTGCTGGATATCAATGTACTGCTGAACCGCCGGATTACCGTCAATCTGGAGATACAGCTTATAGATTATAAGAATTGGCCGGAGAGATCCCTCACATACCTGTGCCGGAATTTCGACCAGTTGTCCAGCGGAGAGGACTATATAGCGGTCAAGCCAACCATACATATTGGATTTCTCAACTTTACACTGTTTCCCGAATACCCGGAATTCTATGCCACATATAAAATGATCAATATGAAAAACCACCATATTTTTACTGACAAGTTCATTCTGGGTGTGGTAAACTTAAAGCATATCGAGTTGGCAACACAGGAGGACCGCAAGTGGAATATCCACTACTGGGCGTCCCTCTTTAAAGCCACCACATGGGAGGAACTCAAGATGCTGGCGAAACAACATCCGATTTTGGAAAACGCAGTTGAAACCATCTATGAACTCACTGCCGATGAAGCCATCAGAGAGCAGTGTAAAGCAAGGGAGAAGCATATAAGAGAGATGAATACAATTTTGAGAGAACGGGAAATGGCAATCCGAGCAAGAGATAAAAGTGTGCAGGAACGGGATGAAGCTGTGCAGGAGCGGGATGAAGCCGTGCAGGAGCGGGATAAAGTTGTGCTGGAGCGGGATGAAGC
>BLLU01000057.1 GCA_011959105.1 Lachnospiraceae bacterium | reverse complement strand
GAGAATCCATGCCCACAAGACTTCTTGGGTGTGGAAAATCGCAAAGTTCTGACACATAACAGTTCATTGCTTGTTCCTTTTTGTAATAATAATCTGTAATATCCACAAATACATTGGGACAAAACGCAGGCTGCGCGCTATAATCAAAATTCCATTCTGACGAGGAGAGCGTCTCAAAAGCATAAATTTCTGCAACACAGTAATCTCCGATTGGTCTTGATGCCGTAAGCACTGCACGCGCCGTATACTGATGATCCACATTCAAATCTCCGCTGTAATGTGTATAGACAATCTCTGGGCGCAACTTTCCAATCATTTGTTCGACTACTTTTACAATATCAAGTAAATCCACATGGTCAAAACGATTATCGGGAAAGTCCGCAAAAAATACTTCCTGATAGCCAACTGCCTTGGCGCTATCCAACGTATTTTTATGTAACGCTTCCACCACCTTTTGATCGATATCCTCTCTGTGTCTGCCGCGGGAAGTCTGTCCTTCCCCTAAGATTAAAGCATAAACCTCATCGCCTTCCGCCACGTGTCTTGCAACGGTACCGCCAACACCAAGAACTTCATCATCAGGATGCGCTGCCACAATTAATACCTTTTTCATATTAATCCCCCATGCCGCCTTTTGGCGGCTCAAATAGAAATGAAAAACGCTGTCCTTTGCGTTTTTTCCTGTGTGAAACTTAATCGTTCTTAGGCAGTGTCTTTTGCTGCCTTAGAACTATTTTTCACACTACCCTCCGCTTCGTTATAATTCATCTTTACACCGAAAAACTACCCGCGCCGAAAGTTCTTTTTTCTCCGTAGAAAAGTCTGCCTTCTCAAACTCTAAACAATACTTTCCAAACTCTATAAATGCTCTTGGGTAATCCTCTGCATCCAACATTCTAATATAATCATAAATTTTGTCTAAATCCATTTCTGGTGTTATTTGACTCTCTTCTGGCTTCCTGCGTTTAAAGATTACTGGTTCGCCCTCCTGCGGTACAGGTTCTTGTTTTTTCTGATTTCCATTCTCCAAAAAAAGTGGTATCATCTTCTCAAAAATAATATCTGCGCATCGTATAAAAATCTCTTGCGCACTGCCTTCCAAAGATAGCGCATGTTTCATATACACCGGTCCGCCGTCAAGTTTCTCTGTCATCTTAATCGCTGAAATTTTTGTTTCCTTATGACCACGCACAATCAGATTTTGCAGAGGACTTCCGC
>BLLU01000056.1 GCA_011959105.1 Lachnospiraceae bacterium | reverse complement strand
CGGCCAAGCATGTCGCACCAGTAAGGTGTGCTGTAGGTGAAATGCGGAACTATAATAGGAGAAAATGCATGAAGTTAGACAAATTTATAGAATTGGTAACGGTAAAGGTACGGGAGATTGCGGGAAAGGACACCAGCGTGCAGATACAGGAAGTCAGGAAGAACAACAATGTGCTCCTGCATGGCATGACCATCCTGCGAAAGGGACAGAATGTATCTCCTACCATTTATCTGGACAGCTTTTTTGAGATGCTGGAGGACGGAACGGAATTGGAATATATAGTCAGAAAGATCTTGGAAGTGTACGTCAGGGGACTGCCCAGGGGAAATGTGGATATGGAGTTTTTCAAGGATTTTGAAAAAGTCAGGGAACGAATCGTATACCGTCTGGTGAACCGTGATAAGAATAAGGCCCTGCTGGAAGACATTCCTCATGTGGATTTTCTGGATCTGGCCATTTGTTTTTACTATAGCTATGAGCATCCGGAACTGGGACAGGGTATGATCCAGATTCATAATACTCATATGGAGATGTGGGGGACCTGCCACCGGGAACTGATGCAGCTTGCAGAGCGCAATACTCCCGGACTTTTTCCCGCCCAGTTATGCGGCATGGACAGTGCGTTAAAAGGGATATTGGATGAAGAGGCACTGGGAGACCTGCGGCTGCTGCAGCGGGAAACGGGCAAATATATGTATGTGCTGTCCAATGAAAGACACTGCCATGGGGCGGCCGCCGTCTTGTACCCCGGAATCCTTGCGGAGGCGGCGCAGCGTCTGGGAGGCAGCTTCTATATCCTGCCCAGTTCCATACATGAAGTGATTCTGCTTCAGGACGGCGGGAAGGAAAACGGCGAAAGCCTGCATGAAATGATTGCGGACATCAACAGAAACCAGCTTCAAGAGGAAGAAGTGTTGTCCGATTATCCGTATCGCTATGAGGCGGTCACGGGAAAAGTCATGGAAGTTCTATAAATTCAAAGGTTTTTATCCCTAATTCTAAAATTTCGATAAATTTTAAAATTTCCATCAAAAGATATAGACAGATCAAAAGTTTTGTGATATGATAGTCAAGGTGATGTAATAAATTCGTAACATTTGCGTCCGTAGTCTAATGGATAGAACGAAGGCCTCCGACGCCTTTAATGCAGGTTCGATTCCTGCCGGACGCACTTTACATCACCTTGATTATTTTATGTGGTATTTTCGTAAAGACCACAGTTGGCGCGAGAGTCCCGCATTACGGACTCTTTTGTTTTTTCAAAATGGAAGGATATGGAATATGCTAAAGGATAAATTGGAAGCTTTGCGTGACTTTGCCGTGAGAAACAGCAGGTTGGTGTTTCCCGTGGTGTTGATTGCCGCCGTGGCCGCCACCGTGACTCTGGCTCTCAGGGCAGGCAATGAAGAGGGTCTGGACCAGCCGCCGTCCCAGGTGCAGGAGTCTGCTCCCCAGGCTTCCCAGACGCCCGTGCCGGAGACGGAACCCGGGACGGCCACCATGGAAAAAAACACCAATGGTGAACTTTATACTTTGATTGCCACTTACTATAACGCATTTGCCACCGGGGATGTGGATACCATCAAGGGCATTTCCAGCTATATGGAGGACACGGAGGAGATTCGGATCCCGGAGATGGCGAAATATGTGGAAAGTTATCCGAGGATAGACATTTATACCAAACCGGGTCCCCGGGAGAACTCCTATCTGGCTTATGTGTATTTTCATATGACGGTTGCGGGTTTTGAGGAGGAGGTTCCCGGCATGGATACTTTCTATGTCTGCACCAAGGAGGACGGCAGCCTGTACCTGAATACGGATGAGGTGGTGCCGGATGCCGAACTGGAGTATATAAGGGAAATGAATCTTCAGGACGACGTGGTGGAACTGAACAATCAGACCAATGTGGAGTGTAATGAGATATTTTTGAACAATGCCGATTTATTCTACTATGTCCAGGAACTGGTGGCGGATGTGAAAAAGACCACCGGAGAGACCCTGGCAGCCCAGAATAACGAAGGGCAGGACTCTGAAACCGGGCAGGATGGAGAGGGCGATACGCCTCAGGGAAGCGGAGAGGTAGAAGCCAACGCCGTGGAACCAGTGGCAGTACATCCCACTTCCGGCACGGCTACCACCACGGTTAATGTGCGTGCATCCGACAGCGAGCAGGCAGAAAAGATCGGCAAGGTATCGGGAGGCACGGAAGTACCCATTGTGGAGCAGCAGCTGAACGGCTGGACCCATATTCTGTACGAGGGGAAGGACGGTTATATCAAGTCGGAATTCCTGAGCGTTGCGGAGGCGGCGGACAACAGCCAGGTGATCGGCCAGGTGACGGCCACCACCAATATCAACGTGCGTCTGGCGCCCAGCCAGGATTCTTCCAAGCTGGGAGTTCTGACCGGCGGTGACAAACTGGATCTGCTGGAGAAAGCGGACGGTTGGTGCAAGGTGATTTACAATGGCCAGGTAGGCTATGTGAAAGAAGAATATGTGGAGTAATCGGGCATAAATTTTGAAATTTACCACATACTAGGGACGAGAAGGGATGCTGTCTTAGGGCAGTATCCTTTTTTGGCGTTCTATATCAAGCATTGATTGTGCGTAAAACCAGGATTATTTTGGAGCAGGTAAGGAGGTATCGCTATGAGGTCACAGGAAGTCGCGGTATATAAGGAGATACAGAAAAACACGGAGATGGCTATGCGGGCTATTGATATTATCAATGACAAAATATATGACGAGGACTTGTCCAGGCAGATGTCCCGCCAGTCCCTGAAATATTCGGAAATCCATAACCAGGCAGTGTCCCAGCTTTTGCAGGCCAAGGCAGAGCCCTATCATGAGAGCCATGTGGAGAACCTGATGCTGGCGGGGGCCATCCATTATAATACCCTGCTTAATACCAGCACCAGTCATATCGCGGAGATGCTGATCAAGGGCAGCAATCAGGGAATCCTGGATATGAACCGTATTCTGAACCGCAATGCGGAGGCCGGGGAAAAGCCCACCATGCTGGCACAACAGCTTATTTCATTCGAGGAAAAGAATGTGGAAAGGCTGACTAAGTATTTGTGACGGGAACGGGGGGGGGGTTCTGCCTGTATCACCGTTTAATTCGGCATTTGTAGACGATAAAGCAAATCATATAATTGTATACATGTATAATTTGTTGTGCAATTTGTATAAAAAAGTCAAGAAAACTTCTCAAATTTAGCGTGATAAAGCATGTTGCCTGATTGATGAACTAGCGATATAATAGAGGACGTGGGAAAATACATTTAAAGGAGGACATGTACGATGTCATATGTGGATGAGGTACTTGAGGTAGTACAGAAGAAGAATGCCGATCAGCCGGAGTTCCTGCAGGCAGTTACCGAGGTTCTGGAATCTCTGCGGCCTGTGATTGACGCCAACGAGGAACTTTACAGAAAGAATGCGATTCTGGAGCGGATTACCGAGCCTGATCGTCAGTTCATTTTCCGTGTTCCCTGGGTGGATGATCAGGGACAGGTTCAGGTGAACAGGGGCTTCCGCGTGCAGTTCAACAATGCAATCGGACCTTACAAAGGGGGCCTGCGGCTGCATCCTTCCGTAAATTTGGGCATCATCAAGTTCCTGGGCTTTGAGCAGATTTTCAAGAATTCCCTGACCACTCTTCCCATCGGCGGCGGCAAGGGCGGTTCGGACTTTGACCCCAAGGGCAAGTCGGACAGGGAGATCATGGCATTCTGTCAGAGTTTTATGACGGAACTGAGCAAATACATTGGCGCAGATGTGGATGTCCCCGCAGGAGATATAGGAACCGGCGCAAGAGAGATCGGCTTTATGTTTGGCCAGTATAAAAGGATACGGGGAACCTTTGAGGGCGTGCTGACCGGCAAGGGCCTGACCTACGGCGGTTCCCTGGCCCGCACCGAGGCCACGGGCTACGGCCTGCTGTACTTAACCCAGGAAATGTTAAAATGCCACGGACAGTCCATGGAGGGCAAGACCATCTGTGTGTCCGGCGCAGGCAATGTGGCTATTTACGCCATTCAGAAGGCGCATCAGATGGGAGCGAAGGTAGTTACCTGTTCCGATTCCACGGGTTGGATTTATGATCCGGAAGGCATTGATGTGGAATTGCTGAAAGAGGTTAAAGAAGTGAAGCGGGCCCGCCTGTCCGAGTATGCCGCTGCAAGAAAGAGCGCGGAGTATCATGAGAAAAAGAATGGTGAACATGGCGTGTGGAGTGTCAAATGCGATATCGCGCTGCCTTGTGCCACTCAGAACGAGTTGGATCTTGAGGATGCTAAGATGTTGGTGGCCAACGGTGTAATGGCAGTCTGCGAGGGTGCTAACATGCCTACTACTCTGGACGCTACCAAATATCTGCAGGCCAATAAAGTGATGTTTGTGGGCGGCAAAGCTGCCAATGCGGGCGGTGTGGCCACCTCCGCGCTGGAGATGAGCCAGAACAGCGAGAGACTGTCTTGGACGTTTGAGGAGGTAGACTCCAAGCTGCAGAACATCATGAAAACCATCTACCACAACATTGATGATGCCGCAAAGCGCTACGGTGTGGAGGGCGACTATGTGGCTGGCGCCAATATTGCCGGATTTGAGAAGGTGGTAGTAGCCATGCTGGCCCAGGGTGTCTGCTGAGAAAAGCGTCTGTTAGAAAAAAGAAATCTGCCAGGAAAGGCGTATGTTTTGTTACAAACAATCCCCGGTCCGCGTTTAGCTGCGGCCGGGGATTGTTTTTTGCTTCCTGCTGCAAACCGCTTATTTGCCCTAGTCTAGGGATGGGGACGGCGGGGAATGTCACTGCCGTGGACGGATCGGATTTCGAGGCAGTTTTTGCCGCAGGGAATAGGGAGCACGGGAATGCAACCAAGAGTTGATTTTCCCCCAACCAACTCGCTAAAGGGATTATTGCCGCCGCATATGGGCTGTGCTATATTTACCTCTTTTGAACAGAGAGTACGCTGAGGCGCACAAATAAAGGAATATTGAGTTAAGTGCTTTGCGCCAGGGCAGGCCGGGTGCACAGAAAGGCTGGATATATGCTGGATAAAATAGAAATATGCGGTGGAATGGGTGTCTGGCTTTCTATGCAATGTGGTGATTTTGGTGATTGGTGTGTTTATGTCCCATATGGGCCTGGTGGATTTTGGTACGGTGGTTGCCATCCTCAGCCTCCAGGACTTGGTATCGTTTTTTCTGGGCAATATAGGAAGCGCAGGGGGAACTTTGGCAGATGCGTTGGTTCTTGGGGATCGAATATTTCAGGTTCTGGACCAACCTGTTTGTTCGGAGCATCTCAGTACTCATGGAACCCAATGGCAGCAGATTTCATATACAGCCGGAGATATGGGGGCGGGGGAGCATCTGGCTTCAGAGGAAGAATGTGGGATCGCCATAAAGAACGCCTCTTTTTCCTATGACGGTTTGGACAAGGTATTGGACGGCGTGGACATCGCGGTGGGAAGAGGAAAGACGGCGGCGCTTGTGGGGGAGAGCGGAGGGGGTAAGAGTACGGTGGTGAAGCTGCTGCTTGGATTTTATGAGTTGGACAGCGGTTCTATCCGATTGCTTGGGAAACCCCTGGCAGGATATACTTTGGAGGAATTGCGCAGCAATATAGCCTATGTGCCGCAGGATGCCTATCTTTTTTCGATAAGTATCAAAGAAAACATTCGATATGGCAGGCTGGGAGCCAGTGACGAAGAGGTGTTCCGGGCAGCCTGGCGCGCCTATGCCCATGATTTTATCATGGAGCTTCCCAATGGATATGATACGCTGGTGGGAGAACGGGGGGAAAGCCTGTCGGGCGGCCAGCGCCAGCGGATTGCCCTGGCCCGCGCTTTTATCAAAGACGCTCCCATTCTTCTGCTGGATGAGGCTACCTCCGCTCTGGACTTGGAGAGCGAGCAGCTGGTTCAGAAAGGAATTGAGGCGCTTATGGGAGGACGCACCACATTGATTGTGGCCCATAGACTCTCCACCATTGAGAAAGCGGATACAATTTATGTCATGGCTGGCGGCCGGGTATGTGAGAAGGGCCGGCATACCAAACTGATGGAGCAGAAGGGTATGTACAGGAGACTGGTGGATTTGAGTAACGGAAAAGGTAAGAAGAGGAATTTTTGATCTCAATCTGGACATTTTCTCTGAAATATTGTAGCATAGTAAAGAAGTTTTCTTAATCTGCGAAAAAGAGGAAATAGAAGAGGTTTGAGAAAGGATGGAACTACTGAGAGTCGCCATTGTGGAGGATGAGACGCCGCATGCGGAACTGTTAAGGCAACATATAGAAAGCTGGCAGAAACAGCGGGGCATGGAAAATGCCGGATTGGAAGTTATGATCCGGCATTTTTGCCATGCCTCCGCCTTTTTCTTTGCCTGGGAGGATGAGAGTTATGATATGATCTTTCTGGACATTCAGATGCCGGGAATAAATGGTATGGAGACCGCCCGGAAAATCCGGGAAACGGACGGCGAAGTAAAGCTGGTGTTCACTACAGGCATCACAGATTACATGCAGGAGGGGTACGAAGTGGAAGCCGTCAGATACCTGCTCAAGCCCATCAACCGGGAAAAGCTGTGGCAGTGTCTGGACAGGCTGCAGCAGGCGCCGGTTCCTTCTCCGCAGCTGGTATTTCAGACCCTGGAGGCTGTGGTGAAAGTTTCGGAGCAGGAGATAGAGTATTTTGAGGCGAGGGGGCATTACACCATCTGTCATTTGCGGGCCGGAAGGCTTTTGCCGGGACAGGACGGAGTGACGGAAATAAAGCTGCGGGAAAGTTTTAACGCTCTGTGCGAAAGATTGTCCGGGCGTCCCTTTGTGCGCTGTCACCGTTCTTACCTGTGCGGTATCGCGCGGATTCACAGGGTGGAACGCACGGAGATTCTGCTGGAGAGCGGGGGCAGCGTACCCTTAAGCCGCAGGATGTATGAAACGGTGGTAAAGGCGTTTATCGCCTATTTTCGAAGAGAAGGGTGAGCGCAGGCGTTCCGGAAAGGGGACATGTGCGATAACAACAGATTGGAGCGTGGTTTACATGCGGATCGGTAAAAAGATGGAGCGCAGAATGGCTGCTTATCAGCAGGATCTGATGGAGAAGCACTGCGAGGAAGTGGAGAATATGTACCGCCAGACCAGGGGATGGCGGCATGATTATCGCAATCATATACAGACCATGAAGGCGTATCTGTCTATGGGGAAATACGAGGAACTGGCCTGCTATCTGGATCAGCTGGAGGAGGATTTGTGCCAGGTGGACACGGTGGTCAAGACCGGCAATGTGATGGTAGATGCGGTGCTGAACAGCAAGATATCAGTGGCACGGTCCAGGGAAATCGACGTGGAAGCCAAGGCAAAAGTGCCTCAGCAGTTGTCCATTGCCGAAGTGGATTTGTGCGTGATTCTGGGCAATCTGCTGGACAATGCCATAGAGGCATGTATGCAGATTCCCCGGGAGGGAAAGCGCTTTATCCGCATTTATATCGACGTGCTGCAGGGACAATTGTATCTCTATGTGATCAATGCCGCCATGGGAGGACTGCGGCGGCAGGGCCGCACTTATCTGTCCACTAAGTCCCGGAGGGAGCATGGCTACGGTCTGATGCGGATGGACCGGGTGGTGGAGAAATACCATGGTTATCTGGACCGGCAGGACGAAGAGGGAGTATTTGCCACAGAGGTGCTGCTGCCGCTGGAGGATGCGCCCGCTTGATAATTTTCCATTCGTGCATGAAGGAAACCGTTCGTGCGCGAATTTTTTTTGCCCGGAAAATCATGCTATAATTCACCTATCCGAAGAACACACTGATGTATATATGGACGCCGAAGCGGCCTTATATGCATCACCAAGCCTGTGTGTTGGCAGGGCATATGCGGAACTCAAGACAAAAAACAGCATATGCCCGGACAATACACTGATGCATATATGGACGCCGAAGCGGCCTTATATGCATCACCAAGTCTGTGTGTTGGCAGGGCATATGCGGAACTCTTAATAAGAAAGACGGGATGGATTATGAAAAAGAACAGACAGGAAAATCAGACGGCAGGCAGCAGGGTGATACGGCACAGCATTCCCGGCAATATCATCTTCTGGCTGAAAATTTTCTGGAAATGGGAGCCGGGAGTGGTACTGCTGGCAGGACTGGAAGTGGTTTTGGGGACATTGGTTCCCCTGGTGGGTATCTATCTGCCCAAGCTGGTGCTGGATCTGCTGGCGGGGAACACAACGGCGGCGGTACTGATCCGTACCCTGGGGCTGTGGGGAATATTGGCAGCTATGTTGTATGGCCTGCGGAACGGGATGAACGGAAAATATTTTCTGCAGAACTCCGTGCGTGCTTATCTTGGGCTGGACATTTTCTTTAAGAGCCTGCGAATATCCTATGAGATTCCGGAGTCCGAGTGGGGCAAGAAAGCATATCAGGAGGCGTTGGGAGTGATGGAGGGGGGCGACTGGTGCGCCAGTTCCAGGACCTTTAGCAGCACCCAGGCAATCCTGCGGGACTTTCTGTGCTTTGCTTTGTATTCCACAGTACTTGGGGTGTTGAATCCCTGGATCCTTTTGGTATTGCTGGCGTTATCTCTGCTGAATGTGCTGGTAATCGAGAAAGGGCTGCGCTTTGAGGAATCCATGCGGGAGCGGGAGGCCCAACACAGCCGGCACTGGAATTATATTCTCTCTGCCATGGGTAATATGACGGCGGCCAAAGACGTGCGAATCTTTGGGATGCATCCCTGGCTGGGCGGCATCCGGGACCGGGCCGTCGGGGAGATGGAGGCAGATAAAATGTCTTATCAGAAATTGCATAATTGGCAGCATACCATGAATGGACTTATTAATTTGGTGAGGGATCTGGCTGCCTATGGATATCTGATCTACAGTGTGTCTGCGGGGCAGATCGGCGTCAGCGATTTTGTATTGTATTTTGGGGCAGTGACAGGCTTCTCCGGTTTTGTCGCCGGGATGCTGTATCAGGTGGGCAATCTGAAATCCGCCCGCAATGCCACGGACTATTACAGGGCTTATATGGCGCTTCCCGAAGAAATATCGGAGGAAGCATCGTATTTGCCGGTGGAATCGAAAAAATATTGCGGATATAGCCCGGTTGAAATGCGGAAATCGGAAAAAGAGAAGCATATTGGGGAGGCTCCCGACATTCAGTTTGAGGACGTGAGTTTCTCCTATAAAAAGGAGGACGGCAGCCCGGGAGAGAAGATTCTGGAACATTTCAACTTAACCATCGCTTCGGGAGAGAAACTGGCCCTGGTGGGGGTGAACGGTGCGGGTAAGACCACTTTGGTTAAATTGCTGTGCGGTCTGTACCGGCCGGATGAGGGGCGTATTCTGGTGAATGGCCGGAGCCGGGCGGATATGACGCCCCGGGAGTGGTACGGATTGTTGTCTGTGGTATTTCAGGAGCAGTTGATATTGCCCGTCACCATTGCGGAAAACATCTCCCTGCAGCGCCGGGAGGAGACGGATGACGGACGGGCTTGGGCGGCGCTGGAAAAAGCGGGCCTGACGGAGGCTTTTTCCCGGCAGAAGCTGGATCTGGATACTTTTATGGGAAAAACCATCTCTCCCAGGGGCATCGAGTTCTCCGGCGGCCAGCAGCAGAGGCTGATGCTGGCCCGGGCTCTGTACAAGGACGCTTCGGTGTTGGTGCTGGACGAACCCACTGCGGCCCTGGATCCCATAGCGGAGAGCCAGGTCTATGAAAAGTATCTGGAACACAGCAGGGGCAAGACTGCCATTTTCATCTCCCACAGGCTGGCCAGTACCCGGTTTTCTGACCGTATCATCCTGCTGGACCAGGGCCGGATTCAGGAGGAGGGCACCCACGAGCAGTTGATGGAGCGCGGCGGCGCATATGCTCATATGTATCAGGTACAGAGCAGCTATTATGAGAAGGACGCGGAGCAGAGAAAGCGCGCCGAAGGGATAGCGATACTCTGAAAGAAACAGGAAAGGACATGGAGATGGAAACTGATTTAACAAGCAAACTTCCACTGAGGGAACATATTAAAAACATAAGAAAAGTATTAAGGATAGTCAGGGATCTGGATAAAACCTTTTTCCTGCACACGGGGCTGAAAGCGCTGCTGGACGCCGTGGGGTTGTACGCGGGATTGCTGCTGTCTGTCTATATTCTGGACCGGCTGGCGGCAGGAGAAGAGTTTCGGAGCAGTTTTTCGGTGGCGGCATTGACTTGCCTTCTGCTCTTTGGACTTCGGCTGGGGAACGGTATACTGCATAACCGGCTGGATGTGCGGTGGGAGATTGTTTATCGCAGATGGGACTCTCTGACAGAAGAAAAGATTCTGCAGATGGACTATGCCAAAATTGATGATCCCAAAACCCGGAAGATGCGGGAGCGCATCTGGCAGGACAATAACTGGGGGGCCGGCATCAATACCATCCGCTGGTACATGGAGGGCGTCATGAGCGGTCTGTTCCGGCTGGCAGGGGCGCTTGTGGTGGGGGCTCCTGTTTTCCTCCACATGATCCGGGGAGGAAGTATGGTAATCCTGCTTACTCTGCTGGTGATGGCCGTTGCAATGGCGGCGGGGAGTGCCTTGGGCACTTTATATGAAAAGCGTCTGCAGCAGTTTATGATGGGCAAGCCGGAGACGGAGGAAGAGCGAATCCAAAACGCGGCTTTGACCTGGGGCGTAATTTTTGGATATGACTATAATTATCGGAAAGGCAAGGATTTCCGGCTGTACCACGGCTATAACTTGCTGCGTTACTGGACCCTGGAAAAGGAGTTCCGGCGGCGTCCCAAGGTGCGGGAGGCTTCCTTTAACAGCGGAAAAAGCAATTTCTGGGGCAGTTTTCCCGCCGGGATCATGGAGTGCGGCTCTTATCTGATTGTGGCCCTTCTGGCTTTGGGAGGAACCTTGACAGTGGGGTCCGTGATCCGCTTTGCAGGCTGTCTGCGGAATATTTTCAGCGAGTTGTCGGAACTTGCTTTTAAACTGCCCCAGTTGGCTCTGGGGGCCAGAAGGCAGGCCAGCACTTTGGAATTCCTGGATATTGCGGATGAGATGCACAGGGGAAAACTGCCTTTGGAGAAGCGTAACGACAATCTGTACAGGATCCAGTTCAGGGACGTGTCATTTAAGTATCCCAATGCGGAGCAATATGCCCTGCGGCATTTCTCCATGGAACTGAAGGTGGGGGAGAAGCTGGCCATCGTGGGGATGAACGGTTCCGGCAAGACCACCATGATCAAACTGCTGTGCAGACTGTACGATCCCCAGGAGGGGGAGATCCTGCTCAACGGCGTGGACATCCGCAAGTTCCGGCACGAGGAGTACAGCAGGCTCTTCTCCGTGGTATTTCAGGACTATCAGCTTTTTTCCTTTCCGTTGGGGGAAAATGTGGCGGTATCCGAGGACTATGACGAGACAAAGGTGAAAAAGTGTCTGGAGGGCGCAGGAATGGGAGCGCGGCTGGCAGAAATGGAACAGGGGATTCACACCTATCTGTATAAGGACTATGAGGAGGGAGTGGAACTCTCCGGAGGCGAGGCCCAGAAAGTGGCCATTGCCAGGTCCATTTACAAGACGGCGCCCTTCGTGCTGCTGGATGAACCCACGGCGGCGCTGGATCCCCTGGCAGAGTATGAGATATACAAACGGTTTGACGAGATTGTGGAGGATAAGACGGCCATTTACATTTCACACAGGCTGTCCTCCTGCCGGTTTTGCGACAAGATTGCCGTATTCCACGAGGGCCGACTGATTCAGCAGGGCACTCATGAGGAATTGGTGGAGGATCGGGCAGGGAAGTATTATGAGATGTGGAATGCCCAGGCCCAGTATTATGTGGAGGCGTAACAGACAGATTCCTGAACCGTAAAAGAGTGCCGCAAGGCAGGAGGTGAACCTGCTTTGCGGCATTTTTTCAGTTTTTGGAAGGATTCGTCACCTGTCCTCCATGGGTACGTATTCCCGATCCTGCCCAATGGACTTGTAGGCGGGACGGATGATCTTGCCGTTGTTGGCCAGTTCTTCCAGACGATGGGCGCTCCATCCGGAGATTCGGGCGATGGCGAAAATGGGAGTGTACAACTCCAGGGGCAGGCCCAGCATATCGTATACAAAGCCGGAGTAGAAGTCCACATTGATGCTGACGCCCTTGTACATCTGGCGCTCCTGCTCTATAATCCGGGGAGCCAGCCGCTCCACCAGGGAGTAGAGCGCGAATTCTTTTTCAAGCCCCTTTTCCTGGGACAACTTTTCCACGAAATTTTTGAACACCACGGCGCGGGGGTCTGACTTGGAATATACCGCATGACCTACGCCGTAGATCAGGCCCGCATGGTCAAAGGCTTCCTTGTGGAGCAGCCGCTTTAAGTAGACGGATACTTCTTCTTCATCGTTCCAGTCCTTTACCTCCTGTTTCATTTCTTCGAACATTTTCACCACCTTGATATTGGCTCCGCCATGTCGGGGTCCCTTCAGGGAGCCGATGGCCGCCGCTATGGTGGAGTAGGTATCCGTCAGCGAGGAGGTCACCACATGGGTGGTAAAGGAGGAATTGTTGCCGCCCCCGTGTTCCATGTGCAGGATCAGCGCAATATCCAGGATCTTGGCTTCCAGAGGCGTATAGGAACTGTCCGGGCGCAGGATATGTAAGATGTTTTCGGCGGTGGAAAGTTCCTCCACAGGCTGGTGGATGTACAGGCTGTTGCCATCGTGGTAATGGCTGTAGGCCTGATAGCCGTAGATGCTCAGCAGCGGGAAGAGACTGATGAGCTGCAGGCATTGGCGCAGTACATTGGGCAGAGAGGTGTCGTCCGCTCTGTCGTCGTAGGAGTACAGGGTCAGCACGCTGCGGGCCAGGGTGTTCATCATGTCCTTGCTGGGTGCCTTCATAATGATGTCCCGCACAAAACTGGTGGGCAGGGTGCGGTATCCCGCCAGCATTTTCTTAAAGCCCTCCAACTCATCGTGATCGGGCAGCTTGTCGAACAACAACAGGTAGGAGGCTTCCTCAAAACCGAAAGCCTCATCCTTCGGCAGCCCTCCCACCAGGTCCTTGACATCGTAGCCCCGGTAGAGCAGACGGCCATGGTCGGGCACCGATACGCCGTTTTCCATTTTGCTGGCCCGCACATCGGAGATATTGGTCAGCCCGGCCAGCACGCCCTTGCCGTTTAAGTCGCGCAGCCCCCGTTTTACCTCATATTTCGTAAAAAGTTCAGTGTCAATAATGCCGGCCTTTTCCGTCATGGCGGCGAGTTTTAATATTTCGGGTGTGATTTCGCAATAGCTGTTGTTATCCATAAGGGATCCTCCTTTCTGAGACGGACGGAGTGAGATCGTCCTGTTGCGGAATTTCAGGTTGGGGTAATATCGCAGGAAAGCCTGCGTTATGCAAGAGAACTATTATGAAAGTCCTGGATTTGGAACTTGGTTTTCATAATACGGATGGTCTTGCGACCCGCCGCCGGGCAGGGCATCATATGATGGGAAGTCGCTATGAGGGCCTTGGTTTCCATAGTTTGAAGGGCCACAGGATTACACCGATGATGGCCGGAAGTATGGTAGACACTGCTGTCATGAGGCTGCCGCTTCCGAATAAGGAGGTCCTGCGGCTGATGACGGGCAACGGAATATATTTACAGTGTAGCATGAGGGGGGGATAAAATGCAAGAAAAAATATGAAATTTAGGTTTTTTTTATAATTATGTTGAGTAATGCCTGGCATTTGAATAAAAATACGATGATGGCAAATATGGCATAAAGAAAATATTTTAGGGCTACGGACATATGCGTTTCGAAACAATTTGCAAAATCGAAAACTAATCTCGAAATTCACGAATATAAAGAAAATTTTCGCAAGTTTCGAGAAAACCCTTCCCAAATGGAAAAACATATGATACAATCATACTAACAAATATTTCCATGAGAGCGGTAAAAAGAAGCGCTCTCAAATATCTCAAAAGGAGGATACTTTACAAATGGAAGGAAAAGCGACAAAGAATTTGGGACTCAGGCGATTCTGGGCGGTTTTAATGACATCTGTGCTGCTTTTTCTGGCTACGGCAGACTGGATTGCGGGGATGCCGATAGTGCATGCGGCCCAGGATCTGATATTGAAGGTCCATTACCACAGGGAAGACGGCAACTATGAAGGTTGGGACGTGTGGCTGTGGGAGATCGGCGGAGACGGGGGCGGCTTTGCCTTTGCCGAGGAAGACGGCGAAATGGTGGCCACGAAAGTGGTGACACCGGGAGTGACTTCCATAGGCTTTATCGTCCGAACCGCGGATTGGGCAAAGGATGTGGATAAGGACCAGTTTATTGACATCTCCGAGATGGTGTCGGGCACGGTACATATTTATGTGGAGTCCGGTGTGGAGGGATACACCAAGGAGTACGGCGAGGATGCCGTCACAGGGGTGAAACTTTCCAAAGCCAGATACGATCAGGAGACGGGCGTCATTACCGTGGAGATGACCGGCGCGGTGGAAGAAGATCTGAAGTCGGCTTTTCAGATCCGGGGAAGCCAGGGAGAGGTGACCATAGCGGAGGCCGCGGAAGGAGAAAAGTGGCAGTATATCCTGACGCCGGAGACCCCCCTGGATCTCAACAGGGAATATCGGATCACATACGACGGGAATGAGTATAAGCTGACTATGCCCAATATTTTTTCCACCGATGCCTTTGAGGCGGATTATACATACACGGGGGATGATCTGGGCGCCCTGTGGTCCCCTGAGAGCACCCGGTTCCGGGTATGGGCCCCCACGGCGGAGGAGGTTCTGTTGAATCTCTACGGCAGCGGAACGGAAGGAACCGATGATCTGCTGGAGCAGATTGCCATGACGGCAGATGTGAACGGAACCTGGATTGCGGAAAAAGAGGGAGATATAAACGGTACTTATTATACCTATACGGCGGTGATAAACGGGGAAGAGCGGGAAGCCTGTGATCCCTATGCCAGAACCACCGGAGTGAACGGAAAGAGAGCCATGGTGCTGGACCTGGCCGCCACCAATCCCCAGGGCTGGGACACGGATGTGGATCCCAACGCCGGCGGAACTTACAACGATGCCATTATCTATGAACTGCATGTGCGGGATCTGTCCTCGGATTCCAGTTCCGGCATTGAGAATGTGGGGAAGTTCCTGGGGCTGACGGAGACGGGAACCCGGACGGCGGGAGGCATGGCTACAGGACTGGATCACATCAAGGAACTGGGAGTTACCCATCTGCATCTTCTGCCGGTGTATGACTATGGTTCCGTGGATGAGGCCAATCTGGATAAAGCGCAGTTTAACTGGGGATATGATCCGGTAAATTACAATGTGCCGGAGGGTTCCTACTCCACGGATCCCTATAATGGGGAAGTACGGGTACGGGAGATGAAGCAGATGGTGAAAACCCTTCATGACAACGGCATCAGCGTGATCATGGACGTGGTGTACAACCATGTGCAGAGCGCCGGGGATTTCTGTGTAAACAGGCTTGTACCGGGATATTTTTCCCGTATGGATGAAAACGGCGCGTATTCCAATGGCTCCGGGTGCGGGAACGACACGGCCTCCGAGCGGAGCATGGTGCGGAAGTATATTGTGGACTCTGTGAAATACTGGGCGGATGAGTACCATATTGACGGCTTCCGTTTTGATCTGGTGGGTCTTCTGGATACGGAGACGGTGAACCAGATCGTGGAGGAGGTACACAGGGACCATCCCAATGTGATTTTCTACGGGGAAGGCTGGACCATGGATACGGCAGTTACCAAGGAGGGTATCACCATGGCCACCCAGCTGAATTCCACGGAGACGCCGGGATTCGCCTATTTCAGCGACACCATCCGGGACGCTCTGAAGGGAAGCGTGTTTGACACTTCTCTGGGATATGTCTCCGGGGCGGAAGGACTGGAAGAGACCATTAAAAAATGCTTTATGGGATTGACCGATTGGTGCACCACTCCGGCGCAGACGATCAATTATGCGTCCTGCCATGACAATCTCACCATGATGGACCGACTCACCAGGTCCGCCTTAAGTTCGTCCAGGGCGGATAAAATTCGGATGAACAATCTGGCGGCGGCCATTTATATGACTTCCGAGGGAATCCCCTTCCTGCAGGCCGGAGAAGAAATGCTCCGCACCAAGATGAAGGCGGACAGTACTTTTGACGAAAACAGCTATGCGTCTCCGGATTATGTCAACAGCCTGAAATGGGAGACGCTGGAAGAGGAAGAATACAAACAGGTCTTTGCGTACTACAAGGGACTGATCGCTTTCCGAAAAGCCCATGGAGCCCTGCGGCTGACAAACGCCCAGGATGTGCAGCAGAATGTGTTCCCGGTGGAGGGACTGCCTGCCAATGTGGTGGCCTTTCAGGTAAACGGAGGTGTGAACGGGGAGACCTCAGAGGGCTTGTTCCTGATCTTTAATCCCAACAATCGGACGGAGGAGATCACTCTGCCGGACGGCGTATGGGATGTGTATGTGAACGGTGAGAAGGCCGGGACGGAAGTGCTGGCTACCATTACCAACGGGAAGGCGTCAGTGGATCCCATTTCCGCATTGGTGCTGGTGAAAGGAACCGGCACAATGATCCGGGAAGAGGAAAACCCGGAGGATGGCGGGAATGTTTCGGCGGAGACAGAAGGAGCGGAAATTCCGGAAATTGCGGAGGACGGCAGTCTTGGCAGCGGCGGCCTGGTGGCGGTGGTATGTATTGTGGCTGTCATCGCTGTGGCAGGAATTGGGTTTGCCGTACTTGGAAAGAAAAAGAAGAACGGAAACAAATAATTGAATAGGCAGATCAATATGTGACAGCCCCCCTTTCTGACGGCACAGGTGAATAACCGATTGCGTCAGAGAGGGGGATGCTGCGCTGTAAGGGGGATACTTGGCCTGGCTGGCTCAGGGTTCTTAAAATAGGGAAAAGTTTCCTGTGAGGTATGGATTTTTATGAATAAAAGAGTTAAAATATATTAATATGCGTACGCGGTCTCAGGGGACTTTGCGGCGCGCAGTGAAGGAGACGGGAAGATGACGGATGTACAGGAAATGTTGAGCAAGGTAGACCATACCCAGTTGAAGGCTTTCTGCACTTGGGAGGATATTTGCAGGCTGTGTCAGGAGGCGGTCAGACACCACACGGCCAGCGTGTGTATTCCTCCCTGCTATGTGGGGCGTGTAAAGGAAGCCTATGGCGGGCAGCTGAAGATTTGCACGGTGATCGGCTTTCCCCTGGGTTATCAGGTAACGGCGGCCAAAGTCTGCGAGGCCAGGGAGGCCATCGACCAGGGCTGCGATGAGGTGGATATGGTGATTAATCTCACCGATGTGAAGAACGGACGCTATGATCTGGTGGAAGAGGAGATCCGGCAGGTGAAAGCCGCCTGCGGGGAGCATGTGCTGAAGGTGATCGTGGAAGCCTGCTATCTGACCCGGGAGGAGAAAGTGGCCATGTGCGGGGCTGTAACGGCAGCGGGAGCGGATTATATCAAGACTTCCACCGGCTTTGGCACCGGCGGCGCCACCAGGGAGGATGTGCAGCTTTTCCGGGAACATATCGGCCCGGGCGTGAAGATCAAGGCGGCGGGGGGCGTGTCCACCTTGGAAGATCTGGAAGATTTCATTCGGCTGGGCTGCCAGCGGGTAGGAACCTCCCGCGCCGTAGGACTGGCTGAGGCGTTGAAGGTCTAGCGGATGGGGAATTTGCGTCCGCAGGGCAGATGCGGAACCTGCGTCCGCAGGAAAGACGCGGAATGCAAAACAGCATATGCGAAACTATAGTGAGGAGACTTTAATTATGGAAAACAATGTGATTATACAAAGGCTTAAGGCGCTGCGCCGCAAACTGCTTCAGGAGGGGATCGACTACTATCTGATTCCCACTGCGGACTTTCACAATTCGGAGTATGTGAATACTTACTTCACCGTGCGGGAGTATTTCTGCGGTTTTACCGGCTCCAACGGCACCCTGGTGGTGTGGCAGGAGGGGGCGGCTCTGTGGACCGACGGCCGGTATTTTATCCAGGCGGAACGGGAACTGGAGGGTACTACGGTGGAACTGATGCGGATGCAGCAGGAGGGGGTACCCACCATCGAGGCATTTTTGAAAAAAGAAATGAAGCAGGGACAGACCCTGGGATTTGACGGCAGAGTGGTGCCCGTCAGCGAAGGGCAGCGCTATGAGAGGGCGCTGAAAGCCAAGGGGATTCGGCTGGCCTACGACAGGGACATTGCAGGCGGCGTCTGGGAGGACCGCCCTCCTTTGCCCGCAGGGCCGGTGACGGTGCTGCCGGAGGAGATAGCCGGACGGAGCACGGCGGATAAGCTGGCGGATGTGCGGGAAAAAATGGCCCTGGAGGGAGCGGGAAGTTTTCTGCTGAGTAAGCTGGACGATCTGATGTGGTTGTTTAACATCCGGGGATGTGATGTGGAGTGCAATCCGATGGCCCTTTGCCATGCCTATATCACCGGGGAGGAGGCCCATCTTTTTATCCAGGAGAAAGCGCTGAGCCAGGAAGTGCGGTCCGATTTGGCGGGCAAGCAGATTACCGTCCATCCCTATGATTCCGTGGTGGAATTCCTAAAAGCCCTTCCGGAGGGGGGCAAGGTGCTGGTGGACCGCAGGCAGATCAGTTATGCCCTGTATAAAGCCGTGAGCGGGAAGCAGGAAACAGTGGAGGCCAACAACCCCACGGAACTGCTGAAGGCAGTGAAAAACCCGGTGGAACTGGCCAATATGGAGAAGATTTTCCTGAAAGACAGTGTGGCCTTGACCAAATTCATCTGCTGGGTCAAGACCAATATCGGCAAGACGGAGATCACGGAGATCGGCGCCGCGGATTATCTGGAACAACTGCGCCGGGCGATCCCGGAGTTTCTGGACCTGTCTTTCCCTACCATATCCGCCTATGGACCCAATGCGGCCATGATGCATTATGCGCCCACGCCGGAGAACCAGGCCCTGTGCAAACCGGAGGGAATGTTGCTGGTGGACAGCGGCGGGCAGTATCTGGGAGGTACCACCGATGTGACCCGCACCATCGTATTGGGACCTGTCACCCAGGAGCAGAAGATGCACTATACTTTGGTAGCCGGGGCCATGCTGCAGCTTACCGCAGCCCGGTGGCTCTACGGCTGTACGGGACGCAATCTGGATATCCTGGCCCGGCAGCGTCTGTGGAATATCGGCCTGGACTATCAGTGCGGCACCGGCCACGGGGTGGGATATATTCTGAACGTTCATGAGGGGCCTCAGAATCTGCGCTGGAAATTCGTGGGCGGCCTGGAGGAAGTTCCCTTTGAGGAGGGGATGGACATCACCAATGAGCCGGGTGTCTATATCCAGGACAGCCATGGCATTCGGATCGAGAATGTAATGGTCGCCAGGAACGATCTGAAAAACGAGTATGGCCAGTTCATGCATTTTGAGACCCTGACCTGGGTGCCCATCGACATGGATGCCATAGACGAAAATTATCTGACGGAGGAGCAGCGCGTGCTTCTGTACAGATATCAGAAACAGGTTTACGACAAGGTTTCCCCTTATCTCACTGAGGAGGAAGCGCTGTGGCTGCGCAGGGAGACCAGAGTGGACAGCGAGGTTCTGACACTGGTTCTGGCAAAGGGGGAAAATTTATAAAAACGATATTAAATTTTGGGGGCTTTATTGACTTTTGGCCGAAGGTCTGAGATAATGAGAAGGACTTTTGAGGTTGTACCGGATACCCGGTAAAAATACACTACAAGGAGGACGTATTACATGTCAACAAAAGCGTATTATCCGATTAGTGAAATCGGCGCTGGCAAGCCCGGTTTCAGCAAGACCCGTTCCATCATTGAAGCTGCGTTTTACGGCAACAATGTGATTAAGGTCAATACCGTGAGAGAGGCTTATGAACTGGCCAAGAATTCTCCCGGCACCATCGTTACCGACATGCCCGTTTACAGGGCTGAGGAGCAGGGCCTGGAGAAAGATACCAAGGTACTGCTGTTCAACGACGGCGCGGTTACTGGCCGTTATGCCGGTGCACGCAGGATTAAGGGTGAGCCGGGTGTTGACGCCGCCAAGCTGGATAAGGTGGTGATGGATGCGGTTTACAGGACCCGCTGGCTGAATCTGTACCATGCGGAGTGCTATATCGGCCTGGACCCCGAGTTCATGGTAAAGGCTCATCTGTTGATTCCCGAAGGAGAAGAGAACATCCTGTATAACTGGATGCTGAACTTCCAGTACATGTCCGACAAGTATGTGAAGATGTACAAGGAATCCAAGCCCGTAGGCGATGGCAAGGAGCCGGATATCTACATCTTCTCCAACCCCCAGTGGACTCCCGAAGAGGCTCCCGATGTGGATTACAGCTGCCTGAGCGATCCTCTGACCCTGTGCTACTTTGACACCGATCAGAACTGTGCCGCGATTCTGGGCATGAAATATTTCGGAGAGCATAAGAAAGGCACTCTGACCATGGCCTGGGCACTGGCCAACAGAAACGGCTACGCATCCTGCCACGGCGGCCAGAAGGAATACAGCCTGGAGGGCGGCAAGAAGTTTGTGGCTTCCGTATACGGCCTGTCAGGTTCCGGCAAGTCTACCCTGACCCATGCGAAGCATAACGGCAAGTATGACGCTTTCGGCGGCATCAAGGTGCTGCATGATGATGCGTTTATCATCAATACGGATACCTGCGCTTCTGTTGCGCTGGAGCCTACTTACTTCGACAAGACGGCGGATTATCCCACCGGCTGCCCGGACAATACGTTCCTGCTCACCGCTCAGAACTGCTCTGCAACCCTGGACGAGGAAGGACATATCCAGCTTGTTACCGAGGATATCAGGAACGGCAACGGCCGTGCCATCAAGTCCAAGCTGTGGAGCCCGAACCGTGTGGATAAGATTGACGCGCCTGTGAATGCGATCTTCTGGATTATGAAAGATCCCACCATTCCTCCTGTAGTGAAGCTGAAAGGCTCCGCTCTGGCATCCGTGATGGGCGCAACTCTGGCCACCAAGACTTCCACCGCAGAGCGTGTGGCAGCCGGCACAGATCTGAATGCGCTGCGCATTGTTCCTTATGCCAACCCCTTCAGGACTTATCCTCTGGTAAATGACTATGAGAAGTTCAAGAAGCTGGTGGAAGAGAAGAATGTGGACTGCTACATTGTAAATACCGGTGACTTCATGGGAACCAAGTGCAAGCCTGCGGATACTCTGGGTATCCTGGAGACCATCGTGGAAGGCAAAGCAAAGTTCGAGCAGTGGGGACCTTTCGAGGATATCGAGATCATGTACGATTGGTCCGGCAAGACCTCCGAGGCTTTCAAGCCCGATCTCACCGACAAGGCTTACACCGAGGCCCTGAAGAATGCCATGCAGAACCGTGTAGATGCAGTGGAAGGCTTTGCTGCCAAGAAGGAAGGCTACGACAAGCTGCCTGACGAGGCGCTGGCTGCACTGAAGAAGATCGTTGACGAGGCGGCTTCTCTGTAAGAGAAAGCATATCTGATATGGACGATATTCCCTGCAGATTTGTATACGTAATCTCGATCTGCAGGGGAACAAAAATAATGCAATAAAAGAGAAGGGGCTGACCGACAGGTCAGTCCCTTCCTGCATTTGCCTTCTGCATGAAACGAATCGGATGGAAAAGGTTTTGCAAAAGAGGCAATGTTAAATTTCGCTGAAATATTTGGAGAAAAGTTCCGTTCCGTCATAGCTTTGGAATACTATTTTGATGTCGTCCAACACCAGGCCGTAGTCAGATTCAAAGGAATCAAACAGTTTTGGACCCATATCGGAAAAGGCAGAGGCAATCTGGCTTTCAAATATGCGGGTTATATCATCTTGGCCGGTTCCCCCCAGATCCATCTGTTCCGTGGCGGTAAAGTCCATGACCAACACATTGCCTTCCGCATAGAAATCAATGGTAGCGCCCACAGACTCAAACTGCTGATTAATTGCATTAACCAGTGCTTTCTGTTCATCGCTGTTTATCCAGTCTTCCAGGGAGGCGAAAGTCTGGGAAGTGCCACCAGAGGAAGTGCCGTTATCGGAGGGCACGTAATCCTCGGTAAAGTCTATGGAATATAGACTGGTACCGTCCAGATCCAGATAGGTGACGCGGAGTGTGGTTACAGGGAGACCGTAGTTATTCTTATAAGTCCGGATATCATTGATGAATTCCTCGTAGGTCTCATTCAGGGTGGTATCAAAGTAATCGTGAAGTTCCTGGCGGTTGGACTCATCGCTCATGGTCTGGGTGTACTGGTAGGTGTAAATGATGGTATCCGGCTCTTCCACGGAAACGGAGAAAGTCATGTTGAGATTTGCGAACATGGCGTTGATTCCATCCTCCAGCACAGTGCGGTCATCGCTGTTGTACCAGTCTGTGAGAGCGGTGGAACTCTTATCCGGGGATTCTTCGGCGGATGTCCCGGAAGAACTCTCGTCCGAGGCACTGTCACTTGATGAGTTAGGGATATCCCTGTCCACAGGGCCGGATACCTGGGGACTGCCGCAGGCGGCCATGCTGAAAGCCAGCGTAAATGAAAGTGCCATTGCTAAAATTTTCTTTTTCATAATTTGCTCCTCCTGATTCTTGACGATATGAAAGCTGTTGTCTTTAATTTCATCGAAAAGTGAACGGTGAAACATCTTGACAAACAGCGTTATTATAGCACAGGATAAAGAGAATAGCAATGCTTTTCGAAGTCTCTTCCATACCTGCAAAATTTTTACAATTTTTTTGACTCCTGGCAAAAATTTCAGTTGCCAAATGTCCATCTATTGGATATAATAAGGTTACCTGGAATGTACGACAACTCTTGTTATTTTTGAACCTACATTTACTTTAAAAGGGATTCCTATATTGCCAAGCGGCTGTCAAGCCTCCACTCGCATGAGGATTGCAGGGGAAGGCAAAAACTTGGTTGCGGTTGCCCACCTAGCGTTGCTAGGAGTCAAAAGGCAAGAGCCGGCATTTCGGGGTACTACGAAGGAAAAGGGCAGTCCTTGGGACTGCCCTTTATATATGTACATAACCAGCGCCAAAGAAAAACCTGATAGGGAGAACCGATCATAGGCCAGAGACGGCCATAGGAAAGGGGAGGGGAAGATTTGCCGGGGAAATTCTGGAAAGAGATGAGCAAGTCGGAACGAATGCAGTTGAAGGCGTTGGTATGCCTGCTGGGAGTGTTTTTACTGCTTTTGCTGGCGGTGGTAAGTTTGCTGCATGGAGGGGATCATGAGGAGGAGACGCCGCAACAGGACAGCGTGGAGCAGGAACATATACCGATGGTGGAGCATTTACACAATGTCTGGGTAATGGAGGCCGACGCGCGAGGACTTTTGTGTTATGTGGCAGGGGAGGAGCGCCTGCTGCAGGTGGCGGCTGCGGAAGTTCTCGGGCAGAGAGGAATCGCAGGCCAGTTGGGCAGTGCCGGGCAGGGGGGAACCGCAGGTCAGCCGGGCATTGTCTGGCAGCCGGGAACCATAGGTCAGCCGGGTAGTACCAGACAATCGGGAACCATGAGCCAGCCGGGCAATGCCGGACAATCGGGAAACGGTCTGGAGCAGGGGTACGCGCAGGAAGAGGATTGGGGTACGGAGGCATGGTGTCTGCGGGTGAGGGAACAGGTGGCGGACCTGGAACTCACGGACGGCCTGGTTACAGATGTGGAGCTGAAGTCTCAGAAAGTCAGCGGCAAGGTGCTGGGGGTGGACCAGGAGGCTGTGTGGCTGGAGGGACAGGGCAGGCTGGAATTCACCCGGGAGGTGCAGGGATATCGTCTGTACCGGGAACTTATGACGGTCACTTACCAGGATCTGCGCATAGGCTATGATTTTGCGGATTTTTGCCTGGAGGAGGGAAAGATCTGCGCCATACTTCTGGCCCGGGAAGAGGCCATGGAGACCATTCGGGTGCTGCTGAAAAACAGCGATTACCAGGGGATCTATCATGACAGGGTGGAACTGACCTGTGACACGGACTACACCGTGCAGGTACTGTCCGCCGCCAATTCCCAGGAGACGGTAACCCTCCATACGGCGGGGGAGCGCATGGAACTGACGGTTCCGGAGGGGGCCCGGCTGGTGGTAAAACCCACGGTCCGCACAGGAAAAATGATTCTCACGAGCATCCGCCGCAGCCAGGGCATACCGGCTTACCGGGGCAGCCTGGAACTGCTGTGGACAGAAGGGGGAACGGTGCTGATCAACGAATTGCCTCTGGAAGAGTACCTTTACAGTGTGGTGCCCAGTGAGATGCCTGCTTCCTATCCCCAGGAGGCGTTGAAAGCCCAGGCCATCTGCGCCCGGACTTATGCATATACTCATATGCAGCGTGCCGGGTATGAGGCGCTGGGAGCCCATGTGGACGACAGTTCTTCTTATCAGGTGTATAACAACATTCTGGAGCAGGAGGAGGCTACTGCCGCAGTGAAGGCCACCTATGGCCAGTTGTTGGTGCGGGAGGACGGCGTGACGCCGGCGGAGACCTATTATTATTCCACTTCCTGGGGATATGGCAGCGATGCCCATGTATGGAAAACCAGCGCGGCAGACAGCTATGGCTACATTGTGCCCAGGCACCTGAGCCGGGGGGAGATGGGCCGGGTGCTGACGGGGACGGCGGTGGAAACCATTGGGGAGGCTGTGGGGCCGGAGGAATTGATCCAAGAAGAGATTTTTGCCGCCGCAATCCGCAGCACGGATCCCGGGGACTTTGAGGCTGACGAGGGATGGTACCGCTGGACTTACACGGTAAAGACATTGGATCCCGGCAGGGTCCTGGAGCGGCTGCGGAATCGTTACGACACCAATGACAGACTGGTGCTGACCAGGGATGGGGAGGACTATGTCAGCAGTCCGATAAAGTCCTTTCAGGAGATTCGGAATCTGACCGTGCTGGCCAGAGGGGCCGGGGGCGTGGCAGATGAATTGCTGATCGAGACGGACCGGGATACATATAAAATAATATCGGAGAATACAATCCGATATGTACTGTGCGACGGAGAGACTCTGGTGCAGCGGCAGGACGGCAGCCGGGTAAACGCAAAAACCCTGCTGCCCAGCGCGTTTTTTACCATAGAGATTGCGAAAGAGGGGGAGACTGTGGTAGGATATAACCTGACTGGCGGCGGTTTTGGCCACGGCGTGGGCATGAGCCAGAACGGGGCCAGATCCATGGCGGCGGAAGGGTACGGCGCCGGGGACATCCTGCGGTTTTTTTATGAAGGATGCAGCGTGAAGGAGATATATTATGATGGGGAAGCTGATTAAAATCGGCATACATTTCGGTAATAAGATGAGCGAAAAAAATATCAGTGCCTATGCGGCCAGCACGGCGTTTTTTATATTCCTGTCTCTGGTACCCATGCTGATGGTGATCTGTACCATGATTCCCTACACGCCGCTGACAGAGGAGAATCTGACCCGGGCTATCACAGAGGTGACTCCGAACCAGATTGATTCCATGGTGACGCAGCTGATTCATGATGTGTACCGCAGGGCGTCCTCCATCCTGCCTCTGGCGGCTCTGGTGATGATCTGGACTGCCGCCAAGGGACTGATGGCCCTGATGAGCGGGCTGAATGCTGTCAATGGCGTACAGGAACGGCGGAATTATTTTGTGGTGCGTTTCATTGCGGCTGTTTATACGGTGGTTATGCTGATTGCCACCGTGATCTCTCTGGTGATTATGGTACTGGGCAGCAAGCTGGTGGATGTGGTGCTGGCCAAGGTGCCTCAACTGGAAGTACTGTTTTCACTGGTGGTAAATCTGCGTTTTATATTTTCCTGGATTGTGCTGACTCTGCTGTTTGCGGCGATATACACATATGTGCCCAGCAAGAAGCTGCGGTTTCGGGAACAGATACCGGGGGCCAGTTTTACGGCTGTGGTGTGGAGTATTTTCTCCTGGGGTTTTTCCATCTATCTGAACCTCAGCGGCTCTTTCAGCATCTACGGCAGCCTGTCCCTGATTATTATTGCCATGATCTGGATGTATTTCTGCATGTATATCATCCTGGTGGGGGCATATTTGAACTGCTTTTTCAATCCCGTGAACAAGGTGCTGGTAGATCGGAAGGGACGGCAGCTGGAGAGCCTGGAGGAGTGAAAAGCAGGCGCTCCGAAAAGCCGAAAAATATTGACATCTGAGAAAATGTATGATATTTTAAACTCAAAGCAATGATTCTATACATCTGCTATAGGCAATTTATCTTTTCCCGTTTGGGAAGTCGAGACAGATTCTTGCTTTTATTTCACATACTATTTGAATAGAGCAGGAGATTTCGACAGTGAGCGGACTCTTTTGCGGGAGGAGGTAAAATTGGGGAAAAAGGATTTGGCACTCAAATCCTATCTGTCCGACCCGATGCGGTATGCGGATGTCTACAATGGCAGCGTATTTGGTGGAGCACAGATACTGGACGGGGCGCAGCTTGAGGAGGCCGGGACGGCGGTCCTGAAGTCGGAGGGCGATGTGTCGCTGGAGCGGACTTGCGATATGGCCATGCGTCAAAAAACGGAGGGAGGATTGTTTGCCCTGTGGATATTGGAGAACCAGGAGTATGTGGACTATGGTATGCCAGTGCGGGTTCTGCTGAGGGAGGCGTTGGAGTATGATCGGCAGATACGAGAATTGATGCGGAAGAACGATACCGAATTCAGGGAAAAGGGGCATGAAAAGATCGGGGCAGGAGAGTATCTGTACAAGGTCAGAAAGGGCGATCGGATTCGGCCGGTGGCAACCTTGGTGATTTATTGGGGGAACAGGCCCTGGGATGGACCAAGAAGCCTACACGAGTTGCTGGATTTTGGCAGCGCAAAACCTGGTGCGGCCCGGGAACTCAGAGGGCTGACGCCGGAGTACCCGCTGCACATTTTGGATTTAAATGAGGAAAACGACTATTCCAGTTTTCGGACATCTCTGCGGACAGTGTTTGAACTGTATGCCCGCAGGGCAGACAAGGAACGGTTTCTGGAATATGTGGAATCCCATGATGAGTGCCGTCATCTGGACCAGGAGACTTACAATGTCATAGGACAGATGATCCATTCGGAAATATTACAGAATACAACGGATGCACGGAAGAATGTTAAGGAGGAGCGGGATATGTGTCAGGCGATAGACGATTTAATAGAAGACGGAAGAGCGGAAGAAAGGATTTCCATTATAGGTAGTATAGTGAAAAAACTGTGCTGTACGGTGGAGGAAGCCTGTGAGGTTGCCGGGATATCCGTACAGGAGTACCAGCAGGCAGTAGGACGACAGGCGTAGGAAAGCCATAAAAGAAAAAAGCGCTTGACATTTTGGAGAGAAGCCTCTAGAATAGTCACAGTGAGAGATACAAAGGCGATGAAGGTGTAAAGTAGGGCGTCATTTTCGCACAGAGAGGGGAAGCCACCGGCTGCGAGTTTTCCTGCGTTCAGATGATTGCATGAATTTCCCACCGGAGCCGCCGGGGTGAATCCTGCTGTCATATGGCAGGCTGTAGTCTTGGCCGCAGACGTGCGTTACACGTATCTGAGAGTCCCGTCCGTATCGGATGGGGAATGTGGGTGGTACCGCGGAAAGAAGAGTTTTCGTCCCATGTACAGGAGACTGTACATGGGACTGTTTTTTTCCGTGAAATACGGGAATGAAAACAGTATATTTCCGGGCAGAGCGGCCGGTTCCCAGCGCCGACAGGGAATATGCGGAATTTTAATGCAGGAGGATATGGAAATGAGCGACAGATTGGCGAACATCAGGCAGGAGATTCTGGATGGCATAAAAGAACGTGCTAATTCCAGGGCGGAGGCATTTGAACTGCGCAAGCAGTTCCTGGACTCCAAGACAGGCAAAATCGGCCAGTTGATGAAGGAGATGAAGAGCATTGCGCCCGAGGAGAGGGCCGGCTTCGGCAAGAGCGTAAATGAACTGAAAGAATGGGCCCAGCAGCGGTTTATGGAACTGGATGAGAAGATGAAGGAGAGGGAACTGCAGCGGCGTTATGAGTCCGAGCGCATTGATGTGACCATGCCTGCCCGGAACGTGGAAACGGGCAACCTGCATCCCGTCACCCAGATTCGCAACCAGCTTATGGATATCTTTGTGGGCATGGGCTTTGAAGTGGCTCAGACCCGGGAGATTGAGAACGACTATTACAATTTTGAGGCTTTGAACATCCCCAAAGATCATCCCGCCAGGGATATGCAGGATACTTTTTATCTGTCACCGGAGTTTTTGCTGGCTACCCAGACCAGTGCGGCCCAGATCCATACCATGGAAAAGAAAAAACCACCGATCAAAATTGTGGCTGCGCCGGGTAAGGTGTTTCGCTCAGATGACGATGCCACCCATTCTCCCATGTTTCATCAGATGGAGGGGCTGGTGGTGGATCGGAAAATTACCCTTTGCGATCTGAAAGGGATGTTGGAACTTTTTGTGAAAAAGATTTTCGGAGAGGATACCACCACCCGGCTGCGTCCTTCCTATTTCCCCTTTACGGAGCCTTCTGTGGAGGTGGATGTGAGTTGTTTTTCCTGTGGCGGCAAGGGCTGCAAACTGTGTAAAGGTACGGGCTGGATTGAACTTCTGGGCGCTGGCATCGTGAATAAGAAGGTGCTGGAAAACTGCGGCATTGATTCGGAACAGTACAGCGGTCTGGCTTTCGGCATCGGCCTGGACCGTACCGCCATGCTGAAATACGGCATCAACAATGTGAAACTTCTGTTTGAGTCCGATCTGCGGGTATTGCGGCAGATTGACGACAATTAAGGGATTGGCGGCCAGGACACAGAAAATAAAGTGGATAACCGTATTTTCCCAGGGCGGCCGTAATTCGGCGGCTTCCCCGTGTATTGCCGGGAGAATGCGGAACGAAATCAGGAGGGATAATATGTTAGTACCTTTGAGTTGGTTAAAGGATTATGTGGAGATTGATGTGACACCCCAGGAGCTGGAGGAAAAACTTTTTTCCTGTGGTTTTGAAGTGGAAGAGCTGCATCAAGTGGGAGAGGCAGTCAGTAATGTGGTGGCGGGTCTGGTGGAGACCTGTGAGGCCATCCCCGACACGCATCTGCATGTGTGCCGGGTGAATGCCGGCGGCCATGGCACCTTCCAGGTGTGCTGCGGTGCGGACAATGTGCAGGCGGGAGGAAAATATCCGCTGGCGCTGGCCGGGGCCACGGTGTACATGACGGCCAAGGACCACAAGACCGTGGAGGGCGTCATGACGATTAAGAAGGGGAAGCTGCGGGGCTATGAATCCGAGGGAATGCTGTGCTCCGGCGTGGAACTGGGAGTGAGCGAGAACCTGTTTCCCGGCGCAGGCTACAACGGTCTGTTGGTGCTTCCCCAGGACGTGGAGCCCGGAGCGGACGTAAAACCTATCCTGGGCCTGGACGACTGGATTTTTGACATTTCCATCACGGCCAACAGGCCGGACTGCCAGAGCATAATGGGCATTGCCAGGGAGGTGGCGGCGGTGCTGGATAAGCCTTTCCGTATGCCCGCCCTGGATTACACCGAGACGGCGGTGAAGAAGGAGGGTTTCACGGTGACAGTGGATGCCCCGGATCTGTGCCCCCGGTATATCGGTCATTATGTGTATGACGTGAAAATCGGCGAGTCCCCGCAGTGGATGAAGCGCAGGCTGGCGTTGATGGGTCAGGAACCCATCTCCAATATCGTGGATATCACCAATTATGTGCTGCTGGAGATGGGGCAGCCCATGCATGCCTTTGACTTTGATTATCTGGAGGGCAATGCCATTGAGGTGCGCCGGGCCGGTCAGGAAGAGAAGATCACCACTCTGGACGGACAGGAGTATACATTGAATACCAACAATCTGGTGATCTGCGACGGTGTGAAGCCGGTGGCCCTGGCAGGGGTCATGGGAGGGCTGAACTCCGAGATCCGGGAGAGCACCGGGGAAGTCTTGTTCGAGTCGGCGAAATTTGCCCGGGACAATATCCGCAAAACCTCCCGGGGACTGGGAAAACGCACGGATGCCAGCGCCAGATATGAGAAAGGCGTGGATGAGTATTTCACTGTGCACGCCATGGAGCGGGCACTGCATCTGATTCAGGAATTGGGCTGCGGCAAAGTTTCCTCCACTCATATAGATGTGAATACGGGCAACCTCATAGAACCCCGGGAGATGAAAGTAAGCGTCAGGAAGGTGGAGGATGTGCTGGGCATCGAAGTGCCGGTTCAGGAGATTCTGCGGATTATGAAAAACCTGGATTTTGCTCCCACTCTGGAGGGCGATGAACTGACTCTGCAGGTGCCTGCCTACCGGGAGGACATGGAGGATTATCCGGATGTGGCGGAGGAAGTGATCCGTATGTACGGTTATGACCATGTGGTTCCCGCTTTTATGCCCCAGGCTCAGGTGACCATGGGCGGTGTGCCCCGGAATATGCAAAAGGAGATGAAACTCAAACGGGCGTTATGCGGTGCAGGAGCCTATGAGTGTATCCACTACAGCTTTTTCTCTCCCTCGGATCTGGACCTGCTGCGTCTGCCCCAGGATGCGCCGAAACGCCAGGCCATCCGCATATTGAATCCCATCAACGAGGAGTTGTCCTTGATGCGGACCACTTTGGTTCCTTCCATGTTAAACGCCATTTCCCGGAATCAGAAAAAGGGGATTCTGGAAGGGCGGCTTTACGAGAGCGCCAAGGTGTTTATTCCCCGGTCCCTGCCCCTGGACGAGTACCCGGACGAACGGGAAACTCTGTGTATCGGCGTATTTGGCGAGGAGGAAAGCTTCTTTACCCTGAAGGGTATGGCAGAGAGAGTGGCGGACACGCTGTTTGCCAGGTTTGACTATGTGCCGGAGACGGAGACCTATCTGCATCCTTACCAGGCGGCTGCCATCTTTTTCGAGGGCAAGAAAGTGGGATGCATGGGCAAGGTGGCTTACGAAGTGGCGGAGCAGCTGGATCTGCGCGCCGATGCCTATGTGCTGGAGATTGACCTGCGCAGCCTGGCCGATGCCTACGACAGACAGGCCGGCTTCACTCCCCTGTCCAGGTTCCCGGAGGAGAGTCGGGATTTGGCGCTGGTGATGGATAAGTCCGTGACCTGTGGCCAGGTGGAGGAAGCCATTCGAAATTCCTGCAGCCATATCAAGTCCATTCGCCTCTTTGATGTATACGAGGGCGGACAGATTGCGGCAGGCAAGAAGAGTATGGCCTTCACCGTGGAATTTGCGCCTCGTGAAGAGGCTTTTGAACCGGATGCGGTGGACCGTTTTGTGAAAAAGATCTTAAAGAACCTGAAAAACCAGTTGGATATTGAACTGCGGAGTTAGGATGGATCTGCTGTAGAGGGAATGCTGCGCAGGCAATGTCCATGGGTACAGTATAAAATGCAGATTGTCCGGGCCTGTTTTGGAAACCGGGTCATAATATGCCATATTTACCGGAACAGGCCGAACTATTAATAAAAAAGAATCGGAGAGGAGCAGAGGAAATGTTAAAAAAATGTGCATGGGAGAATTATGATGAGAAGCAATTAAAAAAGATGGAGAAATTGAGCAATGAGTACAGGGAATTCCTGGACCGGGGCAAGACCGAGCGGGAGTGCATTGACACCATTGTAAACATGATTGAGGGGGAGGGCTACCGGGAACTGGAGTCTCTGGTTAAATCCGGGGAAACTTTGAAGAAGGGTGACAAGGTGTACAGTGTCTGGATGAATAAATCTATCGCCCTGTTCCGTGTCGGCAAGACGCCTATGACAGAGGGAATAAACATTTTGGGTGCTCATATAGACAGCCCCAGGCTGGATGTAAAGCAGAATCCGCTGTTTGAGGATGGCGATCATACTTTTGCCTATATGGATACCCATTACTACGGCGGCGTAAAGAAATATCAGTGGGTGACGCTTCCGCTGGCCATCCATGGAGTGGTGGTGAAAAAAGACGGAACCACCGTTGAGTTAAATATCGGGGAAAATGAGGACGATCCCGTATTTTTCGTATCCGATCTGCTGATCCATCTGGCCGCCCAGCAGCTTGAGAAATCCGCCGCGAAGGTCATAGAGGGGGAGGCGCTGGATCTGATCGTGGGGTCCCGGCCTCTGGTTCTGGGACAGGAGGAGATGGAGACGGACGAGGGCAAGCAGAAGGCAAAGAATCTGGTGAAGTCCGGGGTGTTGGATATTCTCAAAGAGACATACGATATTGAGGAGGCTGATCTGATCTCCGCGGAACTGGAAGTGGTTCCCGCAGGAAAGGCCAGAGAGGCGGGCTTTGACCGCAGCATGATTCTGGCATACGGGCAGGACGACAGGGTCTGCGCCTTTACTTCCTTAAAGGCCATGCTGGACTTAAAAGGGCATGAGAGAACCGTGTGCTGCATCCTGGTGGATAAGGAAGAGGTGGGATCGGTGGGGGCCACGGGCATGCGCTCCCGTTTCTTTGAGAACGCTGTGGCGGAACTGATGAACCTGACGGGAGAGTACAGCGAGTTGAATCTGCGCAGATGTCTGTCCCGGAGCGCCATGCTTTCTTCCGATGTGAGCGCGGCTTTCGATCCCGGCTACAGAAGCTGTTTTGAATTGCAGAATGCGGCTTTCCTGGGAGGAGGCATGGTATTTAACAAGTTTACCGGCGCCAAGGGCAAGTCCGGTTCCAATGACGCCAACGCGGAGTATATGGCACATCTGCGCCGGGTTATGGACGAGGCCAAGATCCAGTGGCAGACGGCGGAACTGGGTAAGGTGGACGTGGGAGGAGGCGGAACCATCGCTTATATCCTGGCTCTTTATGGTATGAATGTCATTGACAGCGGAGTTCCCGTGCTGAATATGCATGCTCCCTGGGAAGCTACCAGCAAGGCGGATATCTATGAAGCCTACAGGGGATACAAGGCTTTTGCGGAAAATGTGACCATGTGACACACCGCAGGAGGACCATGGGAGAGGGCCTGTGGATATGGAGAAAACAATGGAACTGAAAAAATCAGATTTTTACTTTGACCTGCCCCAGGAGTTGATCGCCCAGGATCCCCTGGAGGACCGCTCTTCCTCCAGGCTCCTGATGCTGGACAGAGACACGGGGCAGACCAGACACGAAATATTTCACAATATTCCCCAATATCTGCGTCCCGGGGACTGTCTGGTACTGAACAATACCAAGGTAATCCCGGCCCGGCTGCTGGGGGAACGGGAAGGTACAGGGGCCCATGTGGAGGTGCTGCTTTTGAAGCGCCGGGAGAAGGATGTGTGGGAAACTCTGGTAAAACCCGGTAAAAAGTGCAGACCGGGTACAGAACTTATATTTGGAGAAGGCTTGCTGCGGGGACAGGTGCTGGAGACCGTGGAGGAGGGCAACCGACTGATTCGATTTACCTACCAGGGTATCTGGGAAGAGGTGCTGGATCAGTTGGGTGAAATGCCTCTGCCTCCCTATATCACCCACAAGCTGCAGGACAAAAGCCGTTACCAGACCGTTTATGCCAGGTACGAAGGATCGGCGGCGGCACCCACGGCGGGGCTGCATTTTACCAGGGAACTGTTGGAGGCGATCCGGGAGATGGGCGTGGAGATCGCCTATGTGACCCTGCATGTGGGGCTGGGCACCTTTCGACCGGTGAAGGAAGAAAACGTGCTGGAGCATCATATGCATTCAGAATATTATCAGGTCACCCAGGAGGCGGCACAGCAGATTAATGCCGCCAAGGCTGCCGGGGGCCGGATCATCTGCGTAGGCACCACCAGCTGCCGGACGCTGGAGAGCGCAGCGGATGAGAACGGCCAGGTGAGGCCAGGCTGCGGAGACACGGAGATTTTTATCTACCCGGGTTACCGCTTTAGGGTGCTGGACGGTCTGATTACCAATTTCCATCTGCCGGAATCCACACTGGTGATGCTGGTCAGCGCGCTGGCAGGCCGGGAACGGGTGCTGTCAGCCTATGAGGAAGCCGTCCGGGAGAGATACCGCTTCTTCAGTTTTGGGGATGCCATGCTAATCAAATGACACCCAAATTTAACTATTGTTCACAAGAAAACAGATCAAAAAGAGAGCCGGAGGGTGAATCCCTACCGGCTTATCTTATGCCTTGTATATGAATTTATGAGTGAGCCCGTTCCTGAATATGATTGATTCCACATGCCCGCCCGTGAGCGTCACGGAATCCAGAATGGTATCAAGGTAGGTTTTCAGGATTTCCGGAGATACCGATTTTGCAAATTCTTTGAAATAGATATATTTCCTCTCTGCTAGTTGCCTGGATATTAGCAGGTGGCTTGCCTGTTTGATAAAATCCTCGTCCGACAGAGAGGATTCAGTGCCACGGGAGACAAGGCCGAGTTTTGCGCTTACATCACCCAGGCGCTTTGATATTTCTGATTTCCGGATGATGAAGTCTTTTTCCGACATTGCAGATTCAGAATACAGATAGAGCTCCTGGAGCCTCTGCATAGCACGCTCCTGGCGTTCCTTTTCCTTGCGGAGTTGTTCTACTTCTGGGGAAACGGCGGCTTTCTTTTTCCTGGGCCTGCGGATAGAAAAGCTGTAGGAGTTGTCGGAGCCGTACCTGGCCAGGAGATTATAAAACTCATGGAGCCCGTTTTCCTCTATATGTTCCACACCGGAGAACGTGCTGCCAAAAAGGAGCCGCTTTTCCAGTTCCCCAGGAGAATTGATACCGGAAAATTCCTTTTTGGCGTTCAACATGTTAAGGATGTAATTTATCACAAATTCACCCAGCACACTATCATTTACAGTCTGATTGTCACATTCTTTGGTTTTTCGCCTTTTGGGGCATGAGTAGTTAGACGGACGGTAGCCGTCAGCGCTTAGCTTTCCAGGAGTAGAGACCATTTTATTCCCACATTTCCCGCAGTATGCAATCCCAGAGAAAAGATGAACCTTTGAAGAGGTATGCTGCCGGTCGGAATAATTAGAGAAGTTCCTGGAATTGTCTTTCAACATACTTGCCATAACCTCATATTCTTCCACTGTGAATATCGCCGGGTGGTGGTTCGGCACCATTACCCATTCATCCTCCGGGTTTTCGGTGCGGTGGTCAGTTCCTTTGTATCGGTTGTATCTGTATATCCCAGCATAGAAAGGACTGGACGCAATTATCCATACCGCAGTAGGAGACCATTCTACACCGGCCCTGGTTCTATACCCACGCTCATTCAGGAGCCGGGATGTATGAGTCAGGGATTTATTCTCCATGTAATCATCCTTTAGTATCCGGCAGACCTGCGCCTCGTCCTCCCGGATAGAAAACTCCCCGGATTCAGGATCATAGTCATAGCCAAAGGGAATCCGGCCACCGTTCCACTGGCCGTTACTGGCCCTGGATATCATGGCGGCGGTCACACGCTCGGACGTCATATTTCTTTCAAGCTCCGCAAATACCAGGATGATTTTGAGCATAGCCTCACCTATGGCCGTGGAGGTATCAAATTGCTCGTTTTTGCTGACAAAGACAACACGGAGTTCCTGTAGTTCCTCGTACATTTCCGCAAAGTCCAGCAGGTTACGGGAAATGCGGTCTATTTTCCAGACCAGCACATGAGAAAACTCACCGTTGCGGATGCGGTACATCATATCCTGAAAGGCTGGCCGGTCGGTGTTCTTTCCTGAATAACCGGCATCCTCGAATATCTCATACTCGCTTATCCCTAGAATCAACTCCGCATAGGCTATCAGGTCTTTGCGCTGCATAGGCAGAGAATCCTTGTCAATCTGGTGCATGGTAGATACACGGATATAGATAGCCACTTTCTTTGCCCTGGAAAGCCCAGATTTCGATTTTACGGTCTTTCTATTTCTTGACATATATTTTATCCCCCAAAGAGAAAAAGCCCCTGCACGGGGCTATATCTTGTCTATTTTGCTGGCGTATTTGTTGAGTGCGGCCCACACCACATTTCTATCGTCCGGGCTTGCAACCTGGTAGCACATCAGCAGCCTTTGAAGCTCCATAACGTATGCGTCCTGGTCTCCGGCTGGATTGTTCAGCAGATCAATCATGATTTTTCTTCCGGTTTCCTGATTTCCCATAAGATACCCCCTATTCTGATTTATTGTTTCTGCGCCGCCATTCCAGATATTCATTACTGATTACGCTTTTTTCTCGTCAGCATACTTTTCTGGAACCGCCATATGAGTGCGCAAAAAATCCTTGCACATTTCCTGTTTCTCTGCCGGAATCCGGCAAATGATATCTAGCCATTCCTGATCGGATTCGGATATGGAGGCAGGGAGAGGTTCACGATTGTAAACCAGCTTGTCTAATGATACGCCAAGATAACTCGCCATTTCCATAACAATATCTAACCTTGGGAATTGACCTTTAGCCCAATTCCCGGTACTTCCAGTGCTTTTTCCTAATGCTTTTAATACAGCAGTTATGGACGTTCCTTTTTCCTTACACACGTCACTAAAGTTGTCGTAAACCATAAATCCTCCCCAAAACACATAAAAATGCGCATAATACTTGACAGGCTCATAATTATGAGTTAAAGTATAAAATATAGAATAAAATTGAGAATGAAACAAAAACGCAAAAACAAAATCAAACTCATTTTATTTTAACGCAAAAGTGAACAAAAGTAAAGTAAAAGGAAAGGAGGCTACACAATGGCAAGGAAACTGTCTCCCTGGTGCAAAAGCGCAAAGATCGCTATGATTCAGCAGGACATAAGCATCATAGAGCTTGCAGATAAATTGAATCTGACAAGGTCTTATGTTACCTCGATTCTGAATGGCCGGGTAACAAGCCCCATTGCCGTAAAAAAAATCAGTGATTATCTGCATATACCGGATGTAGGAGCTGAATTACAGGTCTAAGTAAATTATACGGCAACGGAGGGTAAATGAACATGGAGAATGGTTGTATGAATTGCATGGGAAATATATACCGTGCCTGTAGGGAAGAGGCGGCAAAATACAACGATAAGCTAAGAAGCCGGGAAAGCGCAGCGGAACTTCTGGGGATATCCACATCCACACTGTCAAATTACGAGCTGGGGATAACTAAGGCAGTTCCGGTCGACATTGTGGTTATGATGGCCGACCTTTACAATTCCCCCCAGCTTAAAAACCTCTACTGCAAAAGAGAATGTCCGATAGGAAAGCAACTACCGGTCGCCACGGAGATTGACGGTCTGGCAAGCGTGACGGTCCGGCTCCTGAATGACCTGGATGATGAAGAAATCCAGAACATGAAAAAACAGCTATTAAGCATAGCGGCAGACGGAAAGATTGATGAAAGCGAGAGAGAAGAGTTTGACGGCATTATGCGGAATCTCGATTCCCTGGCAAAGACAATATCAGAGCTCCGGATGTTTGCTGAAAAAATCACGGAAAGGGGCGGTGGGAATGGCACTCGTTGATAGATTGCGTGAGATCATGGAAAAAGAATATGGAATCACAACGGACGCCGATCTGCTGAAAGCAATAGAGGAATACCCGGATATTGATTTAGGCATATTCGCCTCTCCCATTATGGAGGATTTCGGCCATGCGGTGTAAAGATATCCTGAAGCTGGCGTCCATATGTGCCGCAACGTTGAGCCTGGTTCTTACCATGAAAGGGATAGCCCAGGAAGAAAGGGAGGCGGATCACCTGGATATGGTGGCAGACATAGAGGCGGAAACACCGGAGACACCTGCAGAACCGGAACCGACTGAAACACCGGAGCCGGTTATCTACGTCATACAGGAAGAGGAAACCGGGGAGCCGGAGCCGGAACCGGCCATGAGCCTGGATGCCGCAGACGAGGAGATTTTGCTGAAACTTGCCATGTCGGAGGCAGGGGGTGAGAGCACGGAGGGAAAAGCCCTGGTGATGCTGTCCGTAGTCAACCGGGTACGGTCTGATGAATTTCCTGACACGGTATCAGAGGTTGTATTCCAGGATAGGCAATATTCGCCGGTGCTGGACGGGAGATACTATTCCACGGTTCCGGATGATGATTGTCTGGCGGCGCTGGAGCTTATAAAGGGCGGCTGGGATGAAAGCATGGGAGCCATGTATTTTGAAAATGCCGGTGCGGATAGCTGGCACAGCAGAAATCTTGAATTTCTCTTCCGGGAGGGCAATCACAAGTTTTACAAGTAGGAGGCACAATGAAAATCATTTTGAAAAACTGGCTTTTGCTTACGGTTGGACTGATACTGACTGCTGTATGCGTCAGGGTGGCCTACCAGGAAAGGGGCTACATAGCGGTCGGCGGGGAGTGGCTGGTTATTCCTCTTTTAGTCACCGTAAAAGCGGTTGTGAAGTCAGTGGCGGAGGATATTCTGAATGAATACTGACTATCAGGGCATCCGGGAAAAAGCAGAGGCAGACGGATATAAGGTGGATGATGATACATTCCAGGGGCTTATCGAATATGCCAGGAGGAAAGCGAAAACTGCCGGGCGTGATGAAAGCTATCTGCCGTTTCTACTGCCGGATGTGATTAAGGAGTGGTGTGGCACATCAGGAGGGCTATCAATACATACAGCATAGCCATGATGCAGATACAAAATATTTTTTAAGGAGGTAAAGAGGCGTGGCGCAAATGACAACAGCACAATATCTGGATTCCATTCAGAACGGCCTCATATCGGAGCTGGGAAAGCACAAAGAGGCTCTACCGGCCGGATTCAACCGAGAGAGGTTTATCCTGAACTGTATTACAGTGATTCAGGATATGTTGAGAGACAGCAAGAAAAAAGACCAGCTCGCAAAAGTGGATGTGAAAACGATTCCTGTATGTCTGGCAAAAGGGGCGTACCTGGGGCTCGATTTCTTCAATGGAGAATGTTACGCAATCCCCTATGGGGGAAATATGCAGTTTCAAACGGACTATAAAGGCGAGATTAAGCTGTGCAAAAAGTACAGCAAAAATCCGATTAAAGATATCTTTGCTAAGGTGGTTCGTGACGGTGATTTCTTTGTGGAAGAGGTTGAGAGCGGAGAGCAGAAAGTTCATTTCAAACCGCAGCCGTTTTCAAACGCACCCATGAGAGGGGCTTTTGCAATCGTGGTTTACAGAGACGGATCTATGATGTACGACACCATGAGCGCAGAGGACATAGAAAATGTCAGGAACAATTACTCAAAGGCAAAAGACAGCCCAGCATGGAAAAACTCTCCCGGAGAAATGTATAAAAAAACCGTACTCCGGCGCCTTTGCAAGTTGATTGATCTGGATTTTGACAATATCGAACAGAGGATTGCTTTTGAGGACGGAGGGGATGTGACATTTGAGAATATGCAGATATCCGGAACCACACAGGCGGCATTGCCGGATAACGGCGCTCCGATTGATGTAATGGAACAGATCAAAAGAGCGCAGGCGCAGAAACAGGGAAAACAGCCGGTTCCCGCACAGCAGCCGCAGAGCCAGTACGAAGAGGAATTTTTGCAGTTTGAACAGCAGCAGGGATACGGAAACGGCGGGGGCTATGATCCCAATTTTTCCATTCCGAACGAGATCGAAGATGAACTACCGTTTGCGTAGGATAGGAGGATAACAGGATGAATGAGATTAGCGTAGTAGTAAAGCAGGAGCCGGGAAAGGTTTCATGGAACTTTGAAGAGATCAAACAGGTTTTGGAGGACGGGCTGGAAGTATACCGGACTACAGCCTATACGGACGCCACAATCAAGACGGCAAAGAGTGATGTTGCCACACTCAGAAAACTCTCGGCGGCTATCAAGGAACGCCAGAAAGAGGTCAAGGATAAGTGTCTGGAGCCGTATGCGATTATAGAATCCCAGGCAAAGGAGCTTATCGCTCTGATTGAAAAGCCGATCAATGCAATCAATGACCAGGTTCAGGATTACGAGAGGCGCCGGAAAGAGGCGGCCAGGAAAGAGATCATGGACTACTGGAATAAAAAGTCAGAGTCTCTTCCGGAGGATATCAGGGAAAAGGCCAGGATCGTTATCTATGATGAACGGTGGGAAAATGCCACGGCCACTAAGAAAAGTTGGCGGGAGGGTATCGAGAACGGCATCCAGAAGATACTGGATGAAATCACCACAATCAAATCTTTTGCCAGCGAATTTGAAGAGGATATGCTGGCAATCTATAAAGCTGACCTCTCTTTGCAGAAAGCCATTGCAAAGATGAACGAACTGAAAGCCCAGCGTGAGCGCATCCTGGAAATGGAGCGGAAAAAGCGGGAGGCAGAGCAGAGACGCAAAGAAGAACAGGAACGCATGGCACGGGAACAAATGGAACGTGACGGAAAAGAAAAGCTGGCCGGGATGATGCCGTCCGGAACGCCTGCCAAGACACATGCTGCTGGATCGTTGGCTGGCATGATGCAACCGGGTGTTGCGTCAGCGGGAGCGCCTGGGGCGCACGGACACGGCGGGAATGTACCGGCCCAACAGGAGCCGCCCAGAATGGGGCAGTCGGAGAATGCCGGAAATGCCGGGGTTGCGGCTGGAAATATCCCACACCGGGAGGAACCGGCAAAAGTGGGACAGCCGGAGGCGCAGACAAGAGCATATCCGGGAGGCAGGTCTGTAAAACTTATCATTACTGGCACACAGGAACAGATCACGAAGATTCAGAACTACATCCGTTTTACGGGTGCGACTTATCAGGAGGTATAGAGTATGCAGTTGACAGCAGAGAATTATTATTCGGAAGAGGCCAATTTTGAGTATATGTCCGTCTCACAGTTTAAAGATTTTGTGGGAACATACGGACGGAGAGGGTGCGAGTTCACCGCCATGGATAAGATCAGGGGAGTGTATGAGGAAGAGGAAACAACCGCACTCCTGGTAGGGAGCTATGTAGATGCCTACTTTGAGGGCACGCTGGATAAGTTCAAGGCAGAGCACCCGGATATCTTCAAGAAAACCGGAGACAAGGGCTTGAAATCGGATTATGTGCAGGCAAATGACATTATCGCCCGCATTGAGCGTGACGAGTTCTTTATGGCGCACATGTCCGGCCAGAAACAGGTTATCATGGCCGGGGAATTGTTCGGACTTCCCTGGAAAATAAAAATTGATTCCTACCTGGAGGGAATCGCAATCGTGGATTTAAAGGTTATGGCATCCCTTACTAAGTTGGAATGGGTACGGGATATCGGCTATCTGGATTTTGTAAGGTATTGGGGGTACGACATCCAGGGCGCAGTCTACCAGGAGATTGTCTACCAGAATACAGGTAAACGCCTGCCGTTTTACATTGCGGGGGCCAGCAAGGAAAAGGCAACGAATATCAAGGTTATCCACGTTCAGGACAATTATCTCCGGGAGGCTATGAGCGTGGTAGAGCACAATATCGAGAGGGTAAGACAGGTGAAATACGGAGAAGTTCTTCCGGACCGGTGCGAGTGCTGCGACCACTGTAGAGAGACGGAAGTCCTCACCGGCCCTATCGGAATTGCTGACCTGGTGGCGGATATTTGACGGTAAAAAATCACAGAATGGCGGTGATGAAAAATGGCGTGGATCAGCGTAGACCAAAAGCTGATAGGTGGAAAATTGAGAAGTCTATACAAAGCGATTGGATGTTCGCAGAATGAGGCCATTGGAATCCTGGTCAGTCTGTGGCTCTGGGGAATAGATAATGCTGAAATGGACGGCCTCATGGTGAGTGCCGACCGGGAGGATATCAAACAGTCTTTCCAGGCCGGACTCTCCAAAGAGGTTGACGGTGATGCGGTTGTTGCCTGCCTGATTGATACCGGGTGGATAGACGAAGTTGACGGCCAGCTATATCTCCATGATTGGGGAGACTGGCGGTCATACTATAATCGTTACGTCCGGGAGAAAGAAAATCATGCGGAACGGATGCGGAGATATAGGGATAAAAAAATCGGAAAAGAATCAACCGGTGACATATCGAGTGACGTATCAAGTGACGTAACAGGTGACATATCACAAGAACATACTGACGCCGAGCAACCAGCAGTAGAAAAGCCAGAGAAAAAGAGCCGTAAAGAAGAACAGGAGGAAAAGCACGGCAAGGATTTTGAAGAGTTCTGGAGCGTTTATCCAAAGAAAGTCGATAAGGGAGAGGCGTACAAGAAATATAAGGCCAGGAGGAATGAGGGGTACTCTGCGGAAGAGATTCTGGCGGCGGCAAAAGCGTACAGGGTGGAGTGCGAAAGAAAGCATACTGACAGGCAGTACATCAAACATGCTAAGACGTTCCTGGGGCCGAATCTTTCCTTTACCGAGTATATACCGAGGAATCCGGAACCGGCACCAGCATCGGCGCAGGCACAAGCAGGTGGAGTGAGATCAATGTGATTTGTTAAGGAGGTTTTGCATGGAAGAAATTAGAGAAACGGCCGCTAATGCCCTGCATAGCATTGTGGCCAACAGTGCCGCCACAATGGAGACCGGAGATTACATAGGTGACGGCGGCCTCCTGTACTGCGGGAAGTGCCATACCAGGAAAGAGCGTGTTGTGACTTTTCCGGCTGGGCTCATGGGCCCGGAGGAAGTAGAAAGAAAGGTTCCGTGTGTCTGCACATGCAGGCAAGAGGCCATGGCGAAAGAGAAACAACAGGAGGAATACCGGGAGAAAATGGCCAGGATTCAGAGAATCCGTGACGCATCCATGATGGAATCAAAATACCGGGATGCAAGGTTTTCTTCCTACACCGTGGTAGACCAGAACCGGAAAGTATTTCAGATCGCCAGTAAGTATGCCGCAAATTTCCGGCAGATGTTGAAAGACAACCAGGGGCTTATCTTCTGGGGGCCGGTCGGAACGGGAAAGAGCTTTACGGCGGCCTGTATTGCAAATGAACTTCTGGCAGAGCAGATTCCGGTTATCATGACCTCTTTTGTAAAGATACTGCAGAACTTGCAGGCGCATCCGGACGAAGCGGCCTACATATCAATGCTGAACAATGCAAGTCTCCTGGTGCTGGACGATTTAGGCACAGAGCGTAACACAGACTATGCGCTTGAAAAGGTATACAACGTGATAGACAGCAGATCAAGAGAGGCAAAGCCTATGGTTCTGACAACGAACCTGACGCTCTCTGAAATGCTTGAAGTCGAGGATATCCGGTATAAGCGCATCTATGACCGTATTTTTGAAACCTGTCTGCCGGTTGAGGTATCGGGAGAATCATTCCGCAAGATATCCGCAGAGCGCCGGTTTGACAAAATGGCTAAATTCATGCAGGAGGGATAATTTTGGGAGAGAAGATAAGAGAGCATTTGAAAAAATTCAGAGAGGCGGCGGGGCTGACACAGAAACAGCTCGGAGCCATGGCTGGGAAAGGGGAAAGCGCAATCCAGGCTTACGAGAGCGGAAAGTCCGATATCCCGTTAAGCGCCCTGATCTCCATTATGGGGGCATTGAAGATTTCCTTTGCCGATCTGGAAAGAGGCAGTAAGACGGAGCCACCGGCAGAGAAACCGGTGGAAATCCTGATTTACAACCAGGAGGATAGACTGAACACGGCGGCTATCCTGGTAAAGAACGGATACACGGTAGAGCAGGGAAAGCGGAATAAAACGCCTACAGGAAAAGCCCTGGACTACTTTTTGCGAATACGAAAGTATGACGAGGCCGCCGATACCGGCAGATAGGAGGGTACATGAGCAAATCAAGACATTCAAAAACAAAGGCCGCAGGGGAGGCGGTAGGGATGAACAGATACGGGAAACAGTTCAACCAGAAACCGAACATTGTACCGGCGAAAAACCGGCAGTTTCGGAGAGCAGAAAGCAGAGGGAGGTAGGAAGTGGAGACGTATTTCAAATTAAAGATAATCTTCGAGTACGTTGTGCCGCTTGCGCTCCTGGCCGTCTGCTCTCTGCCGTGGGTATACCTTTTTGGGAGCGCAGCTATCAATGACTGGAAAAAGAAAAGGAGGGAAAAGAGAAAACATGGCGAAGTACGAAAAGAAGATGATGCAGTTTGAGGCGTTCCGGTATGACGGACATATAAGTCTCCCGGCGTGTGAAAAGGACTATGACGAGACGAAGCACGCCCCGTATTGGGTGGTCATGGCAGGTCTTAAAGGAATCCTGTTTTTTGATACTTCCAATCCGGTAGAAATACCGAAACTTTACACCAGGTATCCGGACGGAGAAGTGGTACACATTCCGGTCGGCTATTACATTATCCGGTGGAGTGATACGGAGTTGTACCCCTGTGAACCGAATCTGTTTGAGGCGTCCTATATTCCGGTGGCGGAGGGGAACGAAGAAAAGCGCTGCCTGAATATCCAGGGAGGACAAAAAGCCTGGGATGAAAAAAGAGGAGAGCTTGAAGAGGCGGTGAAGCCTCTCCATGAATGGTTATGCAAGTACGGTGATCCCTATGTGACGGTGGCGGTGACACAGGACAGGGCAACGGTACACCAGGAGTACATGACAACGCCGCTCCCGGTTCCGGACTGATTAAGGGAGGCAGGGCATGAAAGCATTAACAATATGGCAACCCTGGGCGAGCATGGCAGCCGTTGGAATCAAGCATAACGAGACCAGGGGATATCCTACAAATTACAGAGGCGCTATCGCTATCCATGCGGGAAAGAAATCTGTAAATGAAATATGGTCCGCATACCTTGACGAAAGAGCCCGTGAGGTAATATGCCGGAGGCTGAATCTTTCAGGCCATACCGGGCTTGAAATCTTTCCTCTGGGGTGCGTGCTTGCGACAGCGAACCTGGTAGAGTGCATCAAGATCACGCCGGAGTTTGTCGCTACCCTGTCTCCGGATGAACTGGCACTCGGAGATTATACCCTCGGCCGGTACGCCTGGAAGTTGGCAGACGTAAAGCAGTTTCCGGCTCCTATCCCCGCAAGAGGGCAGCAAGGGCTCTGGGAATGGGAGGGGATGCGGTAATGAAAACGGTGAAATTTACAGTCCTGGGGGAGCCGAAAGGAAAAGGACGTCCACGGTTCGTTCCGGGAACCGGCAGAGCTATCACGCCAAAGGACACGGCGAATTATGAAACGCTGGTGCGTATGGAATATGCCGCACAATGCCAGGGGTTCAAGTTTCCGGACGGCACCATGTTAGATATGCGGATACTGGCCTATTACAGCATACCAAAGAGCGCAACGAAGAAGAATAAGGAGCTGATGAAAAAACAGTTCCTACGGCCTACAAAGAAGCCTGACATGGATAATGTGGTGAAGATTATAGCGGACAGTCTGAACCAGATAGCGTACAGGGATGATACCCAGATAGTGGATTGCCAGTGCCGGAAGTTCTATTCCGACAATCCCAGGGTGGAAGTAACCATAAAGGAGGTAAAACCAGATGTTGAAGAAAAATGAGGGAGACCTGAACATAACCAGTGCGGACCGCATGGTATTCCCGAATCTTCCGCTGACCTATGAGGAAATGATTCTCCTGGTACCTGCGGAAATCAGGAATCCGGAGGATAAGCGACACCGGGCGGTATACGGCCTTATACAGTGCATGGCAAGACAACTGGAAGATGCACGGAGGGTATCGACAATCCAGCCCAGCCAGTATCTCCGCGGATATAAGAGAGGGCAGTCAGACGTCCAGACGCAGTTCAGGATCAGGGGCATACAACAGGAAATGGCGGCGGTCAAGTTCCGCCTGGAGATTAACGATTTCCGGGGACCTGCAGAAGAGGAAATTCTGAAAAACCGCATGTTGGAGCTCTACGAGCTGGCAAAGAGACTTGACCCGTCCGGAGTAGGGCGGTTTGAGCATAGGATTGACAAGAGAATGAAGAAAGTGAGGTTAAGAGAGAATGGCAATTACAGAGGAAACCAGACAGGAAGAAATGAAAGAGTACGAGAGGTTACTGTTAAGTACGGGGCGGACCGGCGTGGAGAACCTGATCACTTATATCGGTGCCAGTGATTTTTACACGGCTCCGGCATCCACGAAGTTCCACGGTTCCTTTATGGGTGGGCTTTTGCACCACAGCCTGGAAGTATACCGGAACCTGGATAAAAAGACCAGCAGCTCCGAGCACAACGTCTGGCGGGAACTTCTCGACACAGACAAGATCGGAAATGACAGTATCATCATTGTTTCTCTTCTGCATGATATCTGTAAGACGCACTTTTACACAACGGAGCTGAAAAACCAGAAAAACTATGACCAGGAGGTTGTCGCCGCCGCTGACAGACGCCAGGTGAAGCACGACAGCAACGGGGATTTCATCTGGGAGACGGTGCCCTCATATGCGGTGGATGATAAAATCCCGTATGGCCATGGTGAAAAGTCTGTGATGATGATCGAAAATTTCATAACCTTAAAACCGCTGGAGAGGTACGCTATCCGCTGGCACATGGGATTCTCGGAGCCGAAAGAGCTCTACAATACCCTGACGGCGGCCATTGAGAGATACCCGCTTATCCTGGCACTCCATGAAGCGGATATGGAGGCGTCATACGTCACGGAGGAACGGAATGAGTAGTGAAAAGGTTGCGCCGTCCAACCTGGAATACCTGATAAAGCACGAAGCTCTCCCGCAGGGTACAACGCTGGAAGATGCGATATATATTCTCACTGACCCGTTGAATTGTGCGGAGTGTATCGCAGAGGACCAATGCGCTGACCGGTACGGCCATGACGCCGGAAAGAACAAAGAGGCTGACTGCCTGGAAGTTGTGGCGGCATTTCTGAAACAAGACCATAAGGAGGTAAAGAGAAAGACATGAGCAAGATCGCTGATGATACACAGGAACTGGTCATAGAGGATGTAACCTTTGACGAGGCCAGGATGAATTTTAACAGGGTATTACAGAGGCTTTTCAAGAATATGGTTGACAGCGATTCCACGGACGGCTCCATAACGCTGAAAATTGATGTTTCTCTGGAAAACGAGTACATACCCAACTATGATCCCGATATCGAGGGAGAGAGCAGGCGGATTCAGAAACCGAAGTTCAAGCATAAGGTTTCTTCCAACATCACCGTGAAAGACGAGCTGACCGGAAACAAGAATCCGGAAATGCAGCTTGTATGGGACGAGGGGCGCCAGATGTACGTCCTGGCATACATCACAGGAACGGATCAGCGGACTATCTTTGACAAAGACCAGCCGTGGAACCAGGAAGAGGGCGAGGGCGGCCAGGGCTCCCTTGAAACTGATCCTGAAAAAGCGTGGATGAATACTCCCCTGTTACCTGGTGAAGTGGCAGACGAGGGAGCGCTGCCGGGTGAGGTTGCGGATGCCGGCGCACTGCCGGGAGAAGTAATAGACGGGGAGTGCAGGGAGGTAGACGAGGAAGAGGAGCACAGGGAGGATGACGGTTACTCCTATGAGGAACCGGAGGACGAGGAATAACCAGACAGGAGGATGCCATGTGGAAAGATAATTTCGGACAGTGCCGGGGATGCGGCCAGCGTGTCCTCTGGATAAGGACAAAGGCCGGTAAGAATATGCCGGTCAACACCACAATTCACCACTACCGGAAAGATGCGGCCGGGAAAGAAAAAATCGTCACGCAGGGCGGTGATGTGGTGACAGCAACTATCGTTGACACGCCGGAAGAGGCTGACGGAGTGGGGTACATTTCCCATTTCGCCACCTGCCCGCAGTCGAAGAGATTCAAAGGAAACCGTGCCAGGTAAGGCAGACAGGAGGAAATATGAACAGTAAAGAGGCAAAGAGACAGGCAGATCAGGGAGGGTGGCACATGGATTTTGAATCAATGTGGAACCAGGCACAGATGAATTTTTGTAAAATGTGGAACCGCCTCAGATCGGAGCTCACAAAAGAATCCGTCCGTGTCGAAATCGGCGGAGTGGCAAGAACGGAGGTCAACAAGATTCTGCTGGATATGGCAAGAATCGAAGCGGAAGAGTTCAACGAATCTATGGCCGCCATGTATTCTGCGCCATATGAAAAGAAACAGCATACCAACGGCGAGGAAAGCCGTACAACCGCAAACGCAGAGAGGATCGCCAGAGAATTATTTGAGCAGATCACCGGCCATAAGGTCATTGACAGCCTGGAAGAGCTGGAAAGCGAGATTCGGAAAAGAAAAGGTAAAACCCTTTTATCTGACGCCAGAGAGCCTATCGTTGTGGATGAAAAGGTGGATATTCCGGAGCATATGCGCCATGAGGCGGACTTGCACGGAATCAGGATCGCCAGATTCGGGGTGGACGTCATTTCCACTGATACGCTGCCGAAAGGGGTGTTCATGACGAAAAAGATTTCTCCTGACGGGTTCCCCGGCTGATTGGCCGGCCGGATAAACTGAAAACTGAATAAAGAAAAAGGTCTGCCCAATGCCTCCCAGCACTTGACAAACCCCATACACGGTAACGCCATTATAAGGCGTTTTGGGAAAAATGTCAAGTGGGAGGTTTGGGAAAATGGCTAATAAAGGCGCAAAGACTTATAACATTTCGGAACGGGAACTACAGGAAATGATGCGGAGGGCATCAGAGGCCGGTATAGCGGCGTACAAGAATGAGCATGAGGAAACCACCAGGAGAAAGGCCGGACGTCTGCTGTACCGGACAAAAACTCTTCTGGAGAGATATACGCAGCTCAACGAGTACGCACAAAATTCCGTCTACACGCTGGAACGTGCGGAAGAGGTCAACGAGGGCATTGCCGATCTGGAAGTCCTGACAAAGTTCGGTATCTTTGATGATGATAAAACGCTCCACAATCTGAAACGCAGCGTGGTGACGGTCAACATGGTCATGGCCCATGTGAATACCATGCTGGAAGTGTACCGGAAAGAGTGTGAGAGTTCCGCGTCCAAAGTGAAGCAGAGACAGTACAGGGTGATCGAGTACCTGTACCTCTCCGAAAACAAGCTGAACACAAAGGAGATTGCGGAGTTGGAGGGTGAGGATGTACGCACTATCCAGAATGACGCCAAACAAGCCAGAGAGGACCTGACAGCCCTTATTTTTGGCCTTGACGGAGTGATTACCAGAATACTTAGGGAATAGGTGGTTTTGCCTGTCCTTGCGGCTATAAGAGAGCCACGGACATAAATTTTCGTTTTTTTTACGTTGACCATTCATTTCCCAGGATGTTATAGTGTATCTGGCAAGATTGACTTGCCTGCCATTCGTAGACTGAACCGGTATTCAGGACTACGCCATGCTCATTTATCCCTTACGGACGGGGAGGCGCAAAACCTCCCCTATCCCGATAAAAGCATACGGCCTGGCATGGAAAGCTACTCCGATCATCCACAACCACCGAAAAGGGCCCGCCGCTGGTAGGCTCTTTTGCATTTCATAAGTGCCTGTAAAGCCGATAAATACAAGGAAAATCATTGAATTATGTCGGACAAAATGGTATAATATTGTTAGGACAACAGTGGAAAGGAGGCGGTCGTGTGGAAGTCAAGAGAGGGCGCCCCACAAAGAATCCGAAGCAGAGCAAGATATCTGTCCGGATAGACGCAGAGTGTGAAGCGATACTGAACCAGTATTGCCAGGAAACCGGGAAAGACCGGGCGGACGCTGTAAGAGACGGAATCCGCAGACTGAAAAAGCGCAGGCCCAGGAGTGGCCGAAAGGAGAATGAGCATGAGTGAAGTAATGAGCGGCGAGTTGTCAAAGGTGGCAGACGGTAGGAGGATTTGTTTGCTTGACCTGAATTATACCCTGGTCGGAAACCAACAGGAAACCCGTATGCTGCGGCCCTTTACAAAGCGGATGCAGTACGAGGAATACCGGAGGGATTTGATCGAGGCGGTCAGGGGCGATTACGTTATCATCATAACGGCCAGACCGGACTACCGGATGAAAGCCACCATGGAGAATATTCTCCGCAAGACCGGCTGGCAGCCGGAGGAATATTATTTCAATGACTTCAACGCTGAACCGCCCGTATTTAAAGAGTCGGCACTGAAAAGGTTCGTGTTCCCGAAACATGGTATGAATCCGATTCAGTTCTATGCGGTAGAGAGCAATCCCAGGACGAGAACCATGTACGGCAGGTACGGGATTGAGGCGGCTCCCTATGATAAGTTCATAAAGAGTGCGGACAGCTACCACGAGATAAAGCAGAAAGAGCCGGAACCGGAGCAGTTATCCCTCTTCGGTTGAGAGGGAGCGGACCGGCCGCAACACAGGTAAGAAAGCAGCGTATTTGCGGATGCGCTGTTTTTTTATGCCAAAATTGAGAAAGCGAGGGAAAAGGCATGGAAAGTAAGGTTATGAGGCTGGAAGATATCAAGCCTGCAGAATACAATCCGAGAGTGCGCCTGACGGAAGTGGATCACGAATACAAGGCACTGAAAGCCAGTATTGACGAGTTCGGTCTGGTGGTTCCTCTGATTGTGAACGAAAGAACCGGTACCCTGGTAAGCGGACACCAGCGGCTAAACGTCATGCTGGCGGAGGGCGTGGAGGAAACGGAGGTTGTTATCGTTGACATGGAGCCGGAGAGGGAAAAGGCCCTCTGTATCGCCCTGAACAAGATCAGCGGCCAGTGGGATTACGGAGCCCTGGCGGATATCCTGGAAGAGCTAAGGGATTCGCCGGTTGATATCCTGGCAACGGGATTCTCTGATGATGAAATTGCCGATCTGCTGGGAGAGCTCCAGGAGGAAATCGGAGGCGGGGAGGCGCCGGATGTGGAAAGCGTGGGAAAGAAAGAGGATACAAAAGAGGGCGTGCCCTGTATCGTGGGCGAGTACACGTTCCGGATTCCCAACGGCCCGTACAAGGACATGATGGCAGACGTCCGGGAAAAGGTAGGCTTTTCAAAGGAGAAAGTAGAGGCAGAGCTGAAAAGGAGGCTGTTTGGGAATGGAAATCAGGAAAATACAGATTGAGGATATCCGGGAAAGTGAGTTCAATCCCCGTGTGCGGCTGGAAAAAGGATCGCCGGAGTATGAGCAGATAGAGGCGAGCATCCGGGAATTTGGATTCATTGAGCCCCTGGTTGTCAATGAACACAATATGCGCCTGGTCGGAGGGCACCAGAGATTGCAGGTGCTAAAGGATACGGGTGCTGCAGAAGTGGAGTGCGTCATGATAAACGAGCCGGACGAGGACAGGGAAAAGGTTCTTTGCCTGGCCCTGAATAAGATCAAAGGCGATTGGGATATGGAAAAGCTGGCCGCACTCCTGGGGGATGATGATATATCCGTCTTTCCTACCGGATTCATGGACGGGGAGGTTGACCTGGATAAATACCTGGAAAGCGCCACGGATGATTTCGTGGGCGGCGGTGATGATGCGGATGCAGAGGCAGGCCAGGAGACGGACGGCGATATGCGGGATGTAAGTACGGTGATAAAGATAGGCAGCTATTCCTTTACCGTAAAGGCGCCGGAATATTATGCGCTCCTGGAGGATATCAGGGACAAGGGCATATTCGAGCCGTCCGAAATCAAAGAAGAGTTGCAAAGGAGGATTCTAAGTGATTAAGTTAGTACCGATAAAGGAAATACAGGCGTCAGAGTACAATCCACGCCGGAATGATGAAAAGAGGCTGGCACTGACGGAGCTCTCCCTGAAAAAGCTGGGATTTCTTCTCCCGGTATATGCGGATACCAGCGGGGAGATATTATCCGGGCACCAGCGTTGTCTTGTAGCGGCCCGTATGGGCTATACACGGGTTCCCGTGGAGTATGTGGATATAGTAGACCTTAATGAAAGAAAAACTGTCAATATCCTGTTTAACAGGGCCACAAACGACCTCCACAAACAGGACACTTGCGGGAAGATCAAAAACCGGCTTTACAATATGGATATCGAGGGCATAAGCGCAGGGCTCCCGGACATTGAGCCGGACAGCGAGGCGGCTTTTCCCTGTATGCACACCCGGAGGGTGGATACCGTAGAGCTGGCAAAGAAGAACCACCGGGAATTTGACGGGCACATGAAAGCCCTGGCTAAGACGCTGGAAAACCGGTTCGGCGTGGTGATGCCGATTGTGGTAGACCAGGATATGGCCGTGGTGAACGGCATAGGGAGATTGCAGGTGGCGGCGGAGGCGAAGCGCCGGTTCGTGAAGTGCGTACAGGTATCAGGAGCGCAGAGGGAGCTTGCGGCGGCTATGCTCAATCTCCTGTCTATGGATTTCTCCATGGAGTCCAGCTATGCGGATGTGCTGCGGTATAACAGTTTCATGCGGGAAAGGAATACCAGGGAGACGGACACCGAGGGCAACTGCGCTTTGGGTGACGGCTTTTTCAAAGGTCTTTTCCCCAACAACAACGGCAGGGATTTCTTCAAGTTGGAGGGAGATACCCTGGCGGCATGGGTACGCAAGTATGGAGACAAGATCGTGGACTTTGGGGCTGGAAAGCTGAACAATACACGGACGTTGAGGGAGGCCGGTTTATTTGTATCAGCTTTTGAGCCTTATTTTGTTACCACGGGGGATCAGGTGCATAAGGAGAAGAGTATCGAGATTGCCCGAAAGTTCCTGGATGAAGTGGAAAGCGGGGTGGAGTATACGTCCGTGTTCATTTCCAGCGTGTTCAATTCCGTGCCGTTCATGGCGGACCGTATCATGATTGCCAGGATAGCGGCGGCCTTGTGTGCGCCGAAAGGAAAGGTGGTCTGCTGGTGCCAGAGCAACCAGTCACAGCAGTTCGTCCTGACAAAGAAGCACAGCGTTACCAATAACGCCCGCCTGACATTCGATCTGGACTATGAGCCAAATACTATCCTGGGGGATATCTCGAAACATCCCAAAGTGCAGAAAGGGCACACCCAGGAGGAATTGCGGGATATCTTCGGCTGGAGCTTTAAGAGCATTGACCGTGTAGATATGATATGCCGCTTTTGGTATTTGGAGGCGAGCCGCCCGGTGATAGATCTGAAAAAGCTGGGGGAGGCTCTGGATTTTGAATTTGAGCTCCCGTACCCGGACGGTACGACAATGGGCCTGTCGCAGAGGGCGAGGGCGGCATTTGGAAAGAGGCTGGGAGCCGAGATTCCGGAAAAGGAGGGCAAGGACAGTGGAGATTAGACAGGATAACGGGGTGGATAACGTTACCCCTAAGGACAAATGGGAATTTGACAGCGAGGTTGCCAGGTGCTTTGCGGATATGCTGGAAAGAAGCATACCGGACTATAAAAGCATGAGGGGCCTAATATACGAGCTGGGGGAGAAGTTCATCACTCCCGGAACGTGGATCACGGATATCGGATGTTCAACCGGCCTTGCAGTGGAACCATTCTACAGAAAGCACCAGGGCGATAACCGGTATTTCCTCTGCGACAACTCGGAGGCCATGCTGGAAGTGTGCAGGGAGAAGTTCAGAGAGGGGATAGAAAGCGGGTGCATGGAAGTAGAGCCTGGAAATTTCTTTGACAAGATGATACCGGAGAACCAGAGCCTCATACTGTCGGTGCTGTCAATGCAGTTTATGCCGACCGCATACAGGCTGTTGGACGGCATTTTAAATGGAGTGGCGACTGCACAGTCGCCGCAAATAAAAA
>BLLU01000054.1 GCA_011959105.1 Lachnospiraceae bacterium | reverse complement strand
TGTGCATACCCTCCTGCGTCAATATAGGTGTTGCTTACAGTTAAGATTATGCACCTCAGGATGGCCCCTCGGATCTGAAAGCATGATACCACATCGGAAAAAGCCATTGTCCCATTGCGTGTCATTTCAAGACCAGTCAAAAGTACCGCAAGGTAGCCGCCGATTCCAAACAGGCGGGACAGCATATCGCTCAGTCCCATCCGCAAAGCCATTTTCAAATTGGTTCTCATCAGCCTGCGGCTGTGCTCTTCACATTTGTGCAGCAGAAGGCCGCCTGCATCATATAGCCAAACGGCCTCCGCATCCGCAACCAGGGGTTTTACCAGCGATGTGACGTCCGCCATGGCGTATCGGCTCTCCTCCCGCAATGCGGGGAGGCGTTTCAGCACCAACCGGTAGTTGAACAGCAAATGCGGAAGCATAAACAACCAGGTCAGTCCCAGCAGGCCTGGGCTGCCCTTCAGCATCAGGACAGAGGCCAGAACCGTGTTGACAAAGGCTGTCACTGCATGGGGGATATTCAGAGGGCCATTCATCATGGCAACTGTCGCCTGAATGTCGCTGTTCAGCTTTGTAAGCCATTCGCCGCTGCGTTGTCCATGTACCCGGTTATAGGGCAGGGACATAATTCTAGCCGTCATTTCTTTTAGAAGCCGGGCCTCTGTCCTGGCGGCAAAGGACGCATAAATCCCCCATATGGTTCCGTTATACAAAAAGAGCGCGGCGCACAGCAAGCCCGCCCATATACATAGCCCTGGCAGCCTGCCCGCTTCCTCCGTCTCTATACAATAAAACACGGCTTTCAGCAGGCCTGCCTGCATCCAGGTTCGGAGCGCATCAAAAGGAGATCTCAACAGCAGGAGCATTATATATTTTCTTCGGATACCCAACCGCTTCAGTAGTCTGCATAAATCATTCACAATATAGTCTTCCCCCTTCCATACGGTAGAGTACATAACCGTCCTCCAAAGTCTCCGGGTGGTGGGTGACATGAATTACGGTCTTTCCCTCTGTCAGTTTGTTGAGCGCCTGTAAGACGGAATGCCCTGTATCCTGATCCAGGGCGGAAACCGGCTCGTCCAGCAATATCACCGGGGCATCCTTGCAGATGGCCCTGGCAATCTGAATCCGCTGCGCCTGACCGCCGGACACCTGATTTCCTCGTTCTCCCACATAGGTGTCCAGCCCGTTCGGAAGCCCGGCAATCCATGGGGTGAGACTGGCGCTTTCGCAGGAAGCCCACAACTTTTCTTCCGGGATTTCATGGCCGCAGGAAATATTGTCCCGGATGGACAGGGGAAAAAGACAGCCTTGCTGCATTACCAAAGCTACCTTTCCCCTTATTTTTCCGGGCCAACGCTCTCCCGCAACGGTGATCGTTCCGCTGTCCGGTTTGTAAAGGCCCGCCACAATCTTGAGCAGAGTGCTTTTTCCACATCCGCTGTCCCCCAGAATGCCCACATGTTCTCCGGCCCTTACTTTAAGAGACAGATTCTTCAGTACCGTCCCCCCCTCGTAGGCATAGGATATATTCTCCAGATTAATTGCATATGGGCACATTTTTCCCCTTTCCGCATCTCGCATTCTCTTTTTGTTTTTCAAATACCAGCTTATCCCCAAGACCTTCAAGGGATGCCTCAAATCGTCTGAAACCGGCATAGATGTTGGGCATGTTTTGTAAAAACCCTGAGACGCATCCTGACAGATTGATAAAGATATAGAAAGTTCCGATGCCAATCCGGCCCCTTAGAACCATAGTTCCTCCAAATCCAAGCAATAATAATAGAGGCAGGAAGGAAAGCAGGCCGGACAGGGACATGAGGCTGGCTGAAATCTTTTCCCTCCTGATATTGGCGCTTTGCCAATCCAGAATGCGCCTGCTCATGGCATGGCGGATTAAGCTGTAAGCATCATATACCTGAATTACCGGAAACAATTCCAGAAGGACATCCGCCAATCCGTTTATCTGTTTTTTACTCCTTTGGCATCGTTCCGTGCAGCCTTTGATAATTCTGCCTGTGTAAAAGCAATAAGCCATAAGGGGAAAAGCAGGAAGCGTGGAAACCAGAGCCAGTTGAGGATTCTGGCGAAGCAGAAAGAGAGCCGTCACCCCAAAGGCGGCAAATTGTTTCAGAAAGGAAAAGAGGTTCTCACGAAAATAGTCTGAGATGTCCTTTAATTCATTCTGCATGGCAGACTGCTCCTCCCCTGCTTTCAGCGCGGACAGGGTACGGACATCGTTTTGCAAATAATATCTCACATATCCCATCCGCAGGTCATGGGCAAAACGCTCGCAGACGCAGGAGGCCAGGCCGGTGGATGCAAATTCACTTATCGTATGCAGCAGAACAATCCATCCCACTCTTGTCCAAAACCACGACGCCATTCCTCTTTGCGTGGGAAAAACGTCGGAATCTCCCAACTGTTGGACGGCATTTTAAATGGAGTGGCGACTGCACAGTCGCCGCAAATAAA
>BLLU01000053.1 GCA_011959105.1 Lachnospiraceae bacterium | reverse complement strand
AAACGCATCAGCCCCAAAGAGACCATCGAGGAAAACGAGAAATACTACATGAGGATATGGCTCCTGCGGCTGGGCTTCGGCGGCAGGGATGGGAAAGAGGTGCGCGACATTCTGATGAAAAACCTGAAAGGGCATTCCGCTTTCCGTACCGATGAGAACAGGCAGAGGTGGCAGGAAGCCCGCCGGAACGAGCGGGAGGCGGCAAAGCAGCAGGAACAGGCGCCCGCAGGGGAAACGGCAGGGGAGCCGGAGGCAGAGGCGGAGCCTGCGGAAGCAGCCCCGGCTGAACAGGCCGGCCAGGATTCCGGCGCAGAGGAATAAGGAACGGAACGGGCAGGGAGGCGGTGCTTTCCTCCCTGCCGGAATCTACGGAAGGAGATATGCGGAATGGGTTATATTGTCAAAAAAGAGGAACTGGAAGCCCTGCGGGAGAAATATCCGCAGGGGTGCAGGGTGGAACTGGTAAAGATGGATGACCCCTACAGGGAGATGCCGCCCGGACTGCAGGGCGTGGTGACGGGCATTGACGATTCCGGCTCCATCCACGTTGACTGGCAGAACGGGAGCAGCCTTGCGGTGATATTCGGGGAAGATTATGCAGTGAAAATTGAGGACGGGGAGGTGACCGTGGGGGAGCTGCTTCGGCGCTATGTTTCCTGCAGGAAGGAATTCCATTTCATGACGCCATCGGGGTATGTTGACCTTACGGCGCAGGATGCGGAAAAGATACTGGCGGGGGAGATGAAGCCCAAAGGCCATCCGGGGAATCCCGAATATGCCGTGGAGATGGAAATCCGGGAACTGCTGGGATTCCGGTGCAAAGAGCCGGATGTCCGCGACAGACGGGGATGCGTGAAGGCACTCGTATATTGACAGAAAGGGGGTGGATGGACATGGCAATGCAGGAACGGATGCCGGGGAATGCACACCAAAAGCGCAACTGCTGGCAGCGTGGCAGTGGCTCTTACAGCATGAGGGGCGAACTGCGCCACGGCATTTCCCTGAATAAGAAGTACCTGAACCGGAAGGTCCGGCACAGCGGCAGGGAAGTCTTAAAGCGCGGGGATTATAAGCGTATCTGCAAGACCTTACATATGGTGGAGTTCTCATAAACCGCCATAATGTGTACAGCTATCCACCCATATCTTTGTCACATTTATGGTGCAGATATGAGTGGATAATGTGCGCTTTCAGAGGTAAGATGTGTACTACCGAAAGGGAAAACAAAAAAACGGAGGGCACACACCATGAAAAAGATTGAACTTTTTGAGAGGGCCATTGCGGAGCAGGCAGGAAGCCTTAAGGAGTGGGGGATCAACCCCACACTGTTCTGGGCGTACCGGAACAGCATCACGGCGGGCAATGACAGCATTGATTTTGGCGAGACCATCTGGGACAGGGATATCCCGGAGATCACAAGGACGCTTAAGGAAAACGGCATCAGCGGATTCACCATCAGCAGCACCTTTTCGAGCCTGATCCCGACCCTTGCGGAATTTGAAAAGCACGGCTTCCGGATGGCGGGGCTTACCGAGGTAAAGGCAAACTACACAGACTGGCAGACAATGGAACGGGCGGTAATCCCGGCGATCAGGATGGAGGCGGATGAGGCATAAGCCCTCCGCCATAATGTACACAATTATCTGCGGTTATCTTTGTCACATTTATGCCTCCGAATTGAGTGGATAATACCCGCGTTCAGAGGTAACATGTGTACTACCAAAAGGAAAACGGAGGGTCTGGTCATTGTTGCAGGAAAGGGTGGCCGACTTGTCATCCTGAATCAGCGCCCCTTTTCCTCCAGAGCCTCCACCGGCGCGGATTTTCAGCGTCTTTGGCGTTTCCGCCACGGACGGCTGGCGGTTCCCGGACACTGCCTGCTCCAGCACACACGGGGGATGGTGCGCCTCCGCCCTTAAGGTACACGTCACGTCATCGGTCACGTCCATGCGGCTCCCGCCCTGGTCGTTTAAACAGACTCTGATGCCGCCTGCCGCTCCAGCGCTTTCCGCAGCACCTCCGGCAGTTCCTTGCCACGCACGGAAGCCCTGCGGAGTATACCCTGACACGCCTTCGGACTCAAATAATATCTTTCCGGCACTCCCGCCTGTAAAATCTGCGACAAGGTAGATGCGTTTTCTGCGTTGGGGGACGCCCCACAGGCAGGCATCGACCACCCGCCATGCGAGGGAAAACCCGTCTGCCATGATGCATCCGGCATTCGCCCATTTTCCTTTTGGAGGTCGAGGTACAGAAATGTCCCCGGCTTTAATGGAGCAGACCGCGTTAAGGACTGCCCTGAAATCCTCCCCGCCATTTGAGGAGAATGCCCCCGGCACATTCTCCCATACGATAAATCTTGGGTATCTCCCATCTGTCGCACACCTCATTTCCTTTATGATCCTGATTGCCTGAAAAAATAAACTGGACTGCTTCCCGCCAAGCCCTGCACGTTTTCCCGCTATTGAGATGTCCGTGCAAGGCGAACCGGATGTTATGATATCCACGGGTTCCACTTCATCCCCTCGGATGCTGTTCACGTCACCGTAATGTTTCACAAAAGGCAGCCGCTTTGTGGTTACCCGGATAGGAAAAGGTTCCACTTCACTTGCAAATACCGGGCGGATTCCAGCAAGAATCCCGCCAAGTTCAAAAGCGCCGGAGCCGGAGAACAGGCTACCCAGCGTCAGTTTCCCATTCTCATCCATCCGCAGCCACCCCTTTCTCCAGTTCCGCATAAGGGATTTTCACCCCGTCCCTCTCCACGGACACATTCTCCGCAGAACCGGCCTGTTCGATATAGCGGTTCACGATGACATCCGCAAACTTCTCATCCAGCTCTATGGTGTAGCAGATACGGTTCGTCTGTTCGCAGGCGATCAGCGTGGAGCCGGAGCCGCCGAAAGGGTCAAGCACGATGCAGTTGCTCATACTGGAATTCTTGATGGGATATGCCACCAGGCCAACGGGCTTCATGGTCGGATGCTGCTCGCTTTTCTTCGGGCGGTCAAACTCCCATATGGTGGTCTGTTTCCTGTCGGAATACCAGTTGTGCTTCCCGCCCTTCTTCCATCCGAACAGGCACGGCTCATGCTGCCACTGGTAGGGGCTACGCCCCAGCACGAGGCTCTGCTTTTTCCAGATGCAGCACCCGGAAAGGTAAAAGCCCGCCGCCTTGAATGCGCTGCGGAAATTCAGCCCTTCGGTGTCGGCATGGAACACATAAATGGATGCGTCCTGCTCCATGTGCTGCTCCATATTTACGAATGCGGCAAAAAGGAAGTTATAGAACTGCTCATTTTCCATGTGGTCATTCCTGATCTTCCCGGCAGTCCCCTCATAATTTGCATTGTACGGAGGGTCCGTCACCACAAGGTTCGCTTTCGCCCCTGCCATCAGCACATCGTATGTCTCCGGCAGGGTGGAATCGCCTACCACCAGCCTGTGCCGCCCAAGCGTCCAGATGTCGCCCATCTTTGTCACGGCGGGCTTTTCCAGTTCTGCATCAATGTCAAAATCATCCTCTGTGATTTTCTTATCGTGGACGGAATTGAATAGCTGCTCGATCTCCGGCGGCTCGAAGCCCGTGAAGGACACATCAAAATCCGAATCCTGCAGGTCAGCAATAAGGTCAGCCAGCAGTTCCTTGTTCCATTCGCCCGTGATCTTATTGAGGGCGATGTTGATCGCCTTCTCCTTCTGCTTGTCAATGTCAATGACGATGCAGTCGATTTCCTCATAGCCAAGATCAGAGAGAACAGATACGCGCTGGTGTCCCCCGATAATGGTCATGTCTGAGTTGACGATCACCGGCTCCACATAGCCGAACTCCGTGATGGAGTTTCTGATTTTTTCATATTCCCTGTCACCCTTTTTCAGCTTTTTCCTCGGATTGTAGGATGCCGGGATTAAATCCGCTATTTTGATTTTTCTGAACTCCATTCACTAATCCCTCCAGAACCTTGCTTTGATGTAGCAGTCGTAACTGCAATACTTCGGTTTCCTGCTCCGGTAAAAGGAAAACTCCCTGCCGCAGCATTCACATTTCTTTGTGACAATGGCTTTCCTGTTCCCCTCCTGCGGGTGCGCTTTCCACCACTGCCGTCTGCATTTTTCTGAGCAGAATTTCCTCGGCCTGCCCGTCCCTTCCTGCTGCATCTCCTTCCCGCAGCAGAGGCAGATGCCGTTCTGCACCTCCCGCTCCTTAAGGTTCTTCACGGTTGCCGCCACATAGCCGCCCATCCCTTTTGCCTTGCAGTGGTTGCGGACGATGTCGCGGGAAAGCCCCAGCGCCTCCGCAATGGCACGGTAGCCCATGC
>BLLU01000052.1 GCA_011959105.1 Lachnospiraceae bacterium | reverse complement strand
AGACTATTATAATACTCGTGGCATGGAGGTTCAAAAAGAAATACAAGCTAGAAAATTACAAAAACTATAACTTATGTAATTGAAAATAACGAGGAGCGTAGTATATGGCAAAAACTATAAGTTTAACCTAACCTGGAATGAATTTTATTTATCTATATTTTCTGTTGCAAAGACATCATGGGTATGCTATATTAAAAATGTAAAACAAACAACCGCCCACAAGGTGGGTTGACCTTTATGGGATAGAAAAACCACCCCGCTACTCGGTCAAAGTTTAGGGGTGGTTTTTCTATGTATGGCTAATCATACTCTTGTATGGTCACTTACAGAACGTAAACACGAATGTAAGCAATGCCAAAAGGAATAGACCGAAGGTCATTATATCCTTAAAATCATATTGATTCCTCATAGGCGTCACCTCCATTCTTTTAAAATGAAAGGTCAGCCCACCCTGCTACACGGCTGTCTTTGTGGAGTATTCTACTATATCACATAGCAAAAGACAATCATTATTTTGGTAAATTCTATTTAAGGGACTCCTTAAGCATTTTATTTCCCTCATGGCTGGGCATAGCACCTACACCACGGAAGCATGTTTCCACTTCCCTCCTACATACCGTATGGTAAAGCAGATTCCCCTAAACAGCCAGTCCACCCCCATAGCCACCCAGATACCAAATACGCCCATATCCAGATACACCCCGAATACCACGCTGCATCCAATCCGGAATACCCACATGGAAACAGCCGAAAGAATCAATGTAAACTTTACGTCCGCAGCCGCCCTGAGGGTATTAGGGAGAAAAAAGGATGGCGGCCAGATGGTCACCACACACCCGCAGTAAAAAATGAGGATACGGTAAGTATAGCCCCCCGCCTCCTCCGACAGCCCATAAGCCCGGATGATAGCGGGCAAAAGCAGCACCACTATGGCGTTGGATATCAGCAGGCACAGGTAAACCGCCTTCATCAGCTTTTTCGTATAATAGGAAACCAGTTCGAAATCCCCCGCCCCCACGCACTGCGCCGCCACCGGAAGCATGGCAAATCCTATGGCCAGGCCTGGCAGGATGGCAAACGAAGCGATGTTATTGGCTACCGCATTGGCCGCAATGGATGCCGTTCCAAAGCCGGAAACCACACCCAGCACCAGTATTTTCCCCAACTGGAACATGCTGTTTTCCACCCCTCCCGGCACTCCCAGATACAATATTTTTTTCAAAAGCATCCACTGGGTTTTCAAAGAAAAAGGGTGATAAATATGAATCCTGTTCTTTGGCCTGTTCAGGCAATAAAGAATCAGCCCGCATGCAAGCCCCCTGGAAAGGACTGTAGGAATCGCCGCCCCTTCCACTCCCCGCTGAAACCCGTAAATCAGCAGTGCATTCCCTCCTATATTCACCCCATTCATAAGCAGGGATATCTTCATCGCCAGTGCAGAATCCCCCATGGCCCGGAAAAGCGATGTTCCGGCATTATATAGCGCAATCATGGGGATGGACGCGAATACAATAAGCATATACACCTTACAGTTGTACATCACATCCTGCTCTATGTTCCCAAAAACCGTCCTTATCATCAGGTTTCTTCCCAGATACGCCAGGATGGTCACTCCCAGAGACGCCTTTAAGGTAAAACTCAGCAGCTCGTTGGCAGCCTTACATGCCATCTCTTCGTTATTCTTTCCAAGATACTGCCCCGCAATCACGGCTCCGCCCGTGGCAGCCGCGGCAAAAATACTGATTACCAGGAACATCAGCGTATCTACCAGGGAGACGCCGGA
>BLLU01000051.1 GCA_011959105.1 Lachnospiraceae bacterium | reverse complement strand
CAAAGCTGTGGGCCTGATGCCAGTAACCCACATTTTCACTGGCCTGTATGGAGATTACCCGGCCCAGAGTCCCCTCCTCCAGAAGTTCCTTCAGCTTCTGATAAAAAGGCGCATACCGCAGCACATGACAGACCGTTACATTTCTGCCCAGTTCCTCAGCCTTCTGAAGCAGCCGCCGGCACTCTCCCCCGTCAGCGGATACCGGCTTTTCCAGCAGAAGGTCATAGCCCTTCTCCAGGGCCAGACAGGCGTGGCGCACATGCTCCGCGTCCTGGGTACAGATAAAAGCCATATCCGCCAGCCTGGGCTGTGCGAACATCTCCTCCACCGTGGAAAAGCAATGTTCTTCCGCGAGTCCATACTCCCTCCGCATCTCCTCCAGCCGCGCCGGAATCCTGTCCGCCGCCGCCACCAGCTTCATCTGCTCCGGGAATTTTTTGGAATAGGGCGCGTAAGTCAGGCGTCCCCTGCCCCCCGCGCCGGCAATCACTACTGTGGTTACTCCCATGATTCTCACCTCTCTTCCCATCTGTCAAAGGATACCAGTTCCTCCACGGTCACGGGACGATGTTCCCTGATGCTCTTGTTGGCAGCCACACCGATCAGCACGGACATGGCGCCGTCCCTGGAACCCGCAAACTGGCCCAGCGGATCCGGCAAATCCCCTCTGAACAACATACGCAGCAGTCTTTCGTCCCCGCCGCCATGAGCGCCCGCCTCCTTCTTCAGATCATAGGTAAGAGCACCCCCCTTTCGGTCAAAAACTTTGATATGGAAACAGTCGTCCAGAGCCTGGGTCCCCGTGTCAAACTGGGAGGCTTCCATTCTGCCCTTGGTGCCGCTTATGGAGATTTTCCAGCCCTCATATGGCGCGTGGGCCACCAGAGAATAGGACATAAGCGCCCCCTGCCGGTATTTTACGGCCAGCGACATGGTGTCATAAATATCGATCTCCTCCGCAAATACGCATCGATCCCGATAATAGCCGTCCTCAGACTCACAGCCATAGTACATTTCCCGCACCCAGGGAACCTGACTGTCCTGATAGACATATGCGCAGTCTCCCGCATGGGGACAGGTGCAGCATCTCTCCCCCCGTTTCTCACCGGCGGCTCCGTAAAAACGCAGCGACCCGTTGGCATAAATCTCCTCCGGCTCCTGTCCGATGAGCCAGTTTACAATGTCAAAATGATGAGTGGACTTATGTACCAGCAGACCCCCGCAGTTCTCCAGCTTCCTGTGCCATCTGCGGAAATAATCCGCGCCGTGAACCGTATCCAGCATCCACTCGAAATGCACGTTCAGCACTTCTCCCACCACGCCCTGTCCCAACAATTCCTTCATTCTGGCAAACAGGGGCATATATCTGCAGTTAAAAGTCACCGTAATCTTCCGCCCGTTGCGTTCCTCCGCGTCCAGAATGGCATTACAGCTCTCCTCGTCCATGGTCATGGGTTTTTCACAGATCACATCCACGCCCCGATCCAGGGCTTTCACCACATACTCACCGTGGAAACGGTCTACGGTGGTAACGATGGCGCAGTCAGGCCGAACCTCCTCCATCATCCTGTCAAAATCCGTGTAGACAGGCACCGAATAGGGAATCAGGCTCTCCACATACTCCGCCCGCTTACGGTTTACATCCATGATCCCCGCCAGATGAGCCACATCCCCGTATCTCTCCGCGATAGCCGAAGCATACATCCAATAGCCTCTCCCACCGGATCCCACCAAAACATATTCTTTCATATTGCTTCATCCTCCTTCATCTGCTTTTGCTTTGTTGCCATTCAAAACCACATTTCTCCAAAAATGCCCTGGCCATCATCATGGACCCAATCTGGTTGGGATGTATTCTGTCCCAGGCTATAGAGGAAGAGTGACGCACTTTGCAAAAATCGTCATACATTTTCTGAAAGTCCACATAAATACATCCATGTTCCTCCGCCAATTCCCTGCATATCTGCCCGTATTCATCCATCCTGGCCCGCATAGACTCCTGCCGGTTCGGCTCCATATAATAGGGAGAAAGGATAAACATGCCCTTTGTCACTCCCTTTACCGCCAGTATCATCTGTTCCATATTCTGCCTGTACTCCTCCGGCATGACCTGCCTGTCGGGTATGGAGGGGGAGTCAAACTGCCGCCACACGTCATTAATGCCCACGCAGACGGACACCCAATCGGGATGCAAATCCACCACGTCCCGCTGATACCTCTCCAGCAGTTCCCGGCTGGTATTGCCGGAGACCCCCGAATTGGTAACCCGGATTCTCAGCCGGGGATAACAGGCCGCCAACAGATTTTCCACCATCCTCACATAGCCTGTGCCCAATTCTTCATTGCGCCCCTCCCCCACCGGATGGACGCTTCCCATATCCGTGACGGAATCCCCTGCGAACACGATCCTGTCTCTGTCCTGAAAAATCAACATTTCCCCAAACCCTCCGCAAAAAATTCTTCCGCCCGTCTGCCGCTGAAGGCATGGCTCCCCGGGTGAATGTCTGTCCAGAGCCTGTCCCCTGCCCCCGCCGCCTCATAGATTTCCTTCACGTGAAGATATCCCTGCCACATATCCTGGAAATAAAAGCAGGTATCCGCCGTCCCCATCTCCAACATCAGATACCGGGGAGCAATGAGACCTCCCACATCGTCCGTATCCATCCACTTCAGGATTTCCGGCAGAATCTGGGAACCGCAGAAATTCCCTCTGTGCACTCCAAAGGAGGCAAAAGGGTTGATATAGGCAATCACGTCCGCCGCCCTGATCCGGGGCTCCACCGCCGCCGTAAAGGCAGTGACAGTACCGCCCTGGCTCATACCCATCATGCCGATGCGCCCGGGATCCACCTCCGGTCTGGTACACAGATAATCCACACAGCACTTCATGTCCCAGATATTCAGCATCAGCGGATACAGGCCCAGAATTCCGCCCTTGAGAAAGTTCACATTACAGGTGTCCCGTCCCAGATAGTCGTCCCCGTCTCTCCTTTCCCCGAACCCCCGCAGGTCCGGCATTAATGTGAGATATCCCTTCCGGGCCATCTGGGCGCCGTAGTCATAATTCATCAGATCAATGTCCGCCTGATGCCCCGGCGTGGACACAAGCCCCGCCACCGGATCCTTTCCAAAGCTGCCGTGGCCATGGACACACAGAATGGCCGGCTGGGAGCGGTCCTTTTTAAAATGCCGGGGAATCAATACCTGGCAGGGTACCGACATATACGCTTCGCTGTCAAATACCACCCTCTCCCGGATAAAATCTTCTTCCTCCACGGAGTATTCCACCTCCGCCTCCAGAGGAACCTTCTCGGGAAATTCCCCCAGGAGTTTAAGCAGCCGTTCCAGCGTCCGCTCCTGCCATACGGGGAAATCCATGCCGCAGTTTCCGAACCGCAGCGCGGGCGCCAGTTCCGCCGCCCTTCTGTCCCAGTAAGCCTGCATGGAAAACTGTCTCCTGCTCATACACACCTCTCAATCCGCCCCCGCAGGGCTTCCTTTCTCTTATTTCTCTTATTCCTTTTACTCCTTCACGGCCCCGATCATCATGCCCTTGATAAAGTACTTTTGCAGGAAAGGGTACACGCACAGTATGGGAACCAGCGCCACCACGATAACCACATATTTCAGCTGCAGGCTGATCATACTCATGGTGGCCGAGCCGGCCACTTCTCCGCCCACACTCTCGTTGTTGATCAGAATTTTCATCAGAAACACCTGGAGGGGCTGCAGGTCCTTGCGCCCGGGCAGATAGATCATGGCGTTGAAATAGCCATTCCACTGATGTACCGCATAGTAGATAATCAATACCGACATAATGGGCATGGACAGGGGAATAAATATCTTCCGAAGGATGGTCCACTCCGAAGCGCCGTCTATCTTGGCCGATTCATACAGGCTGTCGGGAATGGTGGACAGAAAAGTTCTGGTCATAATGATATAGTAGGCCGCGGCCCCCGTGGGCAGCACAATGGCCCAGCGCGTATTATAAAGTCCGATTCTGTTGATCAACAGATACATGGGCACCAACGTCCCCGAAAAAAACATGGAGAGGGTAAAAAAGAAGGAGAGTTGTCTGCGCAGAAAGAACTGCCTCCTGGACAGGGGATAGGCCGCCATCATGGTAAGAAGGGTGCTGATGGCCGTGCCCACCACAGTGTACCATATGGTGTTATAATAGGAACGCCAGACTTCCTTGTTGCGGAATACCATCTCGTAGGCTTTCAGGGAAAAGCCTTTGGGCAGCAGCTTCACCAGATTGGATACAACCGCCTCCGGTGCGCTGATGGACATACTGAACACATAGATCAACGGATACAATGTGACGCAGGCCGCCAGAAAGCAGAATACATAATTGCAGGATGTAAAAATCCTGTCCCCCGGGGACATTCTGCGGCGCTTTGGGCGAAACTGCGCTGTTTTCTTTTTCCAAGTCACCATAGAGACACCTCCGAAACCTTTCTGCTCAGCTTGTTGGCAAAGATCACCAGCAGCAGATTGATGGCAGAGTTAAACAGCCCCACCGCCGATCCGAAACTGTAATTGCCCTCCACCAGGCCCGTCCTGTATGTATACGAGGAGATCACGTCTGCCACATCCAGAGTGACGGGATTATACAGCAGGATGATCTTCTCATATCCCACGCTCATCAGGGTACCGATCTGCATGATGAAAGTGACGATCACGGTGGGCAGGATGCAGGGAATGGATATATGGAACACCTGCTGCAGCTTGCTGGCCCCGTCCACCTTCGCGGCCTCATACAGATCCTGGCTGACTCCTGTCAGCGCCGCCAGATAGACGATGGCCGACCATCCGAATCCCTGCCAGACGCCGCTGGCAATAAACACTGTCCGGAACCATTTTGGATCCATGAGGAAATTGATGGGTTCTCCTCCAAATGCCTTGATCACGGAATTGATGATGCCGGAGCTGGGGGAGAGGAAATTCACCAACATACCGCAGATGATAACCGTGGAGATAAAATAGGGGATATAACTTACTGCCTGCACCATCCTCTTATATGCCCCATGTTTTAAGTCGTTGGTCATCAGGGCAAATATAATGGGGATGGGAAATCCCCACAGGATGCTATAAACGCTGATTAGAAGCGTGTTTTTCAGCACTCTGGTAAAATAAGGGGAATTAAAAAACTGTATGAAATATCTGAGCCCTACCCATTCGCTGCCCATAATGCCTTTTACTGCCGAATATTTTTTAAAAGCGATGATGTTCCCATACATGGGATAATAGACAAACACCAGATAGTGTATCACCACCGGCAGGATGATTAGAAGCAGAGCCTTATCTCTCTTAATGTTTTTCAGCAGTCGTTTCCCCCACGCCGCCGCCCGCTTCTTTAAAGGCTGCTTTTGTTTTTTCATTGCTTTTCCTTCCAAAGAAACCTTCTCCTTTCTATTTTAGTTCCGCCTGTTCCCTACAAACACTTTTTTCCTATGAAAAGGACCGGCAGACAACAGCCGGCCCTTTCTTTTCCTTACTGCTGGGACACAAGTCTGTCATACTGGGCCTGCTTTACGGCCAGTATCTTTTCCACGTCCAGCTGCTTTACATAGGACACATAATTGTCCCACTCCGCTTCGATGTCGGCAGTGCCTACGGTAAACTTGCCCGTCATCTCCCAGATGTAGGTGGCCAGGTCTCCCGAAAGGCCGCTGATGGAATCACTCTCCTCCTCGGTGGCAGGCGGTAATGTCATGCCCGGCACCATATAGGGCCTGGTGGCATCCGTCACATCAATGATCTTCTGCTGCAGATCCTCCGGATAGCTGAACAGCATGGCCTGCTCCCGCTTGTCGGACTTCATATAGCAGAGTCCCAGCTGGCAGCCATAGGAACTCAGAACTTCGCTGGCGGAAAGGCCGTCAGGATTGTTGGTCACTTTCTCCGTAAAGCTGTAAGTCCCGTCATTTTCCTTCACATAGGTGTCACCTTCGATGCCGAAGTTCATCAGTTCTTTTCCCTCTTCGCTCATCATAAAGTCCATCAGGGCTACCGCCACATCGGGATGTTTACAGTCTTTGGTCACCACATACCCGTTCACGGTCATGTCTCCCACTACCTCGGTCATTCTGGCATAGGGACCCTGGGGCGGAATTACGGGAATCAGTTCCGCGCCTTCCACGCCGTTGGAGGCCAGCGCCGCTTCCAGTGTGGCAATGCGGGATGGATATGCGGTAAACGCGCCCACCTCGTCCCGGGCCACTTTCTCAAACAATTTGTTTTCGTCCCCCAGAGTCAGGAACTCCTCGTCCAGCAGCTTCTCCTCATAGAACGAATTCAGCCAGGTGTAAAACTCCTTGGCCTCATCACTGATAAACTCGTACTGCATCTGGCCGTTCTCATCCGGATACCAGCCGTCGGACTGGAACAGATGCAGTCCCCAGGCATTGGCCCAATATGTGGTATACCAGGCATGGCCGCCTGCAGAGAAGGGAACTTCATCGCTGCTGTCCCCATTGCCGTTGGCGTCCTGATCACGGAAAGCCCTCAGTACGGTCATCCAGTCGTCAATGGTCTCCGGCACCTCCAGATTCAGGCGGTCCAGCCAGTCCTTGCGGATAACCAAGCTATAAGGAGCGAAATACGCGCTCTCATTTAAAGTGTTCACGGAATAAATATGTCCGTCCGCAGATGTAAGCGCCTTTACATTGGGAAACTGCTCATATGCTTTCTGGATATTCTCACAGTTGGCAATGTAGTCTTCCAAGGGCAGGATGGTACCCTCTCCTCCCAGTTCAGCCAGGTTCAGGCCATTGGGCAGGAACATGATATCCGGGAGTTTCCCGCCGCCTGCGCCCACCCGCAGTTTCATGACATCCACATACTGTTTGGACGCCGTCACATCCCAGTTGATTTTAATGTTGGTGCGTTTCTGAATCTCCTCCCATATAGGAAGATTGTCTGCCAGGGAAGCCACTGCGCCGTCCGGCGTGGCTATGGTAAGTTCCACCTGCTCTGCCAGCGGGAATGTGACCTTGGCGCTCCCGGGCGCCTCCTGGGATTGTTCCTGAGACTGTTCCTGCGCCTGGCTGCCGGGCTGTGTGGAACCGGTCTGGGGATTGCCCTGCGGCTCGCCCCCGCATCCGGACAGGCATCCCACGGTCAGACTCATGACTCCTGCCGTTGCCAACAATTTTTTCCATCCGTTTCTTTTCATTCGCTATACCTCCTCGTATAATGTATAATAAGTTCGCAATGTCCGAATGCCGTCCGGGCCATTGCCTCGGTCTGTATTCCGCCTGCCCCTGACGAAGCGTATCGGAAGTAATTTCATCATATTTGTTTCTGACAGATTATACAACAATCCATTCTTGCACACATACAAATCTGTCAGAATCACCAATTTTTTACGGGAAATGCCGGTGGACGGCAAGAATTGTATCTTTGGCAAGAACGGTTTGTTGCGTCTTGAATTCCTTTCATAATATAATGAATTCTGTAAACAATAAGGTTCACCATACCGAAAACCAAAGGAGGATATCAGTATGAATTTACACATTAAGAAAACTTCCGCGCTGCTGGGCGAGAAGGCCGCCGCGCTCACCGCGTCCCTGCTGCGCCAGGCCATTGCGGAAAATGGCAGGGCCCGCCTGGTACTGTCCACCGGCAGTTCCCAGTTTGAAACCCTGGAGGCCCTGGTGAAGGAGGATGTGGACTGGAGCAAAGTCACCATGTTCCACCTGGATGAATATGTGGGGCTGCCCGAGACCCATCCCGCCAGTTTCCGCAAATACTTAAAGGAAAGATTTCTTTCAAAGGTGACCCTGGAGGACTATCATCTGGTGGACGGAAATCCCCAGTCCATCCCCGCTCTCACCGAGGAACTGAAGAAAGCCCCCATTGATGTGGGATTGATCGGCATCGGGGAAAATGCCCACATTGCGTTCAACGATCCGCCGGCGGATTTTGACACCAGAGAGAGCTACATCGTGGTGGATCTGAACGAAAGATGCAAGCAGCAGCAGGTGGGAGAAGGATGGTTTGCCACCACGGCGGATGTTCCGGCCCAGGCCATCTCCATGACTGCATGGCAGATTATGCAGTGCCGCCACATTATCTCCGCAGTTCCCCACCAGGTGAAAGCCAAAGCCGTGGCGGATACATTAAGCCACGACACCACACCCGAAATCCCTGCCACCCTGTTAAAGACGCACCCGAACTTTGATCTGTTCCTGGATTCGGAATCCGCTTCTTTGATCAACGATTGATCTTTAGACCCGCAAGGAGCCTGAAGAAGCCGATACGCCGCATCCATGCTCTACGATACCAAGGAGGCCAACATGAAAGCGTTCCACTTTTTCAGACATTCCCGCACCTACAGACGCATGTTCCTACATACCTATGTGCTATATGCGGCCTCTTCCCTTCTCTTGCTCCTTGCGGCGGGACTCTTCCTCTTTTATCAGGATTCCCATACCATCAGGAACAATACTCTGCAGGCAGCCGCCAATCTGGCTTATTACGCGGACGACCGGCTGTCCGCCTGCCAGAAGCTATCCGCCAGTGTGGGCCAGAGCGAGCGCCTTTTAAGTCTGTCCTCCAACGCCGCCACGGACCTGGATTTTTCCCTGTTGGACTCCACCACCCTCTTTGCCGCACAGCACGATCTGGTATCCGCCAAGGCGCTGAACCGTTTTGCGGCTACGCTGGGGGTCTATCTGTACAACAAAGGGTTTGTGGTCTCCGATTACGGGACTCTCACTTTGGAGAGTTTCTACCAGAGCATCTTCAACATGAGTCCTAATGTCTTTTCGGAATATCTGCGCCCTTTAGGATCCGGCAGTTACCTCTTTCTTCCCCGGGGCGCGGTGGAGGAGACGGGCACTCCCCAGCATCCTCTCATTGTGCTCTCCGTGATCGACAGCAACAGCAGACGTTACGGCAATCTCTTTATTTTCATGGATGAAAGACAGATGCGTGAAGATATTGAACAGCTGCTGAACAACCGTGATATGGAGTACTATCTTTTCGCCGGAGAGGGACAACTGGTGGTGAGCAACCGCTGCGCTGACCCGAAAGAACTTTCCCGAATATATTCCGGGCTTATGGAAAACGACAGCTATCAGAGTAATACGGGCAAATACTCCGGATGGACAGCCTTTGCCGGTTATTCCGATGCTTATCTGCGGGAACGGCTGCACCGCAGGCTCTGGATTCTGGCTGCCGGGCTGGCGTTTTTGCTGCTGTCCGGACTTCCTCTGACGCACGCCATCTGCCGTAAAAATTATGCCCCCATCCGGGAGCTGGCATACATTGTCAGTTCCCCCGAACAGCGGAGCGACAACAGAGATATGGAATATGAAGCGCTGAAATCCATTATTTCCTCCATCTTCAAAGACAAATCCCTGCTGGAGGAGCAGCTTCTGATTTACCGGCCCCTTCTGGTGAACAGTATGCTCCTGGAGTTGCTGGAGGGCGCCCAGCCCAGAAAAGAAGTCCTTCCCGGGCTGCAGAAACTCGGCATTCGGTTCCCCTATCCCTACCATGTGTGCTGCTGCCTTCTGACCGCCCGGGCCACCCAGGACTTTTTGATGAGCCTGGCCCAGGCCACGCGGGACGGGGAAACCGGCTGCCTCTATATCACCTTTCGGAAACACCTGGGCATTTTCCTGATCAGCGCCTCCTCCCCGGAAAAATGCGGTGACGCCGTGACCAGGCTTCTGGCGCTGCTGGCAGAGGTAAACCCCGATGCTTTTCTGGGCGTCAGCGATGCGGTGGACGATCTGGAGCAGTTGGGCGCCGCATGCCAGCAATCCCGCAGCGCGCTGGAGTACCTGCCGTCGGACCCTTTCAGCCGGGGCATTTACTGGAGCCGGGTCAAGTCCTCCGGCATTCTGAAGCTGGCCCTTCCCACATGTCTTGCCTCCCTCCCCAACGCCTTTGGCACAGGCCAGTTTGCGGAGGCACGCAACAACTTAAACCTGTATTTCCAGACCATTTCCCGCTGCGGTCTCACCAAAAAGGAGCACCTGACCCATGCCAGAGACCGACTGCTGGAAGCCATATCCCGGGCAGAAAAGGAGCATGGCCTGCTTTTTGACTCCGCTTCCCTGCTGAACTGGACGCCGGAGCAGCCCCATGCCCTGAAATGCCTTCAGGAATCGGCCTTCCTGGCCTGCGACAGGCTGGAACGAGATATGCTGGAATCCAGGGAGCAGCAGTCTCTCAACGCCGCGCAGAACCTGATGGATTATCTGCAGCTCCACCTGCGGGACGAAGATCTCTCCCTGAGTAAGCTGGCCGAAACATTCCAGCTATCCGAGAGCAGCATCAGCCGCCGGATCAAACAGATTACGGATTACAATTTTCTGGAATACGTAAACAGAAAGAGAATAGAATATGCCTGCAGCCTTTTGTCGGAGACGGATTTGTCCGTCAACGACATCTCAAAGGCTTCCGGCTATGTGAATGATATCACCTTTCGAAGATTATTTAAAAAATATATGGGCGTCACGCCCGGGGAATACCGCCGCCAGGCATGACGCCGGGCGGTTAATTTCCGCCCGCAAACTCCCGGAGGTCAATCATTGCGCCGCCGGACAGCCGGGACTGTTCCGCCGCCAGCGCCATATAGTGGCTCTCCAGCGACTGCCGCAAAGAGGTCAGGGTGGCTCTGCCCTGGCTTCTGGCCTCAAACATGTCATGCAGCATACCGTAATCCCCTCCGCTGTGCCCGGAGGCGGTCTCCCGGGCGTCAATCCGCAAAGTCTCTTCCTTGCCGCCGAACCGATGGAGCACCAGCACTTCCTCTTCCAGATTACCGGTGATGTCTCCCTTTGTGCCCATGATATGTATGGCTCTGTAATTGTTGCGGTTCAGGCCGCACATATGGAACCCTACGGTGACCCCGTTCTCCATCTCCATAGTGACGGACTGATTGTCCACCACATCGTTGTCACAGCGGTACACACATCTGCCATAGGGGCTGGTGCGCAAAGTCTCCAGAAGGCCCTCCCTGGTGGGCTGTACCATCACCGCATTCTGAAGCCAGCCTGCCCCCTTTGCGTCATATCCCGTCACCTCATCCGTGATATAGATTTTCTCCGCGTCATAAGGACATTGCTCTTTCACGGGACAGCCTTCCATACAATAGCGGGGTGCGCCCTCCGGCGCGTTCTCCTCCCGGAAATGGGAACGGCTTCCCATGGAGGAAATACGCTTGCAGCGGCTGTCTGTAAGCCAGACCAGCAAATCCATGTCGTGACAGCACTTTTGCAGGATCATGGGGCTGGTCTCTCCGCTGTTCCTCCAGTTGCCCCGCACAAAGCTGTGGGCCTGATGCCAGTAACCCACATTTTC
>BLLU01000050.1 GCA_011959105.1 Lachnospiraceae bacterium | reverse complement strand
AAAGCCGCCAAACCCTAGTGTTTACGGGCTTTGCGGCTTAGCTCCGACTATTCGAACTCGGCGTGTTCTTTGTTGTCATTAACTGTATTTGTTTAAGTTTTATGCAAATACACGCCTGTTTTTACATCAATTACATCATTTATTATGGCTCGCTGATTTTCTGTTGCCAAAATGTTGCCACGCATTTATTATAGCAAATCCCCACAGATTAGCAAGCCATTTTTCAAAATTATATGACACAAAACCCTTTTTTATTGCTATCATTCAAACACCTATTTGCGAATTACTTTTCGCATAGCACTTCCACAAAATTCATGCGGAATAAATTTAAATCCCAATTTTTCGTAAAAACTTTCTTTCCCTTTTTCAGCAATCAACTGAATACTTGATCGACCACCAACGGGTGTTTCCCTATAAACATATTCTATCAATTTATTAACAATATTGCTTCCGATACCTTGACCTTGATAACCCGGTTCAACAATAATATCTACCATCATGTAATACATTCCATCGCCAATCAATCTTCCCATTCCTATAATTGTATTATCATCTATAACTTCTATTGAATACAATGTATTTTTCAAACACTTTTCAGTCTGTTCCTTATAAAAATTATTCCAATTAACACTTTCTCTTAGCCTAACATAATCAGCATAACTAATTTCCTTTTCTGTATATGTCATAATATCCCCTTTCGCAAATTTCCACAGATTATCAAGCTGTTTTTTAAATGTTACGCAGTAAAAACCCATTTTTTAGGGTAAAGGTATAAAATATCGCCTTGCATTTATTTACGTCCAAAAGACCTTGCAAAATAAGGCTTTCAAAAGTGCTAAAGCGTAACAATCAATCATCAACTCCCATTTTCTCCTTAACCACCTTTATTACATGGTGCTAGCACCATATAAATACTACACATAAGGAAAAGTTTCAGCCCATTTTTATAACCATACTCCCCAATCTCCGTATTGAAATGTCCCGCTTCCGTGATGGAGTTTTCCATTTGACTTAAGACTTCTAAACGCATCCCGCATACGAATTAAGATTTCCGGCTGTATGTCCAGTGAATGATGTCCCGGAAATACTTTTTTCACAGGTAATGCCGCAACTTTTTCCAACGAATCAAGATAACTTTCCGGGTCAGTAGATGGGTAATATGCAAACAATACACCTTTATAAACCAAATCACCTGTAAATAAATATCCCCTGCTTTTTTCCCAAAAGCATAAATGCCCCAGAGAATGTCCGGGTGTATGCAGCACTTCAATTTCCCTACCGCCAATATCAATCATATCATGGTCTGCCAGCACTTTTGTGGGCATACCTTGAAATAATTCATAATTATCCACACAGAAACTGTCAGGCAAATCACAGCGGTCTATGACCATCTCTCTAATTGTTCCGATTGACAAAGGAAACTTACCATTCAGCCACTCCAATTCATCAGCGTGGGCATAAAAATCTGAAAAATACTTATGTCCCCCGATATGATCCCAGTGAATATGTGTAGCTACTGCCGTAATGGGTTTATCGGTAAGTTTCAACACTTCCTCATATATATTGGAAATGCCAAGCCCTGTATCAATAAGCAGGCTTCGCATATTTCCATTCAACAGATAACAATGCGTTTCCTCCCAATGTCTATATTCACTTATTATATATGTATTTTCATCAATCTTATCTATCGTAAACCAGTTATACATTATTTCACGCTCCTTAAAATCTCAATAAATTTATAGTTTCTCTATCTCTGCCAAAGAATTTTGAATATCCTTACAGACCAATGGCTGCATACTGTCAGCATAAATTGATATATCCGCTTTTTGCAATGCGGAAACAATATCACACTTTAACTCCGGCTTATACTTTGCAATCATAGGCAGTAATTTTATACATTGTCTTGCGGTTATCGGTTTCACATCTTCTATATGCTTCAAATATTCGACGATGATTTCATCAATTTTATTATCTCTATCCCATTTAGCGTTACAAGCAATCAGTGTCAGCCCTCTTGTCCGTATATAGGAATTATCGCTGTCCATCATATCGGCTAACTTATCCATATAACAGTATATCTTATCCGATTCCTCACATTCTTTTTGTAACGTTTGTAATGCTTTATATGCAGCATTATTATTCTTATCAAAAAGCAGCGCAAAATTCTCCTCAATATTTATTTTCATTCTATTTCATCTCCCATCTAAAATCACGCTTTCGATTATATCACTTTCTCCCTATTTCTGCCACTATAAAATATAGGGTATAGCAACCGCCACACCCCACATTTCTTATCGTTCCAACGACTTCTCAATCTTCCATTTCTGCCCTTTCAAGTCGTTCTGCTTTTCATACAAATTATTACGCTCTTTGCAAAGTTCTTTCATACATTCCAACTGCGCCCGCACTCCCTCCCGGCACTCCGGCTCTATCTTCTTGTATTCCCCGGTCAGACTGCGGATTGTATTATTGTTCTCTTTTATCTGCTCCGACACGCATATCCAGTCAATCAGACTGCGCACTTCCATATCCGTATTATATAACTCTGTTTCCGCCAGTATCTTTGCACACAGCCGCACCATGACTTTCTTCTCCATATCCGTCATATCCAATCAATCCTCTCTTTCCTATCGGCTCATTTCAAAGGCACGTTTCGGGCGTTTATTTGCCCTTTCTGCCTGTTCTAATACCTTAGACCGTTCCACTATCGACTGCACCTGTTCCCTGCCCAAATGACGCTCCAAACGCTCCAAATAAGACGCTTTTTCCTGCAATCGGTCTATGGTATCGCTCTGCTCCATGACCTTATCCGTCAAGCGGCTAATCTGTTTCTGTTGTCCGTCCACTTTGATGGTCAGCTTCTTGCTTTGTTCTGCAAGCTGTACGCATTTGATAGTCAGATTTTTACCACTTCTTTCAATTTCTCCACAA
>BLLU01000049.1 GCA_011959105.1 Lachnospiraceae bacterium | reverse complement strand
CCTATAGGGCTCGAACCTATGACCCTCTGCTTGTAAGGCAGATGCTCTCCCAGCTGAGCTAAGATTCCTCAAGCCGGCTGCACTTGCAACCGACTTGATTAGTATACTATGGACAGACAAGTTTGTCAACCACAATTTTACAAATTTGGCCTACATTTTCTCCGGAGCCTCAAAACCCAGCACCTGGATACAGGTTTCCAGCACATCCCGGGTCAGAAGCAGCAGCGCCACCAGGCTCTCCTTCTGCGCCTGATCTTCCTCCGCCAGGATCTTGGTTTCGTGGTAGAAATGATTGAATGCATTAGCCAGGTCGTAGATAAAAGCACATACCTTATGAGGAGCCGCCTCCTCACTGGCGCTCTCCATCATGGCGTTAAAGCCGGACAACTGCATCATCAACTGTTTCTGGGCCTCTCCTGCCGCCGCCAGCAACTCCAGTTCTTCCTCCCGGTCCAGGCTGCCGCCCTGCTCCACATACTTGGAAAGGATGGACTTGATCCGCACAATGGTATACAGGATATAGGGGCCGGTATCACCTTCAAAGGAGGTAAAGCGGTCCATGTCAAAGATATAGTCCTTGGATGCCTGGTTGGACAGATCTCCGTATAGCAAAGCCGAGATAGCCACCATATCCGCCACTTCCCTGGCCTCCTCCTCGCTCATCTCCCGGCCTTCCCGGATCTTGCGCAGCATCTCCTCCTTGGTTTCCTGGATCAGAACCTCCAGACGCATCACACCGCCGTCCCTGGTTTTGAAGGGCTTGCCGTCCTTGCCGTTGACAGTGCCGAAGCCGATCCATCTGAGCTGGGTTTCGGGTTCCACCAGGCCGGTTTTCCGGGCACAGCGGAAGATCTGGTCAAAGTACAGATCCTGACGCTTGTCCGTAAGATAAATGATCTGATCCGGATGATACAGGCGCATACGTTCCAGAATCGTAGCAAGATCCGATGTATTATACAGGGCCGCGCCGTCAGACTTCAGAATCATGCAGGGCGGTACCTCTTTGGTGTCCGTCTCTTCCTTCACATCCACCACCAGGGCACCCTCGCTGATATAGGCATAGCCGTTATCCTTCATGTCCTGCACCATCTCCGGGATCAGGTCGCGCACATCACTTTCACCCTTCCACAGGTCAAATTCCACATTCAGACTGCCGTACACTTTCTTTAAGTCTGCCACGGACACATTCATAATATGCTGCCACAGGGCGCGATAGCCCCTTACGCCGGTCTGCAGCTTGTAGGTAGCTTCCATGGCCCGGGCCTTGTACGACGGGTCCTCCTTGGATTTCTGGCTGGAGGCCGGGTAGATTTCCTCCAGTTCGGATATGGTGAAGGGCGGTTCGGAAGGATACTCCCCCTCATAGCTGTCATCAAAATACACCAGTTCCGGCTGACGCTCCTGGATTCCCAGGGTCACCAGGCCCATTTGCAGTCCCCAGTCCCCCAGGTGGGCATCCCCGATGACCTCATGGCCGGCGTACCGGCAGATCCGCTTGATACTCTCGCCGATAACGGCCGAGCGCAGGTGTCCTACATGCAAAGGCTTGGCCACATTGGCCCCGCCGTAATCTATCATGATTTTCCGGGGCTTGGACGGCTCTTCCAGACCAAATTTCTCCGCTCTGCGCATCTCCTCCAGGTACTCCCGCAGATATTCTCCCGAGATTTTCAAATTTAAAAAGCCAGGGGCCACCGCCTCTGCCTGGGAGAACACCCTGCTGTCCCGCAGCTTTTCCGCCACCTCGCCTGCAATCGCAAGGGGCGCCTTCCTGAACTTCTTGGCTCCTGCCATGGCTCCGTTACATTGGTATTCACACAGGTCCGGACGGTTGGACAATGTCACGCGTCCCAACCGGCTTCCCGCCTCCGCCTCCCCGTATCCGGCCGCCTCAAAAGCCGCCTGCATCTCCTCAGATATGATATCCAACCACTTTTTCATAAGCACGCTCTCCTCGCCACACAAAATTATGGGCCCATTATAGCCTTTTTTTCTCTGCGTGGCAACAGGAAATTTCAAAATACAGGAAATAGGGAAGTTTCACTTCCCGGCCCGTCTGGAAAACACGCAGCCGCAGTAGTCCTGGCGGTACAGTTCATACTTTGCGGACAATTCCACCGATCTCTTATATCCGTTTTTCTTCTTAAAATCCGAAGGCAGCCAGGGCACGCCATATGTAGCCGCCAGCTCCTCCCCCAACCGATTGAGCAGCGGCGCGTTTTTTAAGGGGCTGATGGACAGAGTGGTGGCAAAGTAATCCGCTTCCGCCGCCTGCGCCTGCCGGGCCGTCTCCTCCAGCCGCAGCCGGAAGCATCCTTCACAGCGCTCCCCTCCCTCCGGACAGTCTTCCAAGCCCCTGGCCATACCGAAGAACCGCTCGGGCAGGTATTCGCCCTCCATCACCTGAATGGGGAAGCCAATGCCCTCCCGATTGAAACAGGCGATCAGATGTTTTTGCTCCGCCAGCCGATGCCTGTATTCCTCCTCAAAGGAAATATTGGGGTTATAATAAAATACCGTGACCTGAAAATACCCACTCAGGTATTCCAGCACATAGCTGCTGCAGGGGGCGCAGCAACTGTGCAGAAACAGCCGCTTCTCCCCCCTGGTCAGCCCTGACAGTATATGGTCCAGCTCCCGCTGGTAATTTCTTTGGTTCATGATAAATACCTCTTACCGGTTCAGTGTTTTGCGCCCGTCTTGACGGCTTCTTCGTATAAACACTGCACTTTCTTCCAGTGGATCAGGTTAAACCAGCCCTCCAGATAGGCCGCGCGCAGATTCTGGTACTGCAGGTAATAGGCATGTTCCCACACGTCCACCAGTAATATGGGCGTCACCTCTGACATATCCGGCACATTCTGGTTGGGGGTCTGCAGGATGGAAAGTCTGCCGTCCTTATCCGTAACCAGCCAGGCCCACCCGGAGCCGAACTGGGACATTGCCGCCTGCTTCATCTGCTCCTTCCACTGGTTATAGCTGCCGAAATCCCTGTTGATGGCATCCGCCAACGCACCTTCCGGCATCTGGCCCATGGGCTGGCGCATGGTTCCAAAATACAGTTCATGGTTGAACACACCGCCTCCATTGTTGCGGATCGGGGTCTGGGCCGCCGCCGGAAGGCTGTCCAGACTCATCAGCAGTTCCTTCAGGCTTTTCTTCTGCAACTCAGGATAGTCTGCCAGCGCGCTGTTCAGGTTATCCACATATGTCTTGTAATGCTTGTCGTGGTGAAAGTGCAGCGTCTTTTCATCTAAAATCGGGGTCAACGCGTCATAGTCGTAGGGTAGCGGCTGCACTACAAAGGGATAGGTTTCTGCCTGCATAATCTCCTCCTTTTGTGGGGTTACCACAAGATACTGTTTTAGCTTAGTGTATGCCGTTTTTCCCAACTTTAATCATTACGCGCCTGCAAATTTGCCGCTTCCGCAATCTCTATCCTGCCTTCATCTTCCTGCGCCATCGGAAAGGCCAGCGTCACTTTGAACAGATCTCCGTCTGTGGTAAGCTGCATGCTCCCTCCCTGCAGTTCCGTCAGACTTCTGGCAATGGCCAATCCCAGGCCGCTGCCCTCGGTGTGCCTGGACTTATCTCCCCGCACAAAACGTTCCATCAGTTCTTCGGCATCCATTTCCAGAGGATGACTGGATATATTTTTAAAAACCAGGACGGCCTGCCCTTCATGGGTCTCCAGATTCAGATACACCCGGGTGCCGCTCTGGGCGTATTTACAGATATTCGTCATCAGATTGTCCAGTATTCTCCACAACATCCGGGTGTCCGCCATGATCCATACAGGCTCCTGTCCCTGCCGAATAATCAGGTCAATCTCTCTCTCCTGCAGTCTCTGTTCGAATTCTCCCATTGCCTGGCTGAGCAGCACGCCCGCCTGGCAGCGCTCCAAATGTACCTCCAGATTGCCGGTGGCTGCCTTGGACACCTCCATCAGGTCTTCAATCAGCTTTTTCAGCCTGGTGGACTGTCTGTGCAGCACCTGGGCATACTCCGTAATCTTCTCATTATCCGAAGGTTCCCGGCCGATCAGGTCTGCATAGTTAATAATGGAAGTCAGGGGCGTCTTGATATCATGGGAAACATTGGTAATCAATTCCGTCTTCAGGTGTTCGCTCTTCATCCGATCTTCCACCGCATCCGCCACCACCTGAGATATGGCATTTAAATCCCTGCCAAACCGCAGAGCTTCCCCCTTTATACCCTCCAATGGAATCTGGTAGCCCAGGTTCCCTTTGGCCAGTTCCCTGCCGGAAGTTCGAAGCCGTTCCATCCCTCTGGCCGTCCGCAGTACCAGGGGCACCAAAACCGATTTTTCCAGAATCCACAGCCCCCAGACCAGAAAAGCGCCGCCTCCTGCAGTCAGCCATGTCCTCAGGGCTTCCAGGCCCTTCCCCTGCATCACCCGGTACTGGGCCACCCCCAGCAGGGCCGCCTCCAGCCCGCAGACCAGTATCAGGATAAGCACAGCCTTCCTGGGCCAGGACAACTGCTCCAGCGCCTCCCTGGGCTTTCTGCACACCTTCATAAGCAGGCCCCTCTGTCCGATATGTCCGATCCTCCTGTATCGGGTCAGGTGCAGTGCAAAACCAGTGGCCAGAATCCCCCATAACAGTCCGCAAAACGTCCAGTCTCGGATGCTCTGACCCAGCAGTGCCTTAACGTGCTCAGATCCCTCCTCCCAGTTGAGGGGAATCTCCCATATCTGCGGCAGCCTGCACTCCCACAGCCACAGCAGCAACGCCATACTCCCCCAGAGTAAAAACACCTTCCATGGTTTTCCGGACATCCTTTTTCCCTGCTTCCCGCGTTTTTCCAATCCCTGCCCCACAGCCATGATAAAAGAACGCAGAATGCCCCCGGCCAGAACCAGCGCAACCACTGCCGACACGTAAAATCCTCTGGCCCATACCCGCAGATCCTGGGGCAGGCCCTCCAGATCAATACAGACATTATGTATCTGGTCTGTATGCAGATAGGCAATCCTGACCAGATAACCCGAAGGTTCCTCATTTCCCTCTTCCGGGAACTGAAAGGTATACTCCAGTGTCCTGCCTTCCAGTCTGAGAATCTGTTCTCCTTCCTCAGTCCTGTAATTTCCTCCCACACGCCTGCCGGATACCTTGTGAATAATATAGTTTACATTTTCATCCTCTGCGTAAACATTTACCTGCTCCATACCCTGGGATAAATAAATATTCATGATGTTTTCGGCATGGGTCCGGGCCAGATTTTCCAGTGCAAGTATCCGATTGACGTCCTGCCGTCTGAAATCCTCCAGGCGCGTACAGCAGATGCCGGCGGACAGACAGAATACGGATACCCCTATCAAAGACACCATTACCAGGTACAGGAAACACTTTGAAACCGTGTTCATTCTCATATACTGATGCCCCCTTCCATTTTGTAGCCCTGTCCCCAGACCACCTTCAGATAACGGGGATCCGCAGGATTAATCTCCAGCTTTTCCCGCAGATGCCGGATATGCACCGCCACCGTGCCCTCGCTGCCGATGGGCTGGTCCTTCCACACCTGCTGATAAATCTCCGCCGGGGAAAAGACCTGACCCGGATGCGCCATCAGCAGTTTCAGGATCTCGTATTCCGTGGGGGTGAGATTGATCTCCTCCCCGTCCAGAAAAACCGTCTTGCCTGTGTCGTCAAGCTGGATGCCTCCGATCCTCAGCATTCCGCCTTTCCGGGAACCACTGCCCAATTGTATATACCGCCGCAGTTGGGAACGGACTCTGGCGCAGACCTCCATGGGATTAAATGGCTTGGTAATATAATCGTCCGCCCCTGCATTCAGCCCTAATATCTTATCCAAATCCTCTCCCTTGGCCGTGAGCAAAATAACGGGTACATTGGAAAACTGCCGGATACGGTTCATGGCTTCCAGTCCATCCATCCGGGGCATCATCACATCCATCAGAATCAGCTGCAATTCCTGCCGGCCGGCTATTTCCAGCGCTTCCTGCCCGTCATATGCTTTATGGAAACAATAATCCGGCTGGTTCAGATAAATCTCCAGCGCATTCACAATATCTTTCTCATCGTCACACAGCAGTATATGATACATGGTCTTCTCCTGTCGAATTACTTTTACAGGCAATATTATATGTATGCAGCCCGGGCATATACCCTCGACACATATCTGTACCAATACTGCCTTTTTGCTTTATTATACAGGAAAATCCGCTGCATGAATATAGCCCAAACTTTAATATTTGTTTAAGGTGTCCGTTCCTCTTCCTGCCCGGCGCCATATAATCGGACCATGTTTTCCGCCGCGCCAAGAATCGCAGTCCTGACGGACTCCGGCTCCAGCACCCTGGCCCTGTCCCCAAATCCCAGCAACCATGACAGAAGGTGATCCTCATTAGTGTATTCCTCCTCAAACAGCAGCAGGCCATCCTCCCGCTCCGCAAAGCAATGCGGCCCAAAACTCTCGATCAGACGCCATTTAACCTCCGGAGAAAAGAGAACTTTTACATGAATACCACCTGGAAATATCTTTTCATCTGAAAAGTCCGGCCGGGAAATCTTCCTTTCTGAAAATTCCTGCCCGGACACCGCCACATGGTCCATGCGGTTCAATTTAAAAAGACGGTAGTCCCGGCGCGTAATATCGGAATTCCAACAGCCGTCTGCCCTCTATGGCCGATTGGATCCTTTCTATCTTCGAGGCCAGGGAGCCCTTGTACCAGGAGGACAAATCAATCCAGATATAGTCCCTCCCACTCACACTGTCCAGTCCCCGGAGCCCTTCCAGAATCTCCCGCATCTCCCGGCCGGACAGCAGTGTCCTCTCCAGCCGGTAGTTCTCCATGATAGAGATACCGCCGTTTATTCCCTGCCTGGTACAGATCGAAATTCCGGCCCTGCACAAAGAATCGATATACCGGCCAATGGCCCTTCTGGATACCTCAAAATGTTCCGCCAGTTTTTCTATCCCATTACAGGAAGTCGTCATATGCTGCCCGGCTTCCCCCCACATATTTGGCCCGGGTACGGGCACAGACCACATGGGCCTGTCCGATCCTCCTCTGCCTGGTACGAACCGGCACCGCCACCGGCGCAAGGTGCATACCGATCAAAGTATCTCCGATATCCACCCCCGCCTGGGCCACAATCCCTTCCACCGCCACAGGTTCCTGCATATGGCGGTATGCGGCCGTGGCAAAAGCGCCTCCTGCCTTTAGCTGCGGTACCGCATTGACTCTGGCCAGACGATGTTCTTTCATACAGGCTTTCTCAATAATCAGACTCCGATTCAGATGTTCACAGCACTGGCAGGCCAGGTAAATTCCTCTTTCCCTGCAAAAAAGATGGGCTGTCCGAAACAGGCATTCCCCGATCTCCTGACTGGAATAAGTGCCGATACGTCCCCCTGCCACCTCGCTGGTAGAGCAGCCGATTACCAGAATATCTCCCTGTTCCAGACGCGACGCGTCATATAACTCACCAAGTATATCCCTTAGCTGTATCTGAATCTCCTCAAAATGCCCATATCTTTCCTGTGAAATACCCTTTGTACTCATATCACTTTTAAAATCCTTTCTTTTTCAAGTCGGATACAATATGCAGATAAAAGTCCGTGATATCCCCTTCGCCGCTGACATCCATGCGGCGGCGGCGCAGATCGACCTCATCACAGTGGGATATTCCCCGTCTGCCGCCACCTTTGTAAACGCCCATAAAATTCGTCCATGTTACTGCCCGCGGAGCCAGCAGGCCATCGTTATCGCCTTCAACCGCATGTACTACAAGCCACGGTAAACACATTGCAATATCAGAAGTAAAACCCTTCATCACAAATCCGAAACTCTGATAATATACCTGGGGATCATCGGGATTTTCGATGTTAAACTTTTCCGCTGATGTGGTTTTGAACATATTGATCGCGCTAAAAGTATCGGGACTTTTATCTCCCATCAGCCTGAACCACAGATCAGCGGCTTTGCAGCCGAATTTCACCACGGGAATGGGGATTCTCATAAGTTTATCCACGGTCAGTGAACCATTATGAGGCGTAGAAAGCGTTGTCAGCGAAGCGACTTTTCCGCCGCAGCCCATTGACGAGATCAGATATCTCGCCTCAAGTCCCCCTTTTGAGTGGGCGATTATATTGACCTTTTCCGCACCCGTTTCCGCAAGCACCTGGTTAAGTCTTGACCTAAGCTGCGCTGCGTTGCTTTCCACCGAGCCGCCGCCGTCCTGGCCGCCGAAACAGACTCTTGCACCGTTTTCCTCAAGAACCCCGGGAATCCTGCCCCAGTAGCACAGCCTTCTGCGGTCGCGAAAGCCCATTCCGTGAACCATTAGAATAGGGTAAAAAGTATCCGCCGTCATATTCTTTCCTCCCTGTTCCAATCGGGCACTTCCGTTTTACATTTCCATTGGCGGAAAACCGGCCCTCCATGATTATCATAATGATACTTTTTTTTTGACATAACTTACCTCATATGGTATAAATTTTTAAAGTAACAGGAAATGCAAACTTTAAACTGCCGTTATATCCGCGTTTAATTCGGAAATTTTATGAGAGAGGGGGCACATGGATGCCTGGAAAATATAAATTGGGTTTTGATATCTGGGGGCTGCTTTTGTTTCTGGGTATTATGGTTCCCAATTTCATCTGGTTTGCGGTTCCTGCCCCCAATGATCTCTTGAGGACAGATTCTGTTACCGGGACACTTGACGCAATCGGTTCCGTCTTTCAGGTACTGATGGTTATTGCCCTTTGCGCCTGTCAAAACAGAGGGCGGAAACCGCTGGGATTCACGTTTCTGATTGCTGCCGTGTTGATTTGCTGCCTGCTCTATTTTGCCAGCTGGATCATGTATTACAGAGGCATGGCAAATTCGGTTGTGCTGTTGGGTCTGACCGTTCCCCCCTGTCTGGCCTTTATGTGTTTTTCACTTGATCGAAAAAATATGTTAGCATTACTTTCCGCCACTGTTTTTTTCATATGTCATTTGGCCCATGCAATTATCAACTTTATTGCCTGATCCGGAATGTGCCGTAATAATCGTATAACTATAGGCATTTACCGTCAGTATATAATGGTCCACATTCACATACCAATTTTTCCCCTTCCGTATTATTACTGCATCGGCAGAATTGATTTGAGTCTTACACCAGTCAACCACATCATCCGTATCTAATGACAGATTTCTTTTAATACGTTCTACACCTAATTCGGTTGTATGCAGTTTATCCAGATTCTTAAGCAATTCATGATCTGTATTCATTTTATCAAAGCCCCTTTCCATTATAGACTCTAACCCTTCAAAACAATAAATATGCCGTAAGTATGGTTTCCCCTGAGCTTTCCCCGGTATAAATTGTTCCCATTGGATATTGCAAACCCTGCTGCGGAAAAACAATGGGATACAAATTCATATAGCATAGTATAACATAAAACGTATGGGAATTGTGAACTGATTAAAATGCTTTCAAAAAAGCCGCCCGTTTTTTCATGTAGGACGGCTCTTTGCGATATGACCACGGGCCCCGAACCGTCAGGCAATCCGCTGCAGTAAAATGGCGGCATGGTTGACTGCCTGGTTGTCAATTCCCGTTCCTGCCAGATAGTCTGCACTGGACGACTTGTTGCGCAGTACCACGGTTGATCCGGCGGTAATGGATGTGATAAACATACCCGTCAGTTCGGCGCGTTCCGTGTTGACCGCATCGTCCGAGTATATTCCGAAAAACGACAGAGGATTTTCCACGCCGTTGATGGCAACTGCATAGGCAATATTTTCCAGTCCTGCGGCAGGACGAATCAACAGGGTATAGTCTATTCTGTAGATTCCCTCTGTATTGACGGTGATCTCCGAGGTATTCGGGGTAAATGAAAAATCGCCGGACTGAAACGCGAGCAGAAATCGAACGTTATCTTCGGGAGCAACCGTCTGGAATCCTCCCTGCATAACCGCGTTAAAATATACCGGCTGAATCCCCGGGCCAATGGGGCCGGGCTCCCCCCGGGGGCCTGCTTCTCCCTGCGGGCCCATATCTCCCCTTGGGCCTGTTTCTCCTCTCGGTCCCGCCGGGCCCTGAGGGCCTGCTTCTCCTCTCGGTCCTGCTTCTCCCTGTGCGCCCGTTTCTCCTTGTGGTCCTGCCGGGCCTTGCGGACCTATTTCTCCCTGCGGCCCCATCTCTCCTCTCGGTCCCGCCGGGCCCTGGGGGCCTGCTTCTCCCTGCGGCCCCATCTCTCCTCTCGGTCCCGCCGGACCCTGAGGGCCTGTTTCTCCCTGCTGTCCCGCAGGACCTTGCAAACCAGGCTCTCCCTGCGGCCCGGCAGGGCCCTGGGGACCTGCCGGCCCCTGACAGCAGCGACAGCAGCAGGATCTATTACATTCATTATACATTTCCGATTCACCTCTCTGCACCTGACCATATTCCTATTTTCATTTTATGCATCCAGGTGCTGTCGGTGCAGCATATCAAGAAGATCCGCCCTTGTCTCAAAGCCGGCGGATTCCTTCAACAAAGGCCTTAAGCCTTCCTTTCTGGGAGCCGATGGAAAGACTCCGATCATAAAAATCCAAAAATGCCTCCAGCGGCAGCCATCTGCAGGCGATCGTCTCCCCCTCCTGCAGCACAATTCTCTCCTTGGGCCAGTCCGTCACCAGCAGATAGCCCTGGTATATGGCGTGGTGTTCCCTGCATACGACACGGTATAGTTCCCGCAATTCCCCTGCTGCCTCAATGCCTGTCTCTTCCCGCAGTTCCCGGCAGGCCCCGGTAAGGGCATCCTCTCCCTTCAGGGCACTGCCCCCTGCGCCGATCTCCCAATTACCGGGAGATACTTCCTTTTCCCAGGAACGCTGCATCAGTAAAAAATCCCCGTCCGTTCCCCGCACTACCACCTCACAGACCAGATGGTATACTCCGTCCGGAATTTTCTGTCCCCGGACCAGGTCAAATCCCAGCTTTTCTCCTGCCTCGTTATATGCGTCCCACAGTTCCATCTCATTCTCCCTCTATCTGCGCTCCCCAAACTCCCATGCAGCCGCGCAGGGCCGATATTTTTCACCGTTCCCAAACGCACAGCATAATTGCCACGGAAACCCCCGCGCCTTTGCCGGACTCCCATGGCAATTCTTATGCCTGTGATATTATTACTGAATCGCCCTGTGGATCTCCTGCAGGGACATTACACCGATTTCGCCCTCCTTGATCACTGTGCGGATACCCTCGGCCGTGGCCTTGGCCGCCGCCATTGTAGTCATATAAGGTACTCTAGCCTTAATGGCTGTCTTGCGGATATAGCTGTCGTCAAACCGCTTCTCTTCCTTGGTGGCCGGGGTGTTCACGATCAGCTGAATCTTGCCGTTCATCACCTCGTCCACAATATTGGGCCTGCCCTCCTGCATCTTGTTGATATGCTTCGCCGCAATACCGTTCTTGATCAGCAGTTCATAGGTGGTTCCGGTGGCCAGGATGTTGAAACCGCATTCCGCAAAGATACCCGCAATCTCCACCACTTCAGGCTTGTCCTTGCTGCTGACGGAAAACAGTACTGTACCCGAGGTGGGCAGCTTGGTCTGGGTAGCTTCCTGGGCCTTGAAGAAGGCCTCCCCCACATTGGTGGCAAGTCCCAGCACCTCTCCGGTGGAACGCATCTCAGGCCCCAGCACCGGATCCACTTCCTGGAACATATTGAAGGGGAACACCGCCTCTTTTACCCCGTAATATACGGGCTTTACTTCTTTCATTCCCTCGATGGGAGAGGACTCGCCCGTCAATTCCCGGGTCATGATCCGGGTGGCCAGCTTCACCATCTGTATGCCACAGACTTTGGAAACCAGAGGCACGGTGCGGGACGCCCTGGGGTTGGCCTCCAGCACATATACCTTGCCGTCCTCAATGGCATACTGCATGTTCATCAGACCGCATACTCCCATCTCCTGAGCGATCCTGCGGGTATAGTCTCTGATGGTGGCCACCAATTCTGCAGAAATGTTTTTGGAGGGCAGGATACAGGCCGAGTCACCGGAATGTACTCCCGCCAGTTCGATATGCTCCATCACCGCAGGCACATAGGCATACGCACCGTCCGCAATGGCATCCGCCTCGCACTCCGTAGCATGGCGCAGAAATCTGTCAATCAGGATGGGACGGTCCGGGGTCACGCCCACAGCCGCCGCCATATACTGCTTCAGGCTCTCCGGCTCGCTGACCACCTCCATCCCCCGGCCTCCCAGCACATAGGAAGGGCGCACCATAACGGGATAGCCGATTCTGTCGGCGATTTCCAAAGCCTCCGACACATCTACCGCCATCCCGGCCTCCGGCATGGGGATCTCCAGCTTCTCCATCATGCCCCGGAACAAGTCTCTGTCCTCAGCCATGTCGATGACCTCCGGGGAAGTGCCCAATATCCGCACACCGTTCTTTTTCAGATCCGCCGCCAGATTCAGGGGGGTCTGTCCGCCGAATTGGGCGATGACACCCACCGGCTGCTCCTTCTCATAGATGCTCAGCACATCCTCCAGCGTCAAAGGCTCAAAATACAGCTTGTCCGAGGTGTCATAATCCGTGGACACAGTCTCCGGGTTGCAGTTCACAATAATGGTCTCAAAACCCAGTTCCTTCAGGGCAAATGCCGCATGCACGCAGCAGTAGTCAAACTCGATCCCCTGGCCGATGCGGTTAGGGCCGCCGCCCAGGATCATAATTTTCTTTTTATCGGAAGATACCGTTTTATCCGGCGCATTGTAGGTGGAATAATAGTAGGCATTGTTCTGGGTGCCGAACACATGCACCGGCTCCCAACTCTCTGTGATGCCATAACCTATGCGGGTCCTGCGGATTTCCTCCTCCGGCACCTCCAAAAGCCTGCTCAGATAACGGTCTGCAAAACCGTTCTTCTTGGCATGTTCCAGCACGGCCTTCTCCGGCACGCTGCCCTTCATGGCCAGCAGCGCTTCCTCTTCCTCCACCAGTTCCTTCATCTGCTCAATAAAGTAATGTTTGATTTTGGTAAGTTTGAACAGTTCTTCGACCGTGGCTCCTTTTCTCAGAGCCTCATACATGATAAACTGCCTCTCGCTGGTGGGATATACCAGCAGCTTCAGCAATTCCTCTTTGCTTTTCTCGTGGAAATCCTTGGCAAAGCCCAGGCCGTAACGTCCGATTTCCAGACTGCGGATGGCTTTCTGAAACGCCTCCTTATAGGTTTTGCCAATGCTCATAACTTCGCCCACGGCCCGCATCTGGGTGCCCAGTTTATCCTCACTGTCCTTAAATTTCTCAAAGGCCCACCGGGCAAACTTGATTACCACATAATCCCCGCCGGGTACATACTTGTCCAATGTGCCGCACACGCCGCAGGGAATCTCGTCCAGGGTCAGACCCGCCGCCAACATGGCGGACACCAGGGCAATGGGGAATCCCGTGGCCTTGCTGGCCAAAGCCGAAGAGCGGGAAGTCCTGGGATTGATCTCGATAACCACGATACGGTCGCTGACGGGATCATGGGCAAACTGCACATTGGTGCCGCCGATTACCTCCACCTCGTTCACAATCTTGTAGGCCTGCTCCTGAAGCCGGGCCTGCAATTCCGGGGAAATGGTCAGCATGGGGGCAGAGCAGAAAGAGTCTCCGGTATGTACCCCCAGAGGATCAATGTTCTCGATAAAGCAGACGGTGATCATATTGCCTCTGGCGTCCCGCACCACTTCCAGTTCCAACTCTTCCCAGCCCAGAATGGATTCCTCCACCAGCACCTGTCCCACCAGGGAAGCCTGCAGGCCCCGGGAGCAGACTGTCCGCAGTTCCTCCACATTGTACACCAGACCGCCGCCTGCGCCGCCCATGGTATAGGCCGGGCGCAGTACCACCGGATAGCCCAGTCTGTCGGCAATGGCCAGTGCCTCCTCCACAGAGTAGGCCACCTCACTGCGGGCCATCTCGATCCCCAGCTTGTTCATGGTCTTTTTAAATTCTACGCGGTCCTCTCCCCGTTCGATGGCGTCCACCTGCACACCGATCACTTTCACATTGTACTTGTCCAGCACGCCCGCGCTTGCCAGTTCGGAGCAGAGGTTTAAACCGGACTGCCCGCCCAGGTTGGGAAGAATTGCGTCCGGCCGCTCCTTGGCAATGATCTGCTCCAGCCGTTTCACATTCAGGGGCTCAATATAAGTCACATCCGCGATCCCCGGGTCGGTCATAATCGTGGCCGGGTTGGAATTCACCAGCACAATCTGGTATCCAAGCTGCCGCAGCGCCTTGCAGGCCTGGGTGCCGGAATAGTCAAACTCGCAGGCCTGGCCGATGATGATGGGGCCCGATCCGATAATCAGTACTTTTTTGATGTCCATTCTTTTACTCATATTCATCCTCCCATTGAAGATCCGTTGTTCTTGGCACGCAAAAGCCATAAGAAAAGCCAGTATAAAACTACTGGCTTATTCTGTCAATATATGTGATCGAAGCACTGATAGAAAAAAGGGAATAGAAAGCCCTGCACATTTTTGCCGGCATATTCATCTGTCTGCCCGTGTACGCAACTCTCATTCTTCCCCTCCGCCTCAAATCATTTTTTCTATTATAGCGAAAAAGGCTGACTTCGTAAATAGGAAAATAGGCATTTGATAAAATTCAGAATATTCCTCTCCCCATGTCTAATTTTCCAGATTTATCAGAGCATAGATCTCCTCCTCCGAGGGCCCTTTGCTGCTGATTTCCACCAGCACATTGTCCCTGTACAGGATATTGATGCTGGTGCGCCTGCCCGAAGCGTCTCCTTCCTCCGATGCCTGCCAGGTTCTGGCGGCCACGATCTCAGGAGTGATCTGGTCCGGGCTGAAGGTGGCGTTGGTCAATAATATATACAATTCCTGAGGCACGCTTTCGCTCCAGGGAATGGTATACAGCCCCATGTCATATTCCTCCGGCTTCTCCACATCCACCAGCCAGTCGCTGACACTCTCATCCGCCTGCCTGCAGACTATGGCAATCTCCTCCATCCCCTTATTCCAGGTGACACGCAGGGCTGACGGAGAAAGACTTCCGCAGGTATAACCATATCCCTCCGGCACCGGCACATCCACATAGCGTCCAAAGACCGCGTCGGCCCGGGCCTCCTCCCATGTCAGTTCCCTTACGCTCTCTGATTGGGTCAGATTCTCTTTCTCTACCTGCAAATCCGTCAGCAGGGGCGACTCCTCCATCGCCCCCTCCCCCCTGTCCTCCCGGACCGGGCTGCCCGCAGTCTGCTCCGTATCTATGCCGCTTTCCATACTCCCATCATATGCGACCCCCTGATCCGGGGGCGTCTCCTCGGGAACCGTCTCCAGGGACATTTGCTCTGCTTCCCCTTCCGTAAGCGCCGCCTCCATGGCTGCTCCATTTGCGCTGGGGGCGCCCTCTGTATCGCTTCCTGTACTTCCCATGCGGGGCATAAACTGCAGAGCCGCATAGCCCAGCCCCACGCAGAACACCAGGCTGGCCGCCACCGCCAGAGTGCCGCCCACCCAGGGCTTTACCCTGCGGGACCGCCCAGCCCGCCGCGCTTCTTCCACATATGTCTCATCGATCTCCCCGATCTCCCGGAACAGATCTTCTCTGCTGATTCTACCCATATTTACTGTCCCTTTCTGATTTTCAGCTCCGCGGCTCTTTCTGATCACACCTGCACGCCCTGGGTTTCCAGATATGCTCTCAGTTCCTGCCTGACCCGGAACAGGGTGGTCTTGACCTTACTCTCGCCCACGCCCAGCCTCTGCGCAATCTCTTTGACGGAATCCGCGTAATAGTATCTACGCACAAATATGACCCTTGTCTCTGCCTTCAGTTTTTCCAGAAATTCATTTATCATTCCTGCAATTTCCCCGGCAATGTAAGAATCTTCCACGGAACAGGGCGAGGCCAGACATTCCTCCAATTCCTCCAGCACCAGATCAAACTGACTGTTGCGCTTGCCCGCCCGGTTGTACTCATAGCGGTTCAGCGCAATATTCCGGCTGATTCTACTGAGGAAAGCGGAAAAAATATTGGGTCTGGTGGGAGGTATGGAGTTCCACACCGCCACATAAGTGTCGTTTTCACACTCCTGGGCATCCTCGTAACTTCCCACAATACGCAGAGCAATACTGCGGCACAGACGGCCATATTTCTCGGCGGTCCGGGTGATGGCCTCCTCCGAGCGCTCAAAATACAGATCTATAATCTTGCTGTCCTCCATCATCCTCCGTGATTCCTCTCATGATCCGCAGACGCCGCCGTCCGGAGCGCCTCTGCCCCGCGCGCGGTTTAACGCATAGATGCGTTCACCCTGATTGACAGTAAATATTCCAAACGGTTACAAATCAAACAACTTTCCTGTCTGGATCCCCTTGGCCAGAAGCCGTTCTCCCACCGCCTCCAGCGCCAGTTCCAGACATCCCATAACACCCTGATTATCTCCCAGGCTGCAGGGCACGATATAGCGATTCAAATTCTCCAGTTCCGGCGTGACCACATAGCCCGCCATCAACTCCTCATACTGCTGCCGAACCAGAGGGAAAAGCTGCTCCTGGTGCATAACGCCGCCGCCCAGAATGATTCTCCTGGGAGAATAGACCAAAGTGAAGTTGACGCAGGCCTGGGCGATATAATAGGCTTCCAGTTCCCATACCTCCCGCCGGTCTTTTAACTCAATCCCTTTGGCTCCCCAACGTTCCTCTATGGCAGGCCCCGCCGCCAGCCCCTCCAGACAGTTTCCATGAAAGGGACATTTTCCCGCATAGGAATCCGATGGATGCCGCTGCAAAAGGATATGTCCCGCCTCCGGGTGCATCATGCCGTGAAGCAGCCCGCCGTTGATATAGACCCCCACCCCCACACCGGTGCCGATGGTCACATAGATACAACTGTCCAGCCCCTTGGCGATTCCGAAAGTGGCTTCCCCCAGCATGGAGGCATTCACATCCGTGTCAAAGCCCACGGGACAGCCCAGAGCCTCCTCAAAAGCACCCACTATGTTATATTCCTGCCAGGCCAGCTTGGGAGTGGAGGTAATATAACCATAGGTGGCTGTACCTTTCACCGGATTGATGGGGCCAAAACACCCCACTCCCAGGGCCTCTATATGGTGTTCCCTGAAGAAAGCGATCATCTGCGGCATGGTCTCTTCCGGGCTCACCGTGGGAATGGAAATCCGCTCCGATATTTCTCCCTGCTCATTGCCGATGGCACACACCATTTTGGTGCCGCCCGCCTCCAATGCTCCTAATATCATCTTTTTTCCCTCCTGGTCCATATTGGTCAATCTATTTTTACTCTAGCATACCCCCACCATTAGTACAAGAGAAATTTCCCTGAACGCCCCGCAAAATAAAAATATCCCGCCACGCAAAAAGGCCCTGCCCTCCGGCAAAGCCTCTTGTGCTTATTTCCGTTCATCCAAATATAGCTGCACCCTGCTGTGAAGCGCTTGTGCCGCATCCTCCGCGCTGCGCGCGCCGTTGAAATAGGGCTGCAATTCCTCATCCACCATACTCCAGATCTCATCGGACCGGAACACAGCGGGAACGGCCTGGTCCAGAATCTCCCAGAACAATGCCTCCTGTTCCGAGTCCAGCTTTTCCCACTCCCAGTAGATCCCCCTGTCGTCATGGCTCTGAGCCGGCGGTTCCTTCACACTCTGCTGATATCTGTCCAGACATTCCTGCAGCAGGCTGCGCCGCACCGGCAGGTTCATCCAGCAGCCCTGATTTGTATCGGAACCGTACTCCATATACTGGCGTTGTCCCTCCTCGGAGAGGAGATAGCGCAGGAAATCCAATGCGCCCTCCCTGTTTTCTGCGTTTTTGTTCAGATAGAGCCGCACCGCCTCCATATAAATCCCTCTGCCCCTCTCCCGGGGATAACCGATGCAGGATGCCTCCCCGTTAAAGCAGCTCCTGGCCTTGTTAAGCTGCGCCGGTACGGAAAGTACGATCTGCACGCCGGCAATCTGCCCTTCCGCCAGACGCTCCCCGGTCTCCGAGCGGGGATACTCCTCCCTGTCCCCATACTCTTTCGCAAAAGCCATCAATTCCAGAAAAGGTTCCTCCATCAGATGGCTCTCTCCCTTTTCCCAGTCGATAAAGGTTTTGTTTTCCTCATCATGCAGGCCATAGGCCATGACGATCCCCACGCTGTCCATACCCATCTCCAGTACCTGGGCCGGGGAATTTCCCACCGCCTCATACATCTCCTCCAGCGTCCACGAGGAGGCGTCTGCCAGTTGGGAGGAAACCGCCAGGAAATAGGGATAGCACTCATAGGGGGCTCCATACAGCCTTCCCTCCGCCCCCGCTGTCATAAAGGCCGTCTCCACAAAAGGGCTCATATCCCCCACCGCCTCCTCCAGCGGAGCCAGATAGCCCTGAGCTATGCACTCCCGGATATTCACTGTCCAGTCACCCAAAAGATCCGGTCCGCCGCCCGCCGCCATTTCCATCTGAATGCGCCTGCGGTACTCTTCAGGATCCCCGGCGTCTCCCGCCGCAGTGACAGTTACATGATACGTCACGCTCTCCCGGTTATATCTGGCAGCCAGCTTCTGCATTGCGGGAGAAGAATTGTTCAGTACAATAAATACCTCCTGCTTCTCCACCATGTCTGCCGCCGGGACAGGTTTAGCCTCCAAAAGGCAAAGCCTGCCTTCCAGTTCTGCCAGGAGCAGGAAGGCCCCATCCTCCCCAGCGCCTAATCCAATGAGTTTTTCCAATGCATAGTCCTTCTCCAAAAAGGAAAAAGCCTCCCTGGTCTCTTGCCCGTCATAGATCCATACATGTCCCGTATCTGCCAGAACCAATTCGCCCGAAGCTGCGTACCCGATCCCAAAGTCCGCATACTGGCTGATCTGCCCGGTGATCCTGGCCTGTACCTGGCCTCCAGGCCGATCCCACAGCACCAGTTCTTCCTGATCAAAGCCATACCAGGTCAACGCTCCGCCCTGGGGAGACTCCAGAAAGCCCATTACCTTTCCCGTCAGATTCTGGCTGGCCTGCTGTTGGCCCTCTTCATCAAATAGAGTCAGCTTCCTTCCTCCGTTGGAGACAGCCCGGTATATCCCGTTCTCCTGATACCAGAACCCGCCGCTCAATCCCTCCGATATCTCCAGCAGGATTTCCACGCCGCCGCCCCATTCAAGGCGCGCAAGATACCGTTTTTCATCCGCCAGAGAGCGCATCTCCAGCAGCAGGTCTTCCCCTGCCACACCCGCCAGCGCTTCCACCCACAGGTCGCTGTTCTCCTCTTCCAGATAGAATATCCCCTGGGTCTCCCAGTGGTCATAAGGGGGCGCCAGTCTCTGCATACAGGCTCCCATGTGAATGTTCTTCTCCTCCACCATCTCAAAGAGATTTGAAAAGCGGTACAAAGTCCCGCCCCAGAAACGGGTTTCCATTTCCCTGGCTACCCAGTTGTCGCCCCTTAGGATGTCCGCTGTCAATTCCGCCTCTGAAGTCGGCAGACCGATCTCCGAGACTGCGTAGGACAGCTTCTCCTCCTGACTCCAAACATCCTCAGTGATTGCAACGGAATTCTGGGGAATCGTTTCCTGTACGGGTTGCGTGGAAATCCCGCAACCTACCAAAAAAATGCAGATAAGAGAAACTATGGCTGTCAACATTGAATATTTCTTTAATAAAAACATATCCGTAAATTCCTCTCACTACAAAAAGTTTTATTTTCCGCAACTTGTGTGGCGCGTCTCCGTTTTATAGTCGTAACCATCTGTGGCCCCACATGCACACTCCCACAATCCTCTGTAAAAGTATGAAACCACATCACAAGTTGAATATACCGGAATAGAACTTCCCGAAATATCCACTCTATAACCGACCAAATATTTATGTTGGCCCGTACGATAGGAATTATAGCAGGTATAGCTAACAACACTGTATGCATGTAAATGATTCGGCAACTTCATCGCAGATTCCGCCGCATAAGCCGACACCGCAATCCCCAAAGACAATGTGCCCGCCAGCATAAGTCCCATTACTTTTTTCAGTCTACTCATACTTGCCTCCTTTTGTATTTGATCCCATTCAACCACGACAACTCTTCTAAAATATGCATTGACCATTATATCCTGTCTTGTTTGCATATCCCTCAAAACCACTCTGTACAGTAGTGATACTGTAATTATAGATTAATTTCCAATTTTAGTCAACTGGTTTTTTATATTGTTGTATCAAGTGCCATTTCACCATTTCGCGCTATCCTCAATCTATTATCTGCTCCGATATCCCGGCAGACTTATACCCCGGATAAAAAAAGAGAAGGGCTTCAAAAATACAACTCTCCTTTTGAAGCCTCTTCTCTCTCTTTAATCTCTGTTTAAAATCTGCATACGACCTTACCGCCGGACCTTTTAACGGGTTTTCCCCGATCAGCGCCCGATCAGAGGAAGTATCTCACGCCGCTCTCAAAAATCTTCAGATCCTGTTCCCCATAAATATTCATGGCCACGGCGGTATCCCTTCTCTCGGAGTGGGCCATCTTGCCCAGCACCCTGCCGTCCGGAGAAGTGATGCCCTCGATGGCAGCATAGGAACCGTTGATATTGTACTCCTCGTCCATGGACACATTGCCCTGGGGGTCTGCGTACTGGGTAGCCACCTGTCCGTTGGCAAAAAGCCTGTCAATCCACTCCCTGGGCGCCACAAAACGGCCTTCCCCATGGGACGCGGGATTGCAGTAGGTTGCTCCCAGCTCCGCCCCCTGCAGCCAGGGAGACTTATTGGTCACCACCCTGGTATACACCATCTTGGAGATATGTCTGTTGATGGTGTTGAATGTCAGCGTGGGAGAGTCCTCCTTCTGGCCCAGAATCTGGCCGTAGGGAACCAGCCCCAGCTTGATCAGTGCCTGGAAGCCGTTGCAGATCCCCAGCGCCAGGCCGTCCCTCTCCTCCAGCAGCTTCGTCACCGCCTCCTTCAGCCTGGCATTCTGGAATGCGGTGGCAAAGAATTTGGCGCTGCCGTCCGGCTCGTCGCCTGCGGAAAAGCCGCCGGGGAACATGATGATCTGAGCCTGGCCGATGGCCTGCTCAAAGACTTCCACGGACTCTCTGATATCGGAGGCGCTCTGGTTTCTAAATACCCTAGTTACCACATCCGCGCCCGCCCGCTCAAAGGCTTTGGCGCTGTCATACTCACAGTTGGTTCCCGGGAATACGGGGATAAACACGGTGGGTCTGGCCACTTTATGTCTGCACACATAGACCTGCTCCGTCCTGTATTCCCTGCTCTCCACCGGCTCCTTCCCCGCAGCTGCCCTGGTGGGGAATACCTTCTCCAGCCTGGTGGTCCAGGCATTTAATGCCTCCTCCAGCGCAATTTGAGTCTGGCCCGCCCGCAGAACGGGTTCGGCAGTCACGGTTCCCACCAACCTGTAGGCAATCTCTCTCTCCTTGAGCAGCGCCAGTTTTTCTTCGGGCATTTCCACCAGCAGATCCCCCAGGCCGTTGCAGAAAAGTTCCCGGGCGTCCACATCCGCTTCCACCGTCACTCCCAGTCTGTTGCCAAAGGCCATCTTGGCCAGGGCCGCCGCTGCGCCTTTAGCATCCAGCGCATAAGCCGAGACAATGGCCTTCTCCTGCATCAGCTGGTGCACGGCATCGTACAAGTCCATCACCGCCTCATACATGGGAATGTCAAAATCATCCTTCTCTATGGCAAAGCGCACCAGCTTATTGCCGGGCGTCTTTAACTCCGGCGTCACAATGTCCCCATATTTGGCAATATCCACGGCGAAAGATACCAGTGTAGGAGGCACGTCAATATCGTTGAAAGTGCCGGACATACTGTCCTTGCCGCCGATGGAAGGCAGGCCGAAGCCGATCTGGGCGTCATACGCACCCAGCAGCGCCGCGAAAGGCTGGCTCCAGCGGGCCGGGTCCTCCGTCATCCTGCGGAAATACTCCTGGAAAGTGAATCGGATTTTGCTGTAGTCGCCGCCGTTTGCCACGATCTTGGCCATGGACTCCACCACGGCATAGATGGCTCCATGGTAAGGGCTCCAGGAGGACAGATACGGGTCAAAGCCATAACTCATCATGGTCACGGTATCAGTCCTGCCTTTCAGCACAGGCAGCTTGGCCACCATGGCCTGGGTTTCGGTGAGCTGATACTGCCCGCCGTAGGGCATCAGCACACTGGCGGCGCCGATGGAAGAATCGAACATCTCCACCAGCCCCTTCTGGGAACACACATTCAAATCGTCCAACAGGGTCAGCCAGGCGCCCCTGATATCGCCGGCTTCCGCCTGCTCTCCCACCTTTTCCAGGGCATAACGCTTAAAATAATTCTCTTTCTCATCCGGAATCTCCACTTTTACTTCCGTCTCCTGATGAGCGCCGTTGGTATCCAGGAAAGCCCTCTTTAAATTGACAATGTCTTTTCCGCGCCAGTTCAGCACCAGACGGGGTTCTTCCGTCACGGTGGCCACCGCTACGGCCTCCAGGTTCTCCTCCGCTGCATAGCCCAGGAAAGCGTCCACATCCCCGGGGTCCACCACCACGGCCATGCGCTCCTGAGACTCGGAGATAGCCAGTTCCGTACCGTCCAGACCCGCATATTTTTTAGGCACCTTGTCCAGATCCACCCTGAGACCGTCCGCCAGTTCACCAATGGCCACGGAAACACCGCCTGCACCGAAGTCATTGCATTTCTTGATCAGCCTGCTCACTTCCTCCCTGCGGAACAGACGCTGAATCTTGCGCTC
>BLLU01000048.1 GCA_011959105.1 Lachnospiraceae bacterium | reverse complement strand
ATTTCCTTTGATCTATATGGAGCCGCATAGGCGTCCCCATATAGATCAGCGCGCTCACTTCCCAGCCTCCTGGTCGGTTTTGCCGTAGCCTTTGGAGGCGTCGATGCCTGCCACATCCCTTCTTCTGTCCTCGTGGAACCAGTACTCTCTGTTGTCCGTGCATTTCAGTACAAATTTCCGGGGCAGCCTCCGATAATGTTTTCCCAGCCAGTACCCTGCATATTTGCAGCCGCTCTGCAGAAACAGCCCGGGAATCCTGCAGCTTTGTCTTTGCTTCCGCAGATAGCTTGCAGCCGCCTTCACACTGCGAATCCCCTCCCCCTCCGAGGGAACACCCCGAAAGACCTCCGGGTGGTCCGCCTGGGATACTCCCAAGTCAAAGTTTCTGCGGAAATACTGTCCGCAGGTGTAATTGTGGGAATGGATCACCAGAGCGTCCGCCGCATAAGCAATTCGGCAGCCCGCTTTTATGGCTTTGGCCGCATAAAGCATATCTTCGTTGAAGATGGTATGCCGGATGAATCCCCCCAGTTGATCGTAGAGATCCCGCCGGTACGCACAGCATACATTTGAGCAGAAATAAGTTTTGATCCCCAACTCAGGCAGATCCTCCTGAGACTTTACCCGGGAAGAAGGAGGATAATTGTACCCCCGCATATAAGTCTCCACTGGCCCCGCATCCTCTGCCGGAAGCTGACGGGCATAGGCCGCCGCCGTCCCAGGGGCCTTAAGGGCTGTCACCAGAGCCTCAATCAGCTTCTCGTCTCCGGGCAAAGCGTCCTGGGTCATCATGACGAAAATCTCCGCATCGGACTTTCCCACCCCGGCGGCCCGGGTACGGCCATGGTCAAATTCCTTTTTTGACAGATGGGACACCGACACCTGCTGATGCTGCTCTAAAAATTTTGTTCCATATATCAGTTGTTCAAAATATTTTTCCTCTGTATTCATAATTATGATACGCCGGACAGGCACGGTTTGTGTTTCCAGTTTTTCGATCAGTTGGAAAAAAGATCGATCCGGCCTGTATACAGGAATGATGACGTCTACCTTCATGCTGTATATCTCCTCCTGTTTGTCTCCCTTTCTCATACCGTAAATTCGGACTGGGCATCTTTACGCCCTCCGGGCCAGAAGCCCCGGCAGTCTGCCGGAACGCAAGGAACGAGGGAGCATATATCGGCTCCCCCGCATAAATCACTGGTTCAGATAAGGACTGGTGTCAGATTTGATAATGTCGCTGTATTTCTTCACTTCCGGTGTTACCTGGTACTCCTCGTCTCCAAACAGGAACTGATGCAGCCAGACCACGTTCTCTTCCAGATTCAACGGAATCACACAGCTTCCCACAGCACCGATGGTCCCTGTGGTGCGCATGCCCTCTTTGGGGAATCCTCCTTCGTCCACAATCTGATAATTGTTGATATTATTGATCATGGCCAGGATGTCATCCGACTTAATAGAAGTATAAACATTATTCATTACTTTGGTAAAAAGATTGGCCAGGGTGGTCAGATCTGCCCTTTTGGCCTGGTCCTCTATGGCCTGCAGAACCGTCCGCTGACGCTCCGTGCGCTTGAAGTCATCTCCCCTGGTATAACGGATCCGGCAGTAGGCCGCCGCCTGCAGTCCGTCCAGAAGCTGGTAACCTGTTTCCGTCACCGCATTGTAATCCTCCATATCCCTGTTTGGCATGGTATCCCGAATGATGCTGGCCTGATAATTGTTCAGGTGGGTTACCTCCTCTTCGGTCTCTATATCAATCCAGATTCCTCCCAGGCCGTTCACCACATCGATGACCGCCTGATAGTTCACAGTAACGAAATCCTTGATATCCAGATCCAGATTCATATTCAGCATGGCAATGGCCTGCTCCGCGCCGCCGTTCTTATATGCCGCGTTGGCTTTTTTGTATTTGTCGCTTCCTATATTGAGGTAAGTGTCACGGAACACGGATACCAGCTTTATCTCTCCTGTATCCAGATTCACTGAGGCTATCATCATGCTGTCACTTCGGCTGCTTTTGTACAATTCCGCAGAGTTGGTGGCATCCACGCCGAAGAGAGCTATGTTCCAGTAGCCCTTCATGACCGGGTCCTCCTTCACCGCCTGATTCACCACAATATCTTCCTCCGAGAAATCAGCAATGTGGGGACCGGCGTTCCCGCCGCTTTCCGGCTCTTCTCCCGTCACTTGGAATACTTTCACCACCACCAGCAGCATCACCAGAATCACCAGGATTTCAACGGAAAAAATAATAATCCTGGATATCCTTCTGGAACTTCTGGATTTCCCTTTTACCTTGTTTGCTTTTGTCGCCATAATCCCTTCTCCTTGCCTTGCGTAACATACTTATACTATGCCTTTGCGGGCGTACAACTGTATTCGTTCCTAATAGGCGTTTTTGTTGACAAAGCCTGTGAAAAACGTCAAAAAGATTATCTTTATGTCAAAACCCATGGTCCAGTTCTCAATGTAGTAGATGTCACAGTCAATCCGCTTTTTGATGGAAGTATCTCCGCGATAGCCATTGACCTGTGCCCATCCTGTAAGGCCGGGCCGCACCTGGTGCTTCACCATATACCGTGGAATCTCTTCCTTGAAGCGTTCCACAAAAAGCGGTCTCTCCGGTCTGGGACCTACCATACTCATATCCCCCTTCAGGATATTGAACAACTGGGGCAGTTCGTCCAGACTGGTCCTGCGCATAAACTTGCCGATTCCCGTAACTCTGGGATCATCCCGCACAGTCCACGCTTTTTTCTCCGCGTCTTCGGACTGCTGCTCCATGCTGCGGAATTTGTACATATAAAAGGGTTTGCTGTGCAGCCCCACCCGCTCCTGCCTGAAAATCACAGGACCTGGGCTGCTGATCTTGACCAACAGGGCAAGAAACAGCATTACAGGAGAGAACAATACAATGCCGCAGAGGGACCCCAGGATATCCATGGCCCGTTTTATCACCTTGTTGCTGTTGTTGGACAGAGGCACATAACGGATGTTGATCACCGGCAGACCCATTAAATCCTCAGTATACGGCCTGGTGGGGATTACACTGTTATAGTCCGGAATAAACTTGGTGTGTACACCGGATTTTTCGCAGATATTCACCACATTCTCCAGATTATCATAGTCCTTCAGGGCCAGGGCAATGGCCACTTCGTCCAGTTCGTTGTGTGGCAGGATCACTTCCAGATTCTGCAGCCTGCCCAGTACTTTGATCCCCTTATACAGGGTACCGCTGGGTACCGTGTCATCCAAAATACCGCAGATCTTGTACCCCCACTGGGGATTCCAGAGAAGTCTGTCTATATACTGTTCCGCCGCCCGGGAATATCCTACCACCAGTACATGCTTCAGGTTGTAACCCCTGCTGCGGATGGTCCTGAGCATGGAACGAAGAACAACTCTGCTCAGGCAGGTGAAGAAGATGTTCAGCATATAGAAAATGACCATCATCCAACGGGAATAGTTAATCTCCCGGATCACCACATACAGGATGATGATATAGAACGCCATACCCAGTGTGTTGGCCTGAAAAATGGCCAGGAACTCATGCCGACGTTTTACCGTGCGTTTCGGCCCATATACATCACATAGAAAATATACGATCACATATCCCGGGACCAGGAACAACAACACCATAAAATAGTCCCGCACAGGCAAAACACCCACATTCGGGGACTGGGCATCAATCATATAAAATTTGATGACATAAGCCAGTGCGTAGGACACCACTGTAATCATCACGTCCATCAGCACATGCAGCCTGTTAAAAACCTTCTGGTTATCCTTAATCATACGGCATCACTCCGTCGGGCCCTCAAGTTTCTCTGCTCTTTATCCTCCTTTATTCTACATGAATCCCGATACAGAAACAACTTAAGATTTTATGAAGATGCGGACAAGATCCAGCCAGAGAATCCCCTGGATCCGGCAATAATGTCCCAGGTTCCGCCAGGCAAATCTCACCTTACGGCTTTTCCCGGCGCTGTCAAAGCACCTGGCAATCCCTTCCGCATATCCTTTTACATATAGCATGCCCATTTTTTTCTTGGCAAAGAAGGCAGTTTTGATGCAAAAGCCCAAAAAGAGCAATGGTAAATTCAGTAAAAATTGCAGCAATGGCATGTTTTTGCCAATCATATAAGCATTGTTGGCGGAGGAAAGTTTCACTTTGAACGCATTGTAGCGGGAACCGGAGACGGCGCTGCCCGCATGGAGCACCCTGGCCCGGGGTTCATACATATTAGACCAGCCCTGGATCAGCGCCCGATAGCCTATATCGATGTCCTCCAGGTAGGCAAAATGGTTCTCGTCAAATCCTCCCAGGGAGAGCACGGCCTCCCGGCGATAGAGAGAAGCGCCCCCACAGGCGGCAAAGATCCGGGCAGGCTTTGTGTAACGCTCTGCCGGCTGCCCCTTCCCCCGGGCAAAGGCCCAGCCCAGCGCGTTGTATCGGTCTCCCGCGTCATCAATCCGGGAAGGGTCCTGCAGAGAGAGCATCATGGGGCTTACAGAGAAAATCCGCTCATCAGACTCCATACGCTGAAGCAATGCCGCCACAAATCCGGGCATGGTCACCGTGTCGTTATTTAACAGCAGCACATAGGGGCTGTCCGATGCCTGGATTCCCACATTGACCGCATGGCAGAAGCCCGTATTTTCGGACAGGGCAATAACCTCTACCTCCGGGTACTCCTGCCGGATTATCTCCAGGCTGCCGTCGGTGGATGCATTATCCACCACAAGAGTAGAAAATATGGCCTCCTCCTGCCGGGCCCGCAGGCTGTCCAGACAGGCTCGAATATAGTCTTTTCCCTGGTAGTTGGGAATAATCACTGTAACTTTCATTTTTCCCTCAATTTGCATGTCCCCGGCTATGCCCGGAACCTTTCCGTGATCCGAATTCAAAATATTCATCATCTGTCGGTTTGCTCCAGGTCACACACCAGCTGGGGATCCCAGAGCAGCACATATCCTGCCTGCCGCAGAGCCCGGCTCAGCTTCACCCCCAGGCCCGCAAAGTCTGCGTCCGGGGAAAGATCCTTCCAGCGATACAGGCCAGTCTCTTCCTCTTCCTCATAGACCGCTCCGACCACATCCCGAAACAGTTCCCTGCACTGCTCTGCCAGCCGCAGACAGCGCAGGTCCAGGGCCTGGGCCTGCTGCACCAGAACAGCCCGGTTCAGATAACCGCTGTAGCCGTCCTTCAGTCCCAGATACTGCACCTCTCCGGAATCGCTCATCATCCCTCCCACGATCCTGCGGGCCTTTCCCAACACTCTGCCGCCGATGGCGCCCACCTCGGAACGCTGTTCCAACAGGGGAGGATCATATTCCGTCCGGGAAAAACCCATGTGCTGAGTCATGGATACACTGGCCTTCCATCCCTGGCTGTCCGCAAAATCCTGGGTTGCCTTCACGCCTGCCTCATAGGCATACAGCTTACTCTCCGGATTAGCCGCCGTGGAGGCATTATGACAGCGCCAATGGTACAGCACCCTGGGAAGATGCACAATGGCCCCGGGAACGCGCCAGAGGCATGCCGCCGCCCGCAGCGCCAGATCATGGTCCTGGGCCCCGTCATAAGCCGCCCGGAATTCCAGACTTTTCATCAGTTCCGCTTCCATCACCAGCAAATGGCAGATATAATTGTTGGTCATAAGCAGGTCCAGGTTAAAATCAGGCTTAATATTGGGTTCATAAAAACTTTTGACATCCTGATCGCATTTGTCCTCATCCGAATAGAGCATCCGGGGCTGCACGCCGTGCTGCTTCCCCCGCTCCAGAGCTGCCGCCATCTCATACAGGGCATCCGGCGTCAGCACATCGTCATGATCCAGCAGGGCAATATAATCACCTCCGGCCCATTGCAGAGTCTCGTTGGTATTATCCGCAATGCTGCGGTTGCCCGAGAGACGATGGTAGCAGATACGCTTGTCCTCGTAAGAAGCAGCCAACCGCCCCAGTTGGTCATCCTCTCCCGCGTCGCCGATCACAAGCTGCCAATAGGGATAGGTCTGTCCCAGGACAGACTCAATCATCTCCCGATAATAGCGCTCCGGCGTATGATAGGCGGGAACCACCACGCTGAAAGTCACCGGCTTTTCCCAGGATCGGTCCCGCTGCTCTTCCAGCGTGCTCTCCGCCGGAGGGATGTATCGGTAATTCTCCCGGCTGCCCAAGGGCAAATGCTCCCGGATTGTAACCAAAGTTTCCCGCAGTCCGTTGCGTTTCAGATACGATATGGTTTTTCGCAGATTGTGGATATTTAGTTTGCCCATATTTTTCCCCTTGATAAATGATTCTTCCGTTTATGCCAAGATCCGGCATATAAGGATTTTGTTCTTTGTCATAACACAGAAGTCGCCCCTTGCGGGGCGGCTCCTGAAAGAAAGGATTTATAAATGAGTAAAATAACTGTTCTATAAGATTGCCTTCAGGTCTTCCGTCAGCTTCTCCACTCTGGCCTGGGCGTCTTCCAGACTGCTGCCCACAACGCCCATGTAGAACTTTATCTTGGGCTCCGTGCCGGAGGGCCTTGCGCAGCACCAGCAATTGTCAGGCAATTCAAAATACAGCACATTGGACTTGGGCAGTCCGGTCTCAGACACAGCGCCGGTCTCCATGTCCACTACTTTATTCTCCTGATAGTCGCGGAACTTCAGTACCCTGGCATCGCCGATGGACTTGGGCGGATTGCTGCGCAGCTTTTCCATAAGAGCCTCGATCTCCTTGGCGCCGCTGACTCCCTTCATGGTAATGGTATACTGAGTCTCCTTAAAGTAGCCGTACTTTTCATACATCTGCAGCATCATATCCCACAGGGTCATGCCATGCTTCTTGCAGTAGGCCGCCACTTCACAGAGGCACATTACCGCCACGCAAGCATCCTTGTCCCTGGCATGAGTGCCGGCCAGACAGCCGTAACTCTCCTCCAGGCCAAACACATAATTGTTGGAACCGGTCTGCTCAAACAGCTTAATCTGCTCGCCGATGAACTTAAAGCCCGTCAGTACCTCAATCAGCTTCACATGATAACTCTCCGTGATGGGGAAAGTCATATTGGTGGTCACGATGGTGGTCACCATGGCGGGATTCTCAGGCATAGTGCCGCCTGCTGACTTTTCCCGCAGAATGTATTCCGCAATCAGCATACCGGACATATTGCCGGTAAATGCCACATACTCGCCGGTCTTGGCATCCTTGGCATATACCCCCAGACGATCCGCGTCCGGATCCGTGGCCAGCACAATATCCGCGTCCTTCTCCCTGGCCAGGCGCAGGGCATAGGTAAATGCCTTGGGGTCCTCGGGATTGGGATAGTCCAGCGTAGTAAACTTGGGATCCGGGTTCTCCTGTTCGGGAACCACATACACATTCTTGAATCCCAGTTCGGACAGCACCCTTCTCACTGGAAGATTGCCCGTGCCGCACAGGGGCGTATATACAATCTTGATATCATCTGCCACTTCCTTGATGATCTCGGGATGGATAATCTGCTTTTTCAACTCCACCATGTAGGCATCGTCAATCTCCTTACCGATGGACTGATACAGCCCTGCTGCCATGGCCTCAGCCTTGTCCATGGTCTTCACCGTGTGATAGTCCCTGATAGCCTGCACTTCACCGATGATCTCCTTATCCTTGGGCGCGGTTATCTGCGCGCCGTCCTCCCAGTATACCTTGTAACCATTGTACTCCGGGGGATTATGGCTGGCCGTCACCACGATACCGGCGGTGCAGCCCAAGGTACGCAGCGCAAAGGATAACTCCGGCGTAGGCCGCAGAGACTCAAACACATAGGCTTTGATGCCGTTGGCCGCCAGACACAGCGCAGCCTCGTCCGCAAAGTCAGGGGACATAAAGCGGGAGTCGTAGGCAATGGCAACGCCCTTTCCCTGTGCGCCCTGTTTAATAATATAGTTGGCCAGACCCTGAGTGGCCTTCCTTACAGTGTAGAGATTCATACGGTTTGTGCCGGCGCCGATCACCCCTCTGAGACCGCCGGTACCAAACTCCAGTTCCTTATAAAAGCGATCCTCGATCTCCGCCTCGTTGCCCCCAATAGCCTCCAGTTCCTTCTTGGTATTCTGGTCGAAATAGTCGTCCTCCAGCCAGAACCGATACTCGTCCATATAGCTCATTGCATATCCTCCTCCGATTCTCTAAGTGCCGGCTTATATGCCATACACCTGTGCTCTGCGCCCATATCCCCGGGCAGGCACTGTCAAAGGTATTATAACATAATTTCTTCCATATTTACAGTACTATTTTCCGTCTGGTTCAGACAAATTTGCTTATCTCCCGACAGCGGCTAATTCCTCCCGGGTGCATTTCGTGATCCGTCGGATCATGGTTTCTTCAAATCCAGCCTGCGCCATCTGACGGATAATCCGAAGTTTTTCTTCCCGTTTACCCTCCCTTTTTCCCTCCGACCTCTCTTCTTTCATCAAATCGTCAAATGCTTTGCACATAGGCAGTTCCTCCTTTTCCATCCTGCATATCAGGCTTTTAATATGCAGATGTCTCGCAATGACGCGTTCCGCCTCCGAACTCAGACATCGAAACGCTTGGGTCTGCAGCAAATCTTTCAATTTATCCCTGTCCCGGCGGCACTGCATGGCCTGGAAAAATGCTCTCAGATCTGTATCAAACAATGCCGGATCCACAAAATCCGCCTCTATCAGGGGAAAATCATAATCGTGCAGATTCGTACCCAGCAATTCTCTGAGCCCGGACGATAAATGAAACATCTGGGACAACTTCTGCCCGCCCTCCCAATGTCCTTCCCCCAGATAGAGCACGATGGTGACAATCGGGCACAGAAAGTCACTTTTTTTCATACGGCTCTTCCTCTCCCGATAGCTACTGTAATCTTTCTTTGCCCTGTGCCCCCTGTCAAGTTCCCTCATTTGGAAACCGTAATCGCACACGTCATAGTTTATGACCCGCTCCGGCATACTGTAGTCAGACTCTGTCTCTATCTCAATGCCATAGCAGATGTTTTGTACCGCATCCTCCATCAGCACATCTCTCTCGCTCTCCCCACCGGCACTGGACAAAGACGGATATTTTCTTCTGTGCAAAACCAGATTCACGGGCAGAAGGATTTGTCTTCCACCATAAAGCACTGCGTTTACCAGTTCCGCAAATCTCTCCCGATCCGAAAAAAAAGGTCTGTCCACAATATCCTTTTTTCCCATATACTCCTTTCCGGCCCCAGGTAAAGCTACGCAAAAAAGATGCACCCTACACACTTTCAGCCATCTTTATAATATTTTTGTGAAATATGGCTGATAACGCCGGAATCAGGAATAATGCTACTCCTGATATAACGCCTTGACTTGAGCAAAGCATAGAATTTCACAGAGAAGATTTTGCTTCTGTTGAAAAAATTATATAGAATTCAAAATGAAATGTCAACTGAAAAATCAAAAATCTACAGACGATTCCTTTCTCCGGGATCCCCTGTCTACGAGAAAGGCATGCAGCTCGGGGGGGGGGGGAGGTGAGGCCTGTGTCAACGCAGAGACATTCCCCCCCAAAGCAAAATACACAATAAGATTGCAAAGCCGCTACTACAGCGCAGTAGACCTGTACTCAATGGAGACTACGCTGTCCTCCTGCAGAATAAAGCACAGCTTCATGCCATCCCTGGAATAGACCAACATACCGTTTTCCTGAACCCCTTCCCCATATGCCTCCAGGAGTTTTTCCAGAGAATCCCCTATGCAGATCCCCTCCGCAGTGGATACGGAATCATCTTTCAGGATCACGGCGGACACCAAATCCCGCTCCTGGGCAGGATAGGTGTCAATCTCATACCCATTGTAAGTATAGATTTTGTCCAGGCCCTCAAAGGCGCAGCTTGCCGCCTCAAAATAAGAGGCCGGCTCTCCCAGGGCCTCTATCACAGGTGCCGCATCACCGTCCACTTCCACGGTCACATCCCCCACCTTAAACACATATCCTTTGAAAATCTCTTCGGGTGCGGGATCCGCCTGCGGGGACTCCTGCCCCTCCCGGGATTCCCCGGACTGGCTGCCGCCGGTGGTCACATTCACCACATCCCCGCCGATTACCCTCTCGCTGTCCCCGCAGCCCGCCAGCAAAAGCATGGCCGCCGCCAGAGTCAATGCCAATCTTCTTTTTATCCTCATTCTTTCTACCCTCATTCTTTCTATCTCCTTCTATGCTACATTCCGCCGTCTATTTTAATCGTTCATATTGCTCCGTCTTTTCCTGCTCGTAAGCGGCGATCTTCTCCTCCCATACCCGGGTGAGAACTTCCTCACCTCTGCGGTCCGCCAGTCCCGCTTCCCGCTGCAGCACCTCCCCCAGATAGGCGGTGATCTTCTCCGCACCGGACAGATTCAGATGCAGCCCTGCATCATAAGTGTCCGTGGAAAAATCCAGCCCCGTCTCCTCCTGCAGTTCCAGGAAATTAATGTAAAGTAGGTCGTTTTCCGCCGCATACCCCTCAATCTGTTCCTCCCACTGGTCATACCAATAAGGATAGAGACTGGGGGCCTTCACCAGGATCAACCGAATATCGTTATCCCTGCACAGGGCGGTGATTCGATCCATATAGTCCCAGGCGTTCTCTCCGAAACGATAATCCGCCAAAATCCTTCCCTCCGGCACATGCTCCGCAGGTTTCACATCCACCCGCATATAGTAGCCGTTGTGAGAAACTTTCGGTGTGTCAAGCAAATAGGCCACATCCGCTTTCCCCAACTCACTCCAGCGGGAGTGATAGCGCAGCAGAGGAAATACATACTCCAGAAAATGCTCCTCCTCCGTCATGGACGCCCGGATGGCAGCGGCTTTGGACAGAGACCAGCGCATGCCTTCCAGCGTCATGCGGTTATACGCCTCCCGCTGAGGCTCGTTGTACTGCATGGCCAGCACATTGAAAATTACCGCCCGGGGTTTTTCATATCGCAATGTGTCCTCCAGCAGATAGTAGGACTGCCAGATCAACTGCTGTGCGCTGCCCCGGATATAGCTGTTGATGCCGTAATCCCGCCATAGCACCGCCGGGGAAAAATTCTCATAAACCTCACAGTCACCGATGAAGATCACATCGTGATCCTTTTCTTCTCCGTAATACTCCGCGATCAGCGCGCCTTCCACCACATCCGCGGCATATTTGGGCATCAGCAGCCGCTGTAAAAAGCACAGGCTGGCTATAATCACCGCTGCCGTGCCCATCCATTTCCATAGCTTTTTCACCCTAACTCCCGTCTGCCTGCTTTAGCAGGCACCCTGCGCCGCCAAAGTCCGGTTCCTGCCAGACTTCCGCAGCGCTTATGACATAGCCTGAATCTTAAAACTGGTTATAAATAAATTGACTGGCATCGTATCCAATACCATAGGCCCCCGCCAGCAGCACCGCCAGAAACAGGCCGTACCACACCAGAAACCGCACAGGATATGGCTTTGCCGCAATCCTGTCCCGGACGCTGCCGCTCCTTTGCAGCAGGCTCACCGTCACCAACAGCGCCAGCCCCGCCAGCAGCACGCCGTAATCCACAACGCTCAGTCCCAGTCCCAGCAGGGAACCATCCCAGAGGATATGCCAGTTCCCCTCCGTGAAAAGCGTGCCAAACATGCGGAACGTCAAGGGCACATCGCGGTAACAGTCAAAGGTGCGCAGGCAGCTCATCAACAGCACGGTACGAACCACCTGAAACAGCTTGAACCACCAACTGCCCTGCACCCGGAACCGCCCATGGAATCTGGCATACAAAGGCTCCAACTCCTGGGAAACCATGAGAATCACCCAGTTTCCCAGCCCCCAGACCACGAAGTTCCAGCTTGCGCCGTGCCAGATCCCCGTGGCCAGCCACACCGCGAAGGAAGAGAGGTAAACGGGGGCTCTCTTTCCGATACATTCTCCAAAATGTGCCCTGGCAAACCGGGAGAATTTCAGCATGGGCTTGCAGACGGATATGGGATAGAATATGTAATCCGTAAACCAGGTTCCCATGGTGATATGCCATCTGCGCCAGTACTCTTTCACTGATTTGGAAAAATAAGGACGACGGAAATTCTCTTTCACCCCGATTCCCAGAGACTGGGCTATGCCGATGGTAATGTCAATCCCCCCGGTGAAGTCTGCGTAGAGTTCCAGCGCATAAAAGAGCATGCCCACAAACACATAGGCCCCCCGATAGGTCCCCGTGTCCCGGATAATGGCATTGACCCCTGTCAGGATTCGGTCGGCAATCACCAGCTTCTTAAAATATCCCCACAGAATCCTCTCCAGTCCATAGTTGAACCTTTTCCCGTCAAAACCATGCTCCGCGAACAGGCTCTGGGCCAGGTCGCCAAAACGGCTGATAGGCCCCTGTATGAGTTGCGGAAAAAAAGATACAAACAGCGCCAGCCTGCCGGGATTCCGCTCCGCCTCCACCGTGCCCCTGTAGACATCAATCAGATATCCCAGAGCCTGGAAAGTGTAAAAGGAAATGCCCATGGGCAGCGCTATGTCCCAGAATCCAAACTGTCTGGCACTGCCCACTGCCCGCAGCAGCCCGTTCACATTGGATATGGCAAAATTGGTATATTTTACCACTGCCAGAATTCCCAGATTGAACAGCAGACAGGCAAGCAGCCATCTCCACTGTCCGGACTTTATCCTGTCCTTATATGCCTTTTTCTCCTCCTTGGAGAGTTGATCTTTGTTGGCTTTTATATAGGCTTTCTGCCGCCGCCCCATATCTTCAATTCGAAGCGCCGCAAAATAAGTGGTAACCGTTGTGGCCAGAATATACAGCAGCCAGGCAGGCCCTGCGGCAAAGTAAAACAGATAGGAGGCCGCCAGAAGCAGCTTCCACTGAAACCGCCCCGGAACCAGGTAGTACAGCAGAAACAATGTCGCCAAAAAGCCTAAAAACGCATAGGATGTAAAAAGCATGGCTGTTTATTCCTCATCTTCCAGTTCCTGAATCAGGGCATATAAGGCCCGGGCGGAATTAAAGTTCTGAGGCGTAATTTTCTCCGCCGTGACCGTTATGTCAAAGCGGTCATTGATCTCCGCAATGATTGACACGATATCAAAAGAGTCCAGAATCTTGTCGTCAATCAGGCTGTCACAAATCCCGAAATCCACCTCCGGGTGCAAATCCTTCAAAATCTCCAACAGTTCTTCCATATGTCTTTTCCTCGCTTTCTTATTAAGAGTTCCGCATATTCCCTTTCACCGCACCTTCTCGTGAACAAGATTTCACCGCTTTGCGGATAAATCTTGTTCAGTGCGCTGCAAGGGCATATGCTGTTTAAGAGTTCCGCATATCCCCTTTCACCGCACCTTCTCGTGAACAAGATTTCACCGCCTGAGCACTGTTCTTCAGGGTTACGCGGTCTATCTTTCCGTTGGCGGTGAGGGGCATCTGCTCCAGTCGTACCAATCGGTTGGGAACCATATACCGGGGCAGCTTCTCCCGCAGCGCCACCGCCAGTTCCCGTTCCTCCATGCCGCCCACATAGTAGAGCACGATCTTCCCCTTTATATTGTCATAGACACAGCCGGAAAGTTTAACGCCCTCCACCATATTGGCATTGGCCTCTATCTCACCCAGTTCGATTCGATGGCCCATATGCTTGATCTGGTAATCCTTGCGGGAGACGAACAGCAGCTCCCCCCGCTCATTGTACCGTCCCAGATCCCCGGTGCGATAAATCCGTTCCGGGTAAGCCGTATTCAGGGGATTCTGAACAAATACCTCCCGGGTTTTCTCAAAGTTATTGTAATATCCCAGGGTCAGGGAAGTCCCCCGGATGCAGATTTCCCCGATTTCCCCCTGCCCGGCTCTCTGGTTTTGCTCATTCAGCAAAAGTATCTCCGTGTTGGGGAAGGGGCGGCCGATGGGAATGGCCTCCTCCGGTCCGAACTCTCTCTCCACCTTATAATAGCAGCACATGCCGGTGCCCTCCGTAGGGCCATACAGATTTATGAACCTGGCCTGGGGCAGCGCGGCCCTCCAGGCGGCAAACTGCTTGATGGGAAAGACCTCGCTACCGAAAGCCACGGTCCGCAGATGCTTCGGCGTCACCGTTTTAAAAGTCCCAAAGGCCGAGATCATGGTCAGGGCCGACACCACCCAGCATACAGTGTTGATGCCGTATTCATTAAGAAACTCCACCAGTTTAATGGGAAAAAGGAACAACTCCCTGGGGATCAGATAGGTGGTGGCACCAAATTTCAGCGTGGGATACAATTCTTTCAGGCAGGCGTCAAAATACAGCGGCGTCTGATTGCCGAACACCGTATTTTCGTCAAACTCCAATACCTCAGACAACTGCTCAATATAGTCGATAACGGAGCGGTGGCAGGCCGCCACTCCCTTGGGCACACCCGTGGAGCCGGAGGTAAACACAATATAAATGGGATCCGTGTCAATGGCCCGGCGGCGAATATCCTCCAGAGCCCCGCTGTCCGCCGGCGTGCGGCAGATTTCGTCGTACAGTACCACTTTCCCGCCAAAGTCAAACTTTTCCGCCGCCTCTTTTGTCAGACTGTCACAGATCAGGATCTCCGCCTGCACATTTTCCAGGATCAGCTGAATCCGGCTGGCGGGCATCTCCTCGTCAATGGGCACATAGAAATCTCCCCCGGCAACCACGCCGAAAAAGGCCGCAATCTCCCTGGGATGCTTATTCATAAACACCACCACCGGCTTTCCGTACACGCCCTGCCCATGCAGAAAGCTGCCCACGGCCCGGCTCTGCTCATGAACCTGGCCAAAAGTCAATGCCTCTTCGCCATTGGAAAAAGCAATTTTTTCCGGCTTCGCCGCCGCAATCCGATCCAGATAATTCAACACATGATTCTGCATACTTCCCTCTCCCGCGCCTCTCAGGCCGGATCTGTGTTACCGCAGCCAGATCCTTTTCCTAAAACGGCCCAACTACGCTGCTCTATACCGCCATTCGCTCCATCGTCTAACAATGCCCGGCTGCCTGAGTGACCAAATTTTCATATTCCTTTTTCAGACTCCCGCAGCAGAGCACCGCCTTCCGTGCCAGTACTTCCAGCACATCCAGAAAACCCGGCCCCAGAATATGATCCCTTTTGACCAGGGACAATTCCGTGCAGGCCAGCAGGATTACCTGTGCCCCCTGGGCAAAAAGCCTGTCCGACACGGCCTGAAACAGCGGAAACTCCACCGGTTTCCCTGCCTTCACATTTTCATAAATCAAATGCATCACCGATTCCTGGTCCTGCTCCCCGGGCACCATACAGCTTATGTGGTGCTGTTCCAGACAGGTCTGGAACAATCTGCTGGCCAAAGTGCCGTCCGTGGCCAATATGCCCACTCGCTTCACCCCCGCCTCCTCCAGACAGGCCGCTGTCTCCCAGACGGCATTCAGGATAGGGATACCGATCTCCTCCTCCAGCTGCCTCTGAAAATAGTGGGCCGTAATGCAGGGGATGGCCAGCACTTCCGCTCCCTGGTCCGCCAGCCCCCTTCCGGCCTTTGCCATCAGGGGCATGGGATTTTCAGCGCTCTGCCCCAGTATATACCGGGTGCGGTCCGGAATCCGGGGCATACTGTGCAGAAGCACTTCCATATGTTCCTGATCCGCCGCTGCTTCGCTCATCTGAACAATCAGTTGTAAAAAATATGCCGATGCCATGGGGCCCAGGCCCCCAAGCACGCCTAATATCTTCATTTACAGACTCCTTCAGTACCCTCTCCGCCGATATAGCCCATCCTTGTCCCGCAGTCCTCAAAGGCTCTCTTCCCTGCTCAGTTGATCTCCGGATAAGCCTCCCGGTCATAGTTGTGGGAACGGTAATGGATGCCGGAATACTCCATCAGTTCCGCGTCCGTCCACAGGAAAAAAATCGTGTGATCTGTTCTGGGAGTGGTGTCAAAATGATACCAGCCGTCTCCCACATCCACCAGATTCCAATAATGCTCCCTCTTGGTGGGGATCTTGGCAATATCCATATTTTTGATGCCGGCCCTGGTCAACAGCGCCTTGGCGGTGCAGGCATACACATAGCAGTCCCCCTGCCTCTTAGCCAGGCCTTCATAGGCCGCCCTGACCCAGTCCCCTTTCTCGGAATGATTAATGTATCCCACATTCCTGCGGATATATGTGTATATGGCCCAGGCCTTGTCCCGCTCGCTCATCTCGGGGGTAATTATTCCGGCCAGCGCCGCGTCTGCCAGCGCGTTGACCTCCTCCAGACTATAGAGCCTGGCCGCCACCGTAAGGCTCACCGTCACACTGGTCTCATTCCCCGCCGCATCCACCGCTCTGTAAATTACAGGGTAGACCCCTGCTTCCCCCAGATTGACGGCAGATGTGTCCACTGACAGCTCCAGACCGTCAGGACAGTTATCCTGGACGGTAACATTTTTCCGATAGGATACGCTGTCTCCCATAAATACCAACATATCCCTGGCCCCTGTGATCACCGGAGCCTCCGTGTCCGCCTCCAGCGTGAGCAATGCCGTTTTTATGGTCTCATTGCCCCCCTGATCTGTGAAAACGATAGCCACCTGCTGGGTACCGATGTACGCCAGATCCGGTTCCTCCCCGAACCGCAGCTTTACCTCCGTGGCGTCCTCGATTACCGTCACAAAATCTTCCGGCTGCCGGGGAAGTATGGCAAAACCCTCCACATCCTGTACCTCCGCCCGGGGAGGCACAGTATCCACAATATGTAAGACGGAGGAATACAACTCTCCGTCCACCCGCAGGGAAACAGGATAATCCCCCACGCTGTGATAGTCCAAAGAATCTATTTGGGTGATGAAATCCGCTTCCGCCTCGGTCAGCAGGAATTCCCTGATCCCGGGAGGTCCCTGCCCCGCCTCTACAGTCAGTTCTTCCGCCACCGGCAGAACCAGCAGTTCCGCTTCCACCACCACTCGGTTTCCCCCCCGGTCTGTCAGCGCTAATTCCACCATCTGCCGTCCGGCCCTGTGGAAATCCGGAGACACGCCAAAGGATAGTTCCACCGCCGTAGCGTCCGTGACATTTTCCACAAACAGTTCCGGTCCGCAGGTTTCCCCCAGTTCCAGCTGCACCGGCACGGTGTCGCAGGCGGGCGGTATGGTGTCCTCCACCACCAACGTACATCTGTGGACAAACCACCCGCTCTTCACCTCCACCTGGTACTCTCCCGGTTCCGTCACAGAAAAGGGCTGACTGTTCTCAGTAAAAAAGGCGTTTTCATCCGGGGTTTTCAAAAAATCGGAGGGGGCCACTGAAACCCCTGCCTCCACCCGACACAGATGATAGGCCAGGTTGTCCACATAGAACCATCCGCCCACACATGCCGCCGCCAGCAGCAGGGGTATACCCCCTCCTATCAATATTCTTCTGCGCTTCTTCTTATTAGCTCTTTGGCCTTTCTCTTTTGTAAATGCTGTTTCGTTTTCGACTATCTCCTGCATTTTATCATATATCCTCTTGCTCATAAATGATAGATTGCGGGCACTTACCCGTATAGAAACATTTCGGATATCGTATCACCAATGCAGAATTTTGTCAACTTCCTAAAGCAGGTTATTCCTCATCATCTGAGGGATGCCAGGCTTTACCAAATTTTACGTCTCTAAAAAGGGCCGCCAGACCGGTGATCTGCTTCAGGCGCAGGATCTCATCCCTGTCCATCCCCAAGTGCTTGGCGATCCAGGCGTCCGAACGTCCCAACTCATGAAGTTCCTTTACAATGCTGCTCATCAGCTCCACATTGTGGGTGCCTCTTGCGCGGTTGTGGCGAACTGTGCTGGCCATTCGACGGTCAATGGGCTTGTCAATGACGGAAACGGGCAGCATGCCCCCCTCCCTTTCATAGATATCCGGGTACTCCAGCATCACCCGGTAACGGTGAAATCCGTCCACAATCACATACACATCCTCCTCCTTCGCGTAGTAACACACGATGGGCATGGTGTAGCCGTCCTCCTTAATGCTCTCATACAGCAGCTTCATCTCAGGAGGGGCCACCTTGTTGGGATTGTAAGTGTTGGCCTTCACCTTGTCTATGGGAACCGATATCACTTGGTATACAGGGCTCTTATATTCCATTTTTTCCTCCTATTTAAGTTCCGCATATCCGCGCCCTCATACAATCTCTTCAATGCTCTGGTATTTGCGCCTGATCGCATCTATATGCTTCTGCTGCTCCCTGGTCAGGCCGAAGCCCATGAAGCGGCAGTTATGGTCATTTTTCAGAATACAGAAACACATGCGTTTCCAGCTTGGAATATCCTTGGTGGACTTGATATCATCGGTATTGTCCGGAATTCTGCCCACGAAAATAATCCGGGATTTCTTGCTGAGGGTGTAATTGGATACCCCGTTCCGACGGATATCATAGCCTCGTTCCAGCAGTTCTCGTATGGTGTCCTCGTCCAGCCCGCCTCCTGTCTTGTGCCAGAAGATTATGGAACTGTTGAATTTTTTGACATAGTTGTTTCGCAGCCGCTTGGGCAGGGTGTCCAGCAAAAAACGGGTATAGGATTCCCAGGTATGCCCCTCGGGCAGCGTGACATTGCGGTATCCCATAGCCTTTGTTTTCCCGTAGATGCAGGCGAAATTCGCTCCCTTAACCCGGCCCACCAGCTTCACCCAGATCTCCGGGTCTATGACCCGGTACAGGTTCAGGGAATCCTTGGAATAATCGTTAAACGGGGAGGCCACCCGCATCTGGGACACCTTCAGCCCCGCCATATAATACAGATCATACAGGTGGTTGTAATCATAGCCAAAGAGATAATTGGCATGCCACACATCGCTCTGGGACCAGTCGTACAGCGGCGAGGCACACCACACATCCTTAAACTGTCTGCTGATCCAACATTCTCCGTTATAGCCGTATCGCTTGTTTAAAAAGCCGCTGTACCTTTGCAGGGATTCCTCTGCCCGCATGCCCAGGAGGCATACGGTCTTACCCTCCCCGTGAGCCTCCCGGTACCATCTGCCAAACTGCTTTGCCAGATCCTCCTGATGCATCCGATAACGGTAGGTGGTAATGGGATTGTTGTCCAGGTTTATCACATATTCCTTATCCGGCATGGGCCTGACCCAACTTTCCTTCTTGTTGTCGTCCCAGGGATACCAGTACATCTCATAACTACTGAGAGCAGTGCGTGTGGCCATGGGCAGGCACACCCAATACAGATCGGCCTCTTCCCTGATCCGCTCAAAGGTGCGTTCTATGTACTCTGTGGTCACTGTGTACTGGGCCTCGAAATCCTGGTGGAACACGCCGATTCTTCTGTGGGGATAATGTTTTTTCCGGTAGTCCAGCACCAGATTCAGCAGCAGACCGCTGTCCTTTCCCCCGGAAAAGGAGATGTAGATGTTCTCAAACTCTTCAAAGATCAGTTCCAGGCGGGCCTGAAGCCTTTCATATACATCGCATTCCTCGTATTCCCTTAACATGCCTCTCTTCACTCCTATCCTGGGCTTGGCCGCCCCATGCCATGCATATTTTGGCCAAAGCCGGTTTATGCTCCATTACACAAAAAAGCACAAATTGGGCATAATAATTTCCAATATTTTCCAATTACTTAAAAACTTTAACACAAAAACCAACAAATTTCAACAAAAAACAGGAATCCGGATCCCTTTCCGAATTCCTGTTCTTTCTACTTCTATCTGTCGTGATGGCCTCCATGATGGCCGCCATACCCTCGACCGCCGCAGTCACCGCTGTCCCAGTCCGTTCCGCTGCTCTGGTCTGCACCATCTTCCCAGCGGGTTCCACCGCTCTGATCTGCACCGTCCTCCCAGCGGGTTCCACCGCTCTGATCTGCATTGTCCTCCCAGCGGGTTCCACCGCTCCGGTCTACGCCGTCCTCCCATTGGGTTCCGCCGCCCTGGTCTGCATCGTCTTCCCAGCGGGTTCCACCGCTCCGGTCTGCACCGTCCTCCCAGCCAGTTCCGTCTTCCTCCTGTCCCGGGTATCCCTCCCGGTGGTGATGCCCGCCCTGGGATTCCCCCTCATGCTGTCGGCATCCCACGATCCGCTCCTGGATTTCCCCCATGGACATTCCATGGCAATCCTCCAGAGTGACGCTTTTGTCATACGCTGCCAATTCCAGATATGCCCTATATTTGCCAAAGGACATCTGGTACCGATGGGCTTCCTCCATACAATGGCTGTCGCTGGTGTAAGTCAGCACACTGTAAGGCTCTGTCATGCCGATGGAACCCAGCGCCTCCATTATGGCTTCCGGACTGTCGGAGATCACGGTGAACACCAAAGTGGCATTTTCCGTCAGATATCCCCTGTACGTTTCGTCCTCCAGCAGAATGCTCACTGCCTGCACATACGGTTTATTTTTCAGGGAAAAATGCTCCAATATGTCCTGTCCGTCCTGGTTGTATGCCTCCGCTGCCACCACCCTTCCATAGCGGTTGACCCCCAGTTCTATGGAAGGATTCACATCCATGCTGATATAAGAAGTGGGAATGGCATACAGAAAACGCCAACCCACTCCCAGGAGAAGGAACAGGCAGCAAGCCGCCGCGAACCCATAAACGGAGACGCGTCTCCATGCCGTACAGCCCCTCCTGGCCCGCTGTCTCTCCAGATACCGGAGGGTTCCTTCCTTTAATTCCCGGGAGGCCGTGATCCCCTCCATGCTCCTGCGTATCCCGTTCATGCCCACTCACCTCCCAACTTCTCCCGCAGCATTGCCCTGGCTCTGGAAAGCCAGGTGTAGACCGTATTCTCCTTTTTACCCAGGATCCCGGCGATCTCCACGGCGGAATACCCTTCATAATAGAACAGATAGATTACTCTTCGATATTTTTCCGGCAGTTGCAGCACAGCCTCCATCACCTCCCGGGAGGCATCGTCCGGTGCATCGCCCTCCTCCAGCAGAGATTCCAGCGGGATCCATCTTCTGCGGGACAGGCTGCGCAGCCAGTCCCCACAGGCGTTGACCGTCACCCGCACCAGCCAGGCTTTCTCATGCTCTTCGTTTTCAAAGGAGCCTTTATAAAGCATATATTTCAGGAATACGTTCTGAAACACGTCCTCCATGTCATGCTTGTTTTTCAGATGCACAAGACAAATTCTCCGTACCATGTCCGCATACATCTCCACGGCACGGTTCATTTCCTCCGAGTTCTTCAAGGCTCTCCTCTTTCCCGCATATCTGAAGTTTGGTTTCGGCAAACTCCCCCTGCGCCTGCGATATCGCTCCCACCAGCTGAAATTCCCCTATTTCCGCATATAGGGAGCCTGGTCAGAACCAGACTCCCTATATATTCTCAGCGATGGCAGCCCGACCTGTGGGAACGGCCGGAATGATGTCCTCTGGAACCCCGGCCACAGCCCTGCCCGTAGCCCTCGTGTCCCAGACAATTTCCTCCGTACTGGCAGACGCCGTACTCGTCACAGCATCCCTCCCCCGTACACACGCCGTCCTGGTAACAGGCCGCATACTCCGTGTCACAGACATTTTGGCGGTTATGCCCGCATCTGGCATAAGCCACCTCTGATACGCTTCCCGCCAGTATAACTGCCGTGAGCAACGCTGCAGATACTTTGATGATACCCTTCATGATCCTGTCCTCCTGTCTCATATTGTCTCCTACAGCTTATGTACTCCCATATGCTGTAAGGCACTTCATAATAAATACGTTTCTCCCGGCTCGATCCTTTCATAAAAAATTATTTTTTCTCCTCCAGATACAACTGCACCCTGCTCTGAATCGCTTCCGCCGTCTCTACGGCCCCCTTGCTGCCCTCAAAGAAGGAATGCGCCTCCTCCTGCACTATAAGCCTGATCTGCATCGGTATATAGGGAACAGGCCGGCAGCTCTCCACAAAGTCCAGATATTCCTCCAGGTATGTGGAACCGTCAGGCTTCAACGTAAGGTCTGTGATCACTCTATTCTCCGCATCGCTGGAGCGCAGCAGTACATAGCACTCCCGCCACGGATGGTAATACACACTGTCCCGAATGACATCCGTCCTTACGCTCCCCTCATCAACCTGGAACTGGTTATCATAGTTCAGCAGCAAAGAGAAAAATTTGCCGATCTCCTCCTTATACGCGCTCTGGGCATTGACCACCAGATAACCTTGGGAATAGCTTTCCACATAGCTGCCGCTTCCTTCCTCCGCGGGAAAGCCTACCACATGGCCTTCCTCCCCGACCCACTGCCTGTAAATGGAGTACCCGTCGAGGCCGCCAGAATGCATAACCTGTACCGCCGCTTCCCCCTCCTGCATCAGTTCCAGACACTCGTCCTGTTCCAGAGCCCCCTCCAGCCTTTTCTCAAGAGTCTCCGTGGACCCATATTTTTTGCACAATTCCAAAAGACGCACAAACTCCGGGCTGTCAAAACCGCAGCTTCCCTGCTCCAGATTCAGAAGAGAGGAATCACCCCTAAAAAGCAACTCATAAAGAATATCATATCTGCTAAGCTGAACCCCTTTCTGAAGAAAGGGGCACTTCCAATCCTCCCTGCTCTCCAGTACTCCCATCAGTTCTTCCA
>BLLU01000047.1 GCA_011959105.1 Lachnospiraceae bacterium | reverse complement strand
ATGACAAGTGTTTTCCGCGTCCGCTATTGACTATCGGAGTGATGTCTATTATAATGTAATGAAGTATGGATGTTTCCCGTCTGGTTTGCTTTCCCGGGACCGCAGGATACAGGAGGATAAATGGCGCAGGATCTGCATGGAGAGAAGACGATGATAAAGAGCATGACCGGTTTCGGCAGGTGTGAAGTAGCCGAGAATAACCGCAAATTTACCGTGGAGATAAAGTCCGTAAATCATCGGTATCTGGATGTGAATATCAAGATGCCCAAGAAGCTGAACTTTTTTGAGTCTGCTATACGGGCGGAACTGAAGAACTATATTTCCCGGGGAAAGGTGGATCTGTTCATATCCTACGAGGATTACACGGAGAACCATGCAAATATCCGCTATAACAGGGAACTGGCGGCGGAATACAGGAAGTATCTCCGTCAAATGCAGGAAGAGTTCGGCCTGGAGGATGACATCAGGGTATCCACTCTGTCCCGGTATCCGGAAGTGTTTACCATGGAAGAGCAGAACGTGGACGAGGGAGAACTCTGGAAGGAACTCCGAAAGGCCATTCAGGGGGCTGCGGAGAGTTTTGTACAGACCCGGGTCGCGGAGGGAGAACGTCTGCGGGAGGACCTGCTTCAAAAGCTGGACGGTATGCTGGGACTGGTGGACTTTATAGCGGAGAGATCTCCCCGGATCGTGCAGGAATACCGGCAGAAACTGGAGGAGCGGGTGAAAGATCTGCTGGGGGATGCCCAGGTGGACGAAAACAGGCTGCTGACGGAGGTTACGATTTTTGCGGACAAGGTGTGTGTGGACGAGGAACTGGTGCGGCTGCGCAGCCATATTGAGACTACAAAGGCCACCCTGCAGGAGGGCGGCAGCATGGGCCGCAAGCTGGATTTTATCGCGCAGGAAATGAACAGGGAAGCCAACACTACTCTGTCCAAATCCAACGATCTGGAGGTCTCCAACTGTGCCATCGAGTTGAAAACGGAGATTGAGAAGGTCCGGGAACAGATCCAGAACATTGAATAACGTCGGGGATATTTATGGATAAATTGATTCATATCGGCTTTGGAAATATTGTGAATACCGGCAAGATCATCGCCATTGTCAGCCCGGATTCCGCGCCCGTCAAGCGGTTGGTGCAGAGGGCCAGGGAAGAGGGTACGGTGGTGGACGCCACTCAGGGACGCAAGACCAAGGCCGTGCTGGTCATGGAGAACAATCGGATCGTGTTATCGGCCTTGCTGCCGGAGACCATTGCCGGCAGGGCCCGCGCGGAGAGCGGAGGGAATGAGGATGAGTAAAGGAATTTTAACTGTGATATCCGGCTTTTCCGGTGCCGGCAAAGGGACATTGATGAGAAAACTGACTCGGGACTACTCCAATTACGCATTGTCCGTGTCCATGACCACCAGAGCCCCCAGACAGGGGGAACGGGAAGGCAAGGAGTACTTTTTTGTGGATACGGATACCTTTCAGGAGCGCATCCGGCAGGGGAAAATGCTGGAGTATGCATGTTACTGCGGGAATTATTACGGCACCCCCGGGGATTATGTGCAGAAACAGCTGGAAGCCGGAAAGGACGTGATCCTGGAGATTGAGATTCAGGGGGCCCTGCAGATCAGGAAGCTGATGCCGGACTGTCTGCTGCTCTTTGTGACCCCGCCCAATGCAGGGGAACTTCGAAGGCGGCTGGAAGGTCGGGGGACGGAACCGCCGGAAGTGATCGCCAGGCGGCTGGCCCGCGCGGCGGAGGAATCAGAAGGCATAGAGGCATATGATTATATCGTCATCAACGATGACCTGGAAGAATGCGTTAAGCAGATTCACAGCATGGTACAGAATGCCCGCTATATCCCGGCCAGACAGGAAGCATTGATTAACGAGATCAGAGGAGAATTAAAAGAATTCTCGAAAGGAGCAGAATAATGTTACATCCATCTTATTCCGATTTAATGAAAGTAGTAAACAGCGAGGTTGAGCAGGGGGAGGCACCCGTGGTCAACAGCAGGTATTCGATTGTGATGGCCACCTCCAAGAGGGCCAGGCAGATTATCGGCGGTGATGAGCCTCTGGTGGGCGGTGTGGGCAAGAAGCCTCTGTCCCTGGCGGTGGAGGAATTGAACCAGGGCAAGATCAAGATTCTGGCCGAGGATGAGGTCATGGAGGAGCAGGAGATCTACGACCGGGTAGAAGCCCCGTCTCAGGACCAGGTGCAGGACCTGGAGGACGGACAGGAAGAGGCTTTGGACGAATCGGAGAACGGGCAGGACGAGGCAGAGGATGCCGGGGACGGACAGGAAACGGAGCAGGAAGCGTAAGTCAGGGGGAGAAATGTTCGGCTATGAGTATTTCTCCCTTTTTTAAGGACTACTTTCAGGATGGCTGAGCCCATCATATGCAGACAGAGGGCAAATATGAAGATACTGTTTATTTCCCTGGGATGCGATAAGAACCTGGTGGATACGGAAGAGATGCTGGGACTGTTGCAGCAGAGGGGATATACCTTTACCGATGATGAAAACGATTGCGATATTGTGGTGGTGAACACCTGCTGCTTTATTGGCGATGCCAAGGAAGAAAGCATTAACGCGCTGTTAGAGGCGGCGGAACTGAAGAAGAGCGGCAGGGTGAAAGCGCTGGTGGCGGCGGGATGCCTGGCCCAGCGTTACCACAGGGAGATCCGACTGGAGATTCCGGAGGTGGACGCCATTGTGGGCACCACCTGCATCGGGCAGATCGTGGATGCGGTGGAGCAGGTGCTGGAGGGGAAAAGTCCCATATTAGTGCAAGATCCCGACGCACTGACGGATTTTCGGGTGGACAGGGTGCTGACCACCGGCGGTCATTACGCCTATCTGAAGATTGCGGAAGGATGTAACAAGCGGTGCAGCTACTGCATCATCCCCCAGATCCGGGGCAGTTATCGCAGCGTACCCATGGAAATTCTGCTGGAGCAGGCCAATGTGCTGGCCGAGCGGGGCGTCAGGGAACTGATTCTGGTGGCCCAGGAGACCACCTTGTACGGATTGGATCGGTATGGAGAAAAGAGCCTGCCGCTGCTGCTGCATGAATTGGCTCAGATCCCCGGGATCAGTTGGATCAGGATTCTGTACTGCTATCCGGAGGAGATCAACGACGAATTGATTCAGACCATAAAGAAGGAACCCAAGGTATGCCATTATCTGGATATTCCCATTCAACATGCCAGTGACAGGATTCTGCGCCGTATGGGCAGGCGTACCACCCAGGGGCAGCTGCGGGAGATGATTGGCAGGCTGCGGGAGGAGATTCCCGATATCTGTCTGCGCACCACCCTGATTGCCGGTTTTCCCGGGGAGACCCAGGAGGATCACGAAAAGCTGGTGGATTTTGTCAATGAGATGGAATTTGACCGTCTGGGAGTGTTTCCTTACTCCCAGGAGGAGGGAACGGCTGCGGCAGAGATGCCGGATCAGGTTTCCGAGGAGCAGAAAGAGGCCTGGCGGCAGGAGATTATGGAATTGCAGCAGGAGATTGCGTTTGCCAGGGCGGAGGATATGGTGGGCAGCGTGCTCACAGTGATGATCGAGGGCAAGGTGGCGGACGAGGATGTCTATGTGGCCCGCACCTACCGGGACGCGCCGGGAGTGGACGGCTATCTGTTCGTACACACTTCCGCAGTGCTGATGACCGGGGATCTGGTCCAGGCGCGGGTCACCGGCTGTAATGAGTATGACCTGGTGGGCGAGATCTGGCAGGAAGAGGAGGAGAGTAAGCAATGAATTTACCCAATAAACTCACGGTATTCCGTGTAATCCTGATAGTGCCTTTCGTGGTGGCACTGCTGGGGGGGAACGCAGGCTGGTTCGGCGACAATCCGCTGCCTTCGGAAATCACGGCGCTGGCGATTTTCATCATCGCCAGTCTGACGGACCTGATCGACGGCAAGATTGCCAGAAAGTATAATCTGATTACCAATTTCGGAAAATTTATGGATCCTCTGGCGGATAAGCTGCTGGTCAGCGCCGCCATGATCGCGCTGGTGGCCATGGGGCGTATCCCTGCCTGGGTGGTGATTATCATTATCAGCCGGGAATTCATTATCAGCGGTTTCAGGCTGGTGGCCGCGGACAACCGGGTGGTGATCGCGGCAAACTACTGGGGCAAATTCAAGACCACTTTTCAGATGGTTATGGTGTGTCTGATGATCGTGGATCTGTCCCGGTTCCTGCCCTGGATGGGATTGCTGACGGATGTGATCATGTGGATTGCGCTGGTGCTGACAGTGATTTCTCTGGTGGACTACCTGGTGAAAAACAAGGCGGTTATGAAAGGACAGATGTAGGAGGGCAGCAGGGATGACAGTGGAACTGATTTGCGTGGGAACGGAACTTTTGCTGGGCAATATCGTAAATACCAATGCCGCCTATCTGGCGGAAAAATGTGCCGGGCTGGGATTGTCCTGCTACTATCAGACCGTGGTGGGGGACAATGCGGAGCGCCTGGGCGAAGTCCTGCGGACGGCGGCAGGGCGTTCGGATGTGGTGATTCTGTCCGGGGGCCTTGGTCCCACGGAGGACGATCTGACCAAGGAGGTGGCCGCCGGGATTATGGGCCGGGAACTGGTGGAAGATCCCGGTTCCAGAGCGCATATTCAGGCATTTTTTGCTTCCAGAAACGCCGTGCCTACGGACAACAACTGGAAACAGGCCATGATGCCCCAAGGCGGCATTGTACTGCCCAATCCAAACGGCACCGCGCCGGGGGTTATCATAGCGGATGAATCCACCCATGTGGTGTTGCTGCCGGGACCGCCCCATGAATTGAAACCCATGTTTGAAAACCATGTGATCCCCTATCTGAAAAAGCTGGAGCCCGGCGTTATTTCCTCCCAGACCGTAAAAGTCTGCGGCGTGGGAGAGAGCAGGGTGGAAACCATGCTGCGGGATCTGATTGACGGTCAGGGCAACCCTACCCTGGCCACCTACGCCAAGCCGGGTGAAGTACATATCCGGGTGACGGCCAGGGCGGAGGGGGAGAAAGAGGCCCGCAGGCTGATCAAACCCGTAGTCAAGGAGATTAAGGCCCGCATGGGCGGCGATATCTATACCACCGACGAGGAAGTTACCCTGGAGAAGGCGGTAGTGGAATTGCTGGTGGCCAACGAACTCACCGTGACCTGTGCGGAGTCCTGTACCGGGGGAATGCTTTCGGCCCGGCTGATCAATGTGCCCGGCGTGTCGGAAGTCTACAAATCCGGCTATGTGACCTATTCCAATAAGGCCAAGAGAAAGCTGCTGGGAGTAAAAAAGAGTACTCTGGAGAAATACGGGGCCGTCAGTCCTCAGACGGCGGAGGAGATGGCAAAGGGCCTGGCCTTCGTGTCCAAGGGGGATGTGGCGGTGGGCATCACCGGTCTGGCAGGCCCGGACGGGGGAACGGAGAAGAAACCTGTGGGGCTGGTGTACATCGCATGCAGCGTAAAAGGGGAGGTGACGGTGCGGGAGTATCATTTTTCCGGAAACCGGCAGACCATCCGGGAGGCAACGGTGTCCGCGGCTCTGACGTTGATGCGGAACTGCATTCTGGAATATTTCAGCAAGATCACCTTTGGCAAGAAAAAGTAGCCCGTATACGGACGAATATATGAAAAGAATATAAAATGTATCATATCTCTTGTGGTTTTGCAGGAAATGTGATACATTTTCTGCATGCGGGACAGATTGGGGCATGGCCCCGGGACCTGGGCGGCAGGGCCTGTCTGTCGGCGCTGTATTCTCATACGGTTATATCTCTTTATATAGTCCGGCGTTTCGCCTTGGAATTCATTTAATAAGATTGAGCAGAGGAGGGATGGTTATAAGTACGGTTTATGGGACTTGAAATGCGCTATTATGGATATAACAGTAAAGCAAAGGAAGTGTGTTCCAAAAAACAGTTGACAAATCCGAACGAATGTTTTATTCTATTTTCAGGAAAGAACGTTTGTTCTGAAGGGGAAAAACCTGTGGCATGATCCGGCGGTGTGTCAGGCGGAGCATCACACTTCCAAATAAATGTGGAGCGGATCCCGGAAGATTCTGCGGATCCCGGAAAGAGGTTAATATGGAAAAGAACGACAAGCTGAAGGCATTGGACGCGGCGATCAGCCAGATTGAAAAGCAGTATGGCAAAGGGGCCGTGATGAAACTGGGTGATCCTGCCAACTCCATGAATGTGGAGACCATTCCCACAGGCTCACTGAGTTTGGACATTGCATTGGGACTGGGCGGTATTCCCAAGGGGAGAATCGTGGAAATCTACGGTCCTGAGTCCAGCGGTAAGACCACGGTTACGCTGCACATGGTTGCGGAGGTGCAGAAGCGGGGAGGCATTGCCGGTTTTATTGACGCGGAGCACGCTCTGGATCCGGTCTATGCCAAGAATATCGGTGTGGATATTGACAATCTGTACATATCCCAGCCGGACAACGGGGAGCAGGCACTGGAAATTACCGAGACTATGGTGCGCTCCGGCGCCATTGACATTGTGGTGGTGGACTCTGTGGCGGCGCTGGTGCCCAAGGCGGAGATTGACGGAGAGATGGGGGATTCCCATGTGGGACTCCAGGCCCGCCTGATGTCTCAGGCACTGCGGAAGCTGACGGCTGTGATCAGCAAGTCTAATTGTACCGTAATCTTCATCAATCAGCTGCGTGAGAAAGTGGGCGTCATGTTCGGCAATCCGGAGACCACCACAGGCGGCCGGGCGCTTAAGTTTTATTCTTCCGTGCGTATGGATGTGCGCCGGGTGGAATCCCTGAAGCAGGGCGGTGAGATCATCGGCAACCATACCCGGGTCAAGGTGGTCAAGAACAAGATTGCTCCTCCTTTCAAGGAGGCGGAGTTTGATATCATGTTCGGAGAGGGAATCTCCGTGGTGGGAGATATTCTGGATCTGGCGGCCAGTGTGGATATCGTGAACAAGTCCGGCGCATGGTATGCCTATAACGGCGACAAGATCGGACAGGGCCGTGAGAATGCCAAGCAGTATCTCCGGGACAATCCGGCAGTGTGTCGGGAGATTGAGAACAGGGTGCGGGAACATTTCGGGTTAAACGGCAGCGTGCCGGGGGAGATTTCCCCAGAGGAAGCCGCACCCAAGGAGGCCGCACCGAAAAAAGCCGCGTCTGAGAAGAAGGAAAAGCAGTAAATGGTAGTGACGGAGATAACGGATATTTCAAAGAGGCAGAGCAGGGTGTGCACAGACCAGGATATCAGTTTTGTGCTCTACAAAGGGGAACTGCGTCAATATGGTATAGCGGAGGGAGAAGAACTGCCCGGGGAGACCTGTGAAACCCTGTTGGAAGATCTGCTCCCCCGCAGGGCCAGACTGCGGGCCATGAACCTGCTGCAGATCCGGGATTATACGGAAAAGCAGCTCCTTGATAAACTGCTGGGCGGCGGTTATCCCCAGCCGGTGGCAGAGCAGGCGGTGGAATATGTAAAGTCTTTTCATTACATTGACGATTTTCGGTACGCCGGGGACTACCTCACCGCCTTCGCGGGCAGGAAGTCCCTGCGCAGGATGGAGCAGGATCTGCAGCAGAAAGGCGTCCCCAAAGGGATTCTGGAACAGGCTGTCGCCGCCTGGCAGGAGCAGGACGGGGGACAGGATGAACTTCAGATGGCAAGCGCCCTTCTGGAGAAAAAGCATTACGACAGAGATACCGCTGACCGCAGACAGCAGCAGCGCTTATACAACTTCCTGATGTACAGAGGCTTTTCGGGCGAAGTAATTCGCAAAGCCCTGCAAATGGACTGGGATGCTTAGTATATGATTTCATTTTCCGAGTAGTCTTTAAGGTAGTTATAAAGTGAAAATTTCCACTTGACATAATGTTCATTTCGGTTTAGAATTTATATGTTGTAGATTGCCTGTTAGAATGTGAGCATTACATACATTCTATATTAGATATTTGCACAATGAAAATTTAATAAGGAGGTGCTCCTGTAATGGAACCAAGTGTTATTATCGGTTGTGCTATTACAGCGGTAATCTGTATCCTTGTGACTGCGGTGGTCACGGCGTTTGCCACTTCTTCCTATCAGAAGAAAGTTGCGGCAACCACTGTGGGCAATGCGGAGGACAGGGCCAGAGAGATTATTGATGAAGCCCTCAAGACTGCGGAAACCAAAAAACGCGAGTCGCTGCTTGAAGTCAAGGAAGAGTCCATTCGTACCAAGAATGAGCTGGACAAGGAGATCAAGGAACGCAGGGCGGAGGCGCAGCGCTATGAGCGCCGGGTTCAGCAGAAAGAGGAAAACATTGATAAGAAAGCTGATGCCATCGAAAAGCGTGAAGCCAGCTTGACTGCCCGTGAGGAATCCTTGAACAAACTCAAGGAAGAAGTTTCCAAACTGAACGAGCAGAGAGTACAGGAACTGGAAAGAATTTCCGGATTAACCTCTGAACAGGCAAAAGACTACTTGCTGAAAATTGTTGAGGATGAAGTAAAGCATGAAACGGCCGTGATGATCAAAGATATGGAGAGTCGGGCCAAAGAAGAAGCAGACAAGAAAGCGAAGGAATATGTGGTATCTGCTATCCAGAGATGTGCTGCAGACCATGTCTCTGAAACCACTATTTCTGTAGTACAGCTTCCTAACGATGAGATGAAAGGACGTATCATTGGGCGAGAGGGACGCAATATCCGTACCCTGGAGACCATGACCGGCGTGGATCTGATTATAGACGACACACCGGAGGCAGTCATTCTGTCAGGCTTCGATCCGATTCGCCGCGAGGTGGCAAGGATCGCCCTGGAGAAGTTGATTGTGGACGGCCGCATACATCCCGCCAGAATCGAAGAGATGGTGGAAAAAGCCCAAAGGGAAGTGGAAGTGATGATCAAGGAGGAAGGCGAGGCGGCCACCCTGGAGGTGGGCGTTCATGGTATTCATCCGGAATTGGTCAAGCTGTTGGGCAGGATGAAGTTCAGGACCAGTTATGGTCAGAATGCCTTAAAACATTCCGTTGAGGTTGCTCAGCTTTCGGGCTTGCTTGCAGCCGAGATGGGACTGGATGTGAGATTGGCCAAGCGTGCCGGCCTGCTGCATGATATCGGCAAGGCCGTGGACCATGAGATGGAAGGTTCTCATATCCAACTGGGAGTAGAACTCTGTAGGAAATACAAAGAGAATGCTACAGTTATCAATGCGGTGGAGTCCCATCATGGTGATGTGGAGGCCACTACCCTGATCGCATGTATTGTACAGGCTGCTGATACAATCTCTGCTGCAAGACCGGGGGCTAGAAGGGAAACTCTGGAGACCTATACTAGCAGATTAAAGCAGTTAGAAGAAATAACCAACAATTTCAAGGGAGTAGACAAGTCTTTTGCTATTCAGGCAGGTCGTGAAGTCCGTGTGATGGTAGTACCTGAGCAGATTACCGATGCAGACATGGTTCTGCTGGCCCGTGACATCTCTAAGCAGATTGAGGCCGAGTTGGAATATCCCGGACAGATCAAAGTAAATGTGATCCGTGAATCTCGCGTGATAGATTACGCGAAGTAAAGACGCCAGTGTTAAAAGAGTTCCGTTATCGGAGCTCTTTTTTTTGAAAAAACTCTTGTGTATTGAGGAAATTTGTAGTAATATATACGGGATGTATGATTGTATACAATTATCCAATCATATACCGAGGAAAGAACCGGGAGGCGGGGAGCCGGAAATACCCAATGTGCCGGAAGGTGCTGTGTTTTGACCGGGGCAGAACGGATTCCGCGGCATAAGGCGGTGTCTTGGCAATATATATGGAAAGGCTAGGTTGAGGATCATGGAGAGAAAGGCTTACAAGGACTTGAGCAGAGAGGAATTGCAGCAGCTGCATACGCAGTTGTCGAAGGAATATGAGGATGCGAAGGCCAGAGGGCTGAAGCTGGATATGTCCAGAGGGAAGCCCGGCGTGACCCAGTTGGATATGGGTATGGATATCTTTGACGTGCTGAATGCGCAGAGCGATATGAGAAGCCTGGAAAAAGTGGATGTGCGTAATTACGGAGTTTTGGACGGCATAACGGAGGCCAAGCATATGATGGCGGATATTATGGGTGTATCCGCGGACAATGTGATTGTATGCGGTAATGCCAGCCTGACCATAATGTATGATACGGTGTCCCGTTCCATGACCCATGGCGTAATGGGCAGTACGCCATGGTGTAAGCTGGAAAAGGTGAAGTTTCTGTGCCCTGTGCCGGGATATGACAGGCATTTCGCCATCACGGAACATTTCGGCATTGAGATGATTAATGTGCCCATGACACCCCAGGGGCCGGATATGGATTTGGTGGAAAAGCTGGTGGCGGGGGATGAGAGTGTCAAGGGCATCTGGTGTGTACCCAAGTATTCCAATCCTCAGGGATACAGTTATTCCGACGACACAGTCAGGAGATTGGCTGCGCTGAAGCCTGCAGCGGAGGATTTTCGTATTTTCTGGGACAATGCCTATGCGGTGCACCATCTGTATGAGGACCGGCAGGACGAAATTCTGGAGATTCTGACGGAGTGTGAGAAGGCGGGGAATCCGGACATGGTGTATGAGTTCGCCTCCACCTCTAAGATCAGTTTTTCCGGCGCGGGAGTGGCCGCCATTGCCGCATCCGAAGGGAATCTGAATTATATCAGAAAGTCCATGACCATTCAGACCATCGGTTACGATAAAATCAACCAGCTTCGGCATGTGCGGTACTTCAAGGATTTTGAGGGGATCAAGGCTCATATGAGGAAGCATGCGGCTATTATGCGTCCCAAGTTTGAGGCGGTGCAGCAGGTGCTGGAGGAGGAACTGGAAGGGCTGCAGATCGGCAGCTGGACCAAACCCAACGGCGGCTATTTCATTTCTTTCGACGCCCTGGAGGGCTGTGCCGGGGCTATTGTGGCAAAGTGTAAAGAAGCGGGAGTGACGCTGACAGGGGCTGGAGCCACCTATCCTTATGGCAAGGATCCCTTGGACAGCAATATCCGCATTGCACCGTCTTTCCCCACACCGGAGGAGATGGCTTTGGCCACGGATCTCTTTGTACTCTGTGTGAAACTGGTGAGTGTGGAGAAGCTGTTGGCTTGCTGAGTCCTGTTCTCCCTTCCTGCCGCATTTACCGCACAGACAGCTTTGGCCAAAATTGTGTTGCCCCGCATTGGAAGCTGGACGGCATGGCAGTCATGTAAACATATCCTGCGGCATACAATAGAGTGTCCACATTTAATGTATGCAGATAGCGGGAAGAGGAAACATTGAAACTTGTCAATAAACAGTTGATTCTATTTATCATCGGAATATGCGGCGGCATTCTGCTCGCCGGTCTGATAAAAAGTGAGTTGTTGTCAGGAACGGAACTTCTGGGGGAGAATGCCCTGTTACAGGTGCGCTATGCCGAGATCCGCAGCAAGTCACTTTTTCTGCGTCTTTTGGGACAAAGGCTGGGGGAGGCGCTGCTGTTGATTCTGCTTTCCACTACGTTTCTGGGGATGGCGGCGGCCTGGTTCTACGCATTTCGTTTCGGGCTGTCTCTGGGGATGTTGTTGGTGACATTGTTTGCCGCCCAAGGGATCAAGGGACTGTTGCTGCTGGCGGCCGGCCTGCTTCCTCAGATGCTGGTCTATGTTCCCGTGTGGGCTTTGCTGCTGGCTTTAGCGGAAAGGACCTGCAGACGACTTTACTATTTGAATGGATATGAAGGATTAGGCGGGCTGAAGCGGATGGGGATACATTTGTCGGCACAGGCGGGACTTTTGCTGTTTGCGCTGGCTGTGGGATGCTGGTTGGAAGCCTATGTGAACCCTTATTTACTGCGGCTGGCAGTGAAGATTTTCTGATATTACTGCAACGTATAAAATAGGGCTTGATCCCGGGAAATATTGTTGTTATGCTAGAGATAGACGTCGGCGGAGGGAATCGGGAGGCAGCCAGGGGAAGAGGGACACATATGGAAGAGAGAATGGAACAATTCATTACATATCTGGGGCAGGTCAGAGGCCTGTCCGAAAATACGGTGCTTTCTTATCGACGGGATCTGCTGCATTTCAAGAACTATATGGAAGGCGAACTGGGGATAAGCGATTTCCGGGAGGTGACACCCGATTGTCTGGAGGACTATTTTTGTATGCTGGAGCAGGAGAAAAAGCCTTCCACTGTGTCCCGTCATATGTGTTCTGTACGGGCCTTATACCGTTATCTGGTGAAAATGTATCTGGTGAAGGAGGATATTACGGAAAGGCTTCGGTCGCCCGGAGTACAGCGGGACATGCCGGAAGTTCTTACTGTGGAGGAGGCGAAAGCACTGGTGGAGCAGCCCTCTGGCGCCGGCCCCAGACAGCTGCGGGACCGGGCTATCCTGGAATTGATGTATGCCACGGGAATCAAGGTGTCGGAATTGGTGGTGCTGAAAGTCTCTGATGTGAATCTACGGCTGGGGTTATTGCATTGCAGGGAGGAGGGGAAGGATCTGGTTATTCCCTTTGGAAACTGTGCCAGATCGGCGTTGCTGCAATATTTGGACGAGGGACGGGACGCCTTGCTGGCGGAGGATCGCTGCGAGATCCTGTTTGTGAATTACAGCGGTGCTGCCATGACCCGCCAGGGGGTGTGGAAGCTGATCCGCAGATACGGGGAACTGGCGGGTATACAGAAAGAAGTCAATCCCCATAGTCTGCGTCATGCCTTTGCGGTGCATCTGATTGAAAACGGGGCGGATCTGCAGAGCGTGCAGGAGATGATGGGACATGCCGGCAGGGCGGCTACGCAGATTTACGCGGCCGCCCGCCGACCTGAGAACAGGGAAGCATACAGCAGGAATCATCCCAGAAAATAGAACCATTTTCTTTTTATTCATATTCTGCCAAATCCAGGATCAGTCTCTCTGTATCCGCCCATCCCAGACAGGGGTCGGTAATGGATTTCCCGTAGACGCCGCCCCCTACTTTTTGACATCCTTCTTCAATATAACTTTCCACCATGACGCCTTTAACCAACTTGTGAATGTCCGCATTCAGCCTGCGGCTATGCATGACTTCCTTGACGATACGGATTTGCTGGGCAAATTGTTTGTTGGAGTTGGAATGATTGGCATCAATGATGCAGGCCGGGTTCTTCAGATCCATCTTGCCGTACATTTCCATCAGGCGGCTTAAGTCCTCGTAGTGGTAGTTGGGGGTATTATTGCCGTGTTTGCTGGTGGCTCCCCGCAGCACCGTATGAGCCAGGTCATTGCCGTCCGTTTTGACAGACCAGCCCCGGTAGATAAAGGAGTGGGGGTGCTGGGCTGCGAATACGGAGTTCAGCATCACCGAGAAATCGCCGCTGGTGGGGTTCTTCATCCCGGCGGGCACGTCGAAACCGCTGACGGTGAGACGGTGCTGCTGGTCCTCCACAGAGCGGGCTCCAATAGCCACATAGGAGAGGATGTCGGACACATAGCCCCAGTTTTCAGGGTAGAGCATCTCGTCCGCCGCAGTCAGACCGGTTTCCTCCACGGCCCGGATATGCATTTTCCGCATGGCGATAAGCCCGGCCAGAAAATCTTCCTGCTTTGCGGGGTCAGGCTGGTGGACGATCCCCTTATAGCCCTCTCCGGTGGTGCGGGGCTTATTGGTATAGATCCGGGGAATCAGAATCAGTTTTTCGGCTACTCTGTCGTTTAATGCTGCCAGTCGGTCTACGTAATCGCACACGGAGTCTTCGTTGTCCGCAGAGCAGGGGCCCACGATCACCAGCAGTTTGGAACTTTGGCCAGTGAGCACTTCCCGGATTTCCCGGTCACGTTCTGCCTTTCGCTGTGCCAGCGCCTGGGGCAGAGGATATTGGGCCCGTATTTCATCGGGGGTGGGTAATTTTTCTATAAATGTAAAACTCATTGTATCTTCAGACCTTTCTATATTGGTATGCCGCTGATTTTTCCAGGCAGTACTCATTATAGTCTATCGTAAAAAGTATGGCAAGTATTTTGAGGCAAATATTTATACCCGGGTGCAGTTGGGCTGCGGCAGATCAATTTCTCTTTTTCCCACGCAGGCTCTGACGCCGCAGACATCCCAGATAAAGGGCGCATTGCAGGATCTGGCTGGCCAGCAGTCCGTACAGGTAGCCCTGGATGCCCAGGCGGGGCACTGTCAGCAGGATAAACAGCAGCCGCACCAGCAGGGAGGTCACATTGATCAGAAACAGCCGTCCTGCCAGCCCCAGTCCCTGCAGCACGCTGGACAGGGTGGTGTCCAGATAGAGGAAGGGGCAGATCAGGCTCAGGGTGCGGATAAAATGTCCCGCCAGGGGGCTGCGGTACAGTCCCTCCCCCAGGAGCCGGCCTGCGAGCAGGAAAAAGCCCATGCAGGCCAGGCCCAGCAGAAAGCAGTATTTTACCGTGCGCAGGACGGCCCGGCGGATGCCCTGGTCATCTCCTCTGGCATAGCATTCGGAGATCATGGGCAACAGCATGACGGACACGGATCCGGTCAGGGCGTTGGGAAAAAAGATCATGGGGAAGGCCATGCCCGTGAGCACGCCGTACACGCTGAGGGCAGTGGCATTGTCATAGCCATAGCTGCGCAGCCCGGCGGGGATAGATACGGACTCCACGCTCTGCAGCAGGTTCAGCACGATCCGGTTGGCGGTGAGAGGGAGGACCATTCCCAGCAGCTGTCCATAGCCGGGGGCGGTCAGGGAACGGGGGGATAATGTACCGTTCCCTGCCGCGGAGGCATATCGGGAAAAATGTATCCAGGCGGCCAACAGGGCAGCCAGCATGGAACAGCCTTCGCCGATGGTCAGCCCCAGTACTGCCACATTAATGGAAGGAATACGGCCCTGGGCCAGTATGGCGGCGGAGACCAGATAGACGCAGGCCACCCGGCAGCATTGTTCCAGCAGCTGGGTGCCTGCGGGGACCCCCGCCTTTTTGATACCGTAAAAGTATCCGTTGACACAGGCATGGATGGCACTCAGAGGAATGGAGGGGGCCAAAATGCGGATCATAGGGGCTGTGCGGGGTTCCAGGAGCAGTCTGACCGCTATGTAGTCGCTGCCCGCATAGAGTCCGGCAGTGCAGGCCAGGGACAGGGGGACTGTCAGCAGCAGCCCCATTATCATGGGCCGCCGGGAGGGAAGAGCAGTGTCTTCCAGACCGGCCTGAGCCGCCACAAATTTGGAGATGGCAGTCTGGAAGCCTGCGGCGGTCAGAGAAAAGGACAGGGCCAGTACGGGGGACAGCAGTTGATAGATGCCCATGCCTTCCTCCCCAAAAAGCCGGGACAGATAGATGCGGTAGAAAAATCCGATAATCCGGGTCACCAGCCCGGTGACGGTCAGGATGGCGGCTCCCATGACCAGGGGATGCCTGACGCGGGAGTGTTTTTTTTTGGAAGATGACATAGGGGTCCTCATATTAATGCAGTTTCCCTATTATATTACCCGGCTCGGCCTGCTATGCATATCCGGGATAACCGCCGGGGCATGCGGAGCCTGAAATCATCTGTCCCGGGGAGTTGACAGAAGATCTGTGTAGTGCTATATTGGAACTGTTAAATCTTAGTAAGTTACTAGGAATTAAGCAGATCCGGGTAGGATATGCGGAACTACAATCAGCAAATCCCGGAGGGTGCGCTGAATCATGTCAGAACGCGAGAGCGGTCGGACATGATTCACAGTGCTGCGTACCCATCGGGATATGCGGAACTCTAAATAGGAGGAATCGCCTGTGATTTATTTGGATAATGCGGCAACCACAAAGACTGCCCCGGAAGTGGTGGAGGCCATGCTTCCCTTTTTCAGTGAGTACTATGGCAATGCCAGCAGTATTTATACGCTGGGCGCGGCCAGCAAAAAAGCCCTGAACCAGGCTAGGAGGACTCTGGCGGACTGTCTGGGGGCAAAACCGGAGGAAATCTATTTTACCGCCGGTGGCTCCGAGGCGGACAACTGGGCTCTGAAAGCGGCGGCGGAGGCTTATAAAGAGAAGGGAAGGCATATTATTACCACCCGGATTGAACACCATGCCGTCCTGCACACCTGCGAATATCTGGAAAAACAGGGCTATGAGGTGACTTATGTGGGGGTGGATGAAAACGGTATTGTGAATCTGGAAGAACTGGAGGCGGCCATTCGGCCGGATACCATTTTGCTGTCGGTGATGTATGCCAATAATGAGGTGGGTACTTTGCAGCCCATCCGTGAGATCGGAGAGATGACCCGCCAACGGGGGATTCTGTTTCATACGGATGCGGTGCAGGCATTTGGGCAGCTGCCCATCCAGGTAGACGAACTGCATATTGACATGCTCAGTGCCAGCGCCCACAAGGTGAACGGCCCTAAGGGTGTGGGCTGTCTCTATATACGTTCGGGGCTGAAACTGCGCAGTTTTATCCACGGCGGCGCCCAGGAGCGGTCCCGGCGGGCGGGGACGGAGAACATTCCCGCCATTGTGGGCTTTGGCAAGGCAGCAGAGCGGGCCATGCGGATTATGCCGGAGAAGATTCGGAAGGAAACGGAACTGCGGGATTATCTCATTCAACAGATTTATGGGAAAGTCCCCTATTGTCGTCTGAACGGGGATCCTCACAGAAGGCTGCCCGGCAATGTGAATTTTAGCTTCGCGTTTATCGAAGGGGAGTCCCTGCTGATTATGCTGGATATGAAAGGGATCTGCGCGTCCAGCGGCTCGGCCTGCACCTCCGGGGCGCTGGATCCCTCCCATGTGCTGCTGGCCATGGGCCTGTCCCATGAGCTGTCCCATGGCTCCCTGAGGCTCACTTTGTCGGAGGAGAATACCAGGGAGGAGATGGACATGGCGGCGGAGGCTATTGGGGAGATCGTAGGGAAGCTGCGGGCCATGTCGCCATTGTATGAAGATTTTGTAAAATCGGAAAAAGAATGCGCCCCTGAGAATAATACCGGGGAGAGACAGCCCGAAAGCGGGCCGGGGCTTTGCGCACAGTTCATGACAGACGGAAAGGGCTGAAAGGAGACGGATATGTACAGTGATAAAGTAATGGATCATTTTCAGAATCCCCGGAATGTGGGGGAGATAGAAGACGCCAGCGGCGTGGGGACCGTGGGCAACGCCAAATGCGGTGATATCATGAGAATATATCTGGAGATAGACGATGAGGGGATCATTCGGGATGTGAAATTTAAAACCTTCGGATGCGGGGCGGCGGTGGCCACCAGTTCCATGGCCACGGAACTGGTCAAGGGAAAAAGCATCCGGGAGGCCATGCTTGTCACCAATAAAGCGGTGATGGAGGCCCTGGACGGCCTTCCGCCGGTGAAGGTACATTGTTCCCTGCTGGCGGAGGAAGCCATTCACGCGGCTCTGTGGGATTACGCGGAGAAAAACGGCATTGTCATCGAAGGACTGGAGAGACCCAGGTCTGACATCAGTGAACATGAGGAGGAAGCGGCCTATTAGAAGCAGGCGGCATTTGTGTTTTCCGGCTTGCTATGGTATAATGGCTGCGTCGGGTTGGCGCAATATCACAGACGGATTTCAGGTTCGGTCCGGTCCGAACTTGGGATCTGCAGACAGAGGGAAGAATGAAGCAGAAAGTGGTGGTGGGCATGTCCGGGGGGGTGGATTCCTCGGTGGCGGCCTATTTGTTACAACAACAGGGATATGAGGTGATCGGCATCACCATGCAGGTCTGGCAGGAGGAAGAGCCCTCGGAGCAGGCCCGGCAGGGGGGATGCTGCGGCCTGTCGGCAGTGGAGGACGCCAGAAGGGTGGCAGAGACTCTGGGTATCCCGCATTATGTGATGAATTTCCGGCGGGAGTTCAAAGAGCAGGTGATAGATTACTTTGTGGAGGAATACCTTCAGGGGAGGACCCCCAACCCCTGTATCGCCTGTAACCGATATGTAAAATGGGAATCCCTGCTGCGGCGCAGCCTGGAATTGGGGGCGGATTATATAGCCACAGGCCATTATGCCAGGGTGGACAGGCTGGATAACGGGCGCTATGCCATCAGGAATTCGGTGACAGCGGAGAAGGACCAGACTTATGCCCTGTACAGCCTGACCCAGGATCAGCTTGCCCGCACGCTGATGCCGGTGGGAGCGTATGCAAAGGGGGAAATCCGGCAGATTGCACAGGAATTGGGCCTTTCGGTGGCTCAAAAGCCGGACAGCCAGGAGATCTGTTTTATTCCGGACCATGACTATGGGGCCTTTATCCACCGGGAAGCCTCGGACAGAGTATCGCCACCGGGAAATTTTGTCACCCGGGACGGCCGGGTGCTGGGGACACACAGAGGAATCAGCCATTATACCATCGGACAGCGCAGAGGGCTGGATCTGGCCATGGGCCGCCGGGTGTTTGTGACCCGGATCAGGCCGGAGACAAATGAGGTGGTCATCGGGGAAAACGAGGACACCTTTACCCGGCGGGTGCTCTGTGACCATGTGAATTATATGGCTCTTGAGGATTTGACAGGTCCCAGGAGAGTGGTGGCAAAGATCCGCTACAACCATGCCGGTGCTCCCTGCGTGATTGAGAAACAGCCGGAGGGCCGGGTGCTGTGCAGTTTTGAACAGCCGGTGCGGGCCGCCACCCCCGGTCAGGCGGTGGTGTTTTATGAGGGGGAATATGTGCTGGGAGGCGGGACCATCCTGGAGGGATGAAGCCGCGGCGGCGGGGTTGTCTGCAGATGGACGAGCTGGCAGGGAAGCCGGGTAGGGAATAGTAATTTGCCTGAATCGGGGAATTGTGAAAGCAGGGCTTTCCGCCAGGAAACCGGACGGGCATCAAGGCATATTATGAAGGAGACAGCGGTTTGCCCGGGATGGCCTGCCGCCGGGAAGAAGCATACCGGGACGGGCCATGGGCAAAGGCTGCGCTGTAGAATCACATGGGCATGTGGGGGAGCCTGTTCAGGGCCGGACTGGGTTTTCAGCCGGGTTTCGGCCAGGGCCGGTCCCCCGGTATGCAGGAAAGAGGCAAGGATGGATATGCAATTTGACAGAAACCGAAGGAGAGAAAAAAGTTACCGTGGCGTGGAGGGTACCATTGTGAGCATGGAACCTACCCGCATCGGCAACCGCCGGGCAGACGGCTGCGTGATGTTCGTTGGCCTGGAGGACCAGAACGGGAATCTGGTGAACTTCCTGGTATCCCCCACCGCGTTTGTGCTGGATTATGTGATGCTGCGGGAGGGGATGGAAGTGACCATGTATTACCGCACAGACGAGCCGGTGCCCCTGATCTATCCGCCCCAGTACAGGGCGGCAGTGGCAGTGCCCCGGATGTCGGGGCAGATGGTGGATGTGGATTATTACAACAGATCCCTGATTAATCAGGATATGACGCTGCAGTTGAACCTGGACGGCAGCGTGGATATCACTACCACCAACAATCAGCGCTTTTTGGGTAGCCCGGCAGGCAATGACCTGGTGGTGGTATACAGCAGTTCCACCAGGAGCATTCCGGCTCAGACCACTCCGTCCCGGATCGTGGTGTTATGCCCTAAAAGCGTTTAAACTCCGGCTGACGGTTTTCAAAGACAGTATAGTACCGGAAGCCGCATTCCTGCAGCACCTCCTCGGCTCTGTGGAAATGGGCGGCAATCTCGGCGGGATCATGGGCATCGGAACCGATGGTGATGATCTCGCCTCCTTTTTGCCGATAGCGGCGGAGTACTTCCCTGCATGGGTGCACATCCCGCATCCCGTCCGAGATTCCCCCGGTGTTGAGTTCAAGCCCCTTTCCCTTCTCCAGCAGCAGTTCCAATATTCGGTCAAACAGGTCGCTATATGTTTCGTAACAATAGCCCCTGTCCTTTTCGGGTCCGTAGCGCACCACATAGTCCAGATGGCCGTACACGTCAAAATTGTCAAATTTTTTCAGATTTTCAATTACGGACTGAAAATATTCCCGGTAGGCCTCCTCCTGGCTGCGTCCCTCATAAAAGGCGGGATAGTAGGGATCCTGGCCCCCGCATACATGGGAGGAACCGATGATAAAGTCATAATCGTGGTTTTTGGCGAAAATGGCGTTTTGCCGCATCAGATGGGGCTGCAGGCCCAGTTCCACGCCGAAAAGAATCCGAATCTGCCCGGCGTATTTTTCCCGCAGCCGAATCAGATCATAGAGGTAAGCGTCCGGGTTCAGTTCAAACATACCCTGGGGCGTGTCCTCCGAAACAGGGAAGTCGAAATCATTGTGTTCGGTAAAGCACATGTGAGTCAGTCCCAGGGCAATCCCTTTTTGGATCATTTCTTCCATGGAGGCGTCCGAGTCCCCGGAGTGGGAGGAGTGCAAATGGCAATCGGCTTTGATGGACATGCTCTGTCTCCTTTCGATCAGTTGCTTTTTCTATAGTTAGCTGTTATAATACCATGTCCCATATGAAAAAACAAGAGGGAATGCCATGAGAGCAGACTTTTCAGAGTCTTTTACTGCAGATTGATTATTGCCCGATTCGGATGTATAATACAGCTATGGGCGTGAATGCCTGCAGTTGAGATTACAGGGAAGGAAAAAGAATATGGCTGTACAGGGTGAGACAAGGGAGAGAACCGAAATTGAGATCAGGGAGCCAAAACGTTACCAGGTCATCATGCATAACGACGATTTTACTCCCATGGATTTTGTGGTGGAACTTTTGCGGGAGATTTTCCATAAGGATGAGATAGAGGCCGTCCATCTGATGATGAAGGTGCATGAGAGCGGCCGGGCAGCAGTGGGCGTATATCCCCGGGATATCGCCGCTACCAGAGTGCATAACGCCACAGCCAGGGCCAGGGAGGAAGGGTATCCCTTTCGGATGACCATGGAAGCAATCTGAGAGAAATGAGGATAATGGAAATGGGTGTATCGGAAGAAGTGGAGGAGATAATCAATCGGACGGTTGTTTTGGCTAAAAGCGCGCATTTTGAGTATGTGGTGCCGGAACTGATGCTGTTCGTGATCTGCCAGAATGATGTGTTTGCGCAGGCATTTGAAAACTGCGGGGGCAGCGTTTCGGAATTGGACTACCATCTGAGGACATATCTTGAAGAGCAGATGGAATGCCGGGAGGCGGATGAGGGGAAGGCTCCCGAACTGTCCCTGGACATGCAGAACGTGCTGGAAAAGGTGGGAGAACTGGCGGAAAACAGTGGGAAAGAGGCGGTGGAACTGTCCCATGTCCTGTTTGCCATATACGGGCTGGAGGAAAGCTATGCTGTCTATTATATGCGGGCCCAGGGAGTGGAACGGAACACACTCCTTCAGGAAATGGCCGTTCTTTATGAAGAGGGGAGCCGCGGCAATAACAGGAAGCCGGGTGCGGATCATTGGGAAGAAAAGGATGGCATGGCGGCGGGACAGGAACAGCCCCAGGACGAGCCGGAGGAAGGGGAGGATTGGGAAGGGCAGGAGCGGCCCCGCGGCAGCAGGCAGGGCGCCGGCTGGCAGCGGTATGTGGTCTGTCTCAATGATCTGGCGGAGCAAGCCAATCCTCTCATCGGCAGGGAGGAAGAACTGGAGCGCACCATGCAGATTCTCTGCCGCAGGGAGAAAAACAATCCTCTCCACATAGGGGAACCGGGGGTGGGAAAGACCGCCATTGCCTATGGTCTTGCCAGGCTTTTAGAGGAAGGCAGGGTTCCGGAACCTCTGCGGGGGGCAAAGATATATGCCCTGGATCTGGGAAGCCTGCTGGCGGGTACCCAGTACAGGGGAGATTTCGAGAAGCGCTTTAAGAAGGTGATGGACGGCGTCAGCCGCCAGGAGAAACCCATCCTCTATATGGACGAAATCCATAATATTGTGGGTGCGGGGGCGGTGGGCGGCGGAGCCTTTGATGTTTCCAACATGCTGAAGCCCTATCTGGAGAGGGGGCAGATTCGGTTTATCGGCGCCACCACATACGGGGAATATAAAAAGTATTTTGAGAAGAGTAAGGGCCTTGTGCGGAGGTTTCAGAACATTGAGATCCGGGAACCGGCCCCGGAGGACTGTGTGCGTATTCTGGAAGGCTTGAAAGAGGGCTATGAGCGGTTCCACGGCGTCACCTATGAGGAGGGGGCGCTGGAATACGCGGTGGAGATGAGCGCAAAGCATATCAATGAGCGCTTTCTGCCGGATAAGGCCGTGGATCTGATGGACGAGGCGGGAGCCTACCGTCGGCTGCACCCTCTTGCGGGGGAAGGGCAGTCCGTGGGAAAGGATCTTATCGACGAACTTCTTTCCAAAGTCTGCCATATTCCCAGGCAGGCGGTGGAAAGGGACGAGGCGGCAGTGCTGGCCGCTCTGGAGGGGCGCCTGCAGGGCCAGATCTTCGGCCAGGAGGAGGCGGTCTCCCAGGTGGTCAATGCGGTGAAATTCTCAAAAGCCGGGCTTCTGGAGGAGGGAAAGCCCCTGGCCAGCCTGCTCTTTGTGGGGCCTACCGGGGTGGGGAAAACGGAGATCGCCAAAAGCCTGGCCAGAGAACTGGGCATCAGCCTGGTCCGCTTCGACATGAGCGAATACGGGGAGAAACATGCAGTGGCCAAGCTGGTGGGCGCGCCCGCCGGTTATGTGGGCTATGAGGAGGGCGGCCTTCTCACAGAAGAGATCCGCAAACATCCGCATGCAGTCCTTCTGCTGGACGAGATCGAGAAGGCACATCCGGATATCTACAATATTCTGCTGCAGGTAATGGATTATGCCACGCTGACGGATAACCAGGGCAGAAAGGCGGATTTCCGGAACATTATTTTGATCATGACATCCAATGCGGGAGCCAGCCGGGTGGGAAAACCCGGCATCGGTTTCGGTGGGGTGCAGGTAAAGTCAGATGCTATTCTGGAGGAGGTGAAACGTATCTTCCAGCCGGAGTTTCGCAATCGTCTGACCAGGACGGTGGTATTTAACGGAATGGACGACAGGATGGCCGGACAGATCGTGGACAAGAAGCTGGGGGAACTGAAACAGATGCTTCTGCGCAGGAATATAGAACTGTCGGCGGATGAAAAGGCGAGGGCGGGAATCAAAAGAAAAGGCACAAGCGCGGAATTCGGAGCCCGGGAAATCGAAAGGGTGATACAGGGGGAGATCAAGCCCCTTCTGGTGGATGAGATATTGTTCGGCTCTTTGAAAGAAGGGGGGAAATGCTTTCTTTCCTGTGAGGACGGAACCTTTACCATCAAACAGTAGCCTTCGGAAAGGAGTTGGACAGATTGCCGGTATTTCGTTTGAATCCCGGGGAAATATCTTTCCCCAATCCCTTGTTGGCCCGGGAGGACGGGCTGCTGGCCGTGGGGGGAGATCTGTGCGTGGAACGTCTGCTGCTGGCGTATACCCATGGCATTTTTCCTTGGTACGAGCCGGGGGAGGAGATATTGTGGTGGTGCCCCAGGGAGCGTTTTCTGATTTTTCCCGGGGAAATCCATATCTCCCGTTCCATGAAAAAATATGCGCAAAAACATCAATATCATATGGAACTTAACCGGGACTTCGGGGACACCATGCACCGATGCCGGGTCAAGCGGGAATTCGCGGAGGGTACCTGGATCACGGATGAGATGGAAGAGGCCTACCGCAGACTGCACCGGGAGGGCTATGCCCTGAGTCTGGAAGCCTATGAGGACGGCGTGCTGGCAGGGGGGCTCTACGGTGTCTCCATCGGGAAGTGTTTTTTCGGGGAGAGTATGTTTTCGGAAAAAGAAAACGGCTCCAAGGCAGCGCTGATCGCCCTGGCCCGATTGCTGGAAGAGAAGGGATTCCTGTTCATTGACTGTCAGTTTCATACGCCTCATCTGGAGCGTATGGGAGGGAGGTATGTCTCCTGGGAAGCGTATGACGGAATGCTTCGGAAGGGCATGTAATAAAATTATTAACAAACTGTAAAAATTGCCAGTTTTGCCAATTATTTTTGATTTACATCTTGAATTTTGGACAGGAATTAGGTAAAATAACAGTGTTGACAAAATTTTGACAATCCGATGGCTGGATGCCTGGGGAGTTTCTTGTCAAAACAATATAAAATTTTAGGAGGAAACTAAAATGGCAGTAAGAGTAGCAATTAATGGTTTTGGCCGTATCGGTCGTCTGGCTTTCAGGCAGATGTTCGACGCAGAGGGCTACGAGGTAGTGGCTATCAACGATCTGACCAGCCCCAAGATGCTGGCGCACCTGCTGAAGTATGACTCTTCCCAGGGCAAGTATAAGTACGCTGACAGCGTAGTGGCCGGTGAGGACAATATCACCGTGAACGGCAAGACCATCACCATCTACAAAGAGGCGGACGCTTCCAAGCTCCCCTGGGGTGAACTGAAGGTAGACGTGGTTCTGGAGTGCACCGGTTTCTACACCTCCAAGGACAAGGCTTCCGCGCATATCACCGCCGGCGCCCGCAAGGTTGTTATCTCTGCTCCCGCAGGCAATGACCTTCCTACCATCGTATACAATGTAAACCATGACACCCTGAAGGCTGAGGATACCGTTATCTCCGCAGCTTCCTGCACCACCAACTGCCTGGCTCCCATGGCTAAGGCACTGAACGATTTCGCAGCGATCCAGAGCGGTATCATGACCACCGTGCACGCTTACACCGGTGACCAGATGATTCTGGACGGTCCCCAGAGAAAGGGTGATCTGAGAAGAAGCCGCGCAGGCGCATGCAATATCGTTCCCAACTCCACCGGCGCTGCCAAGGCCATCGGCCTGGTTATCCCTGAGTTGAACGGCAAGCTGATCGGTTCCGCTCAGCGCGTTCCCACCCCTACCGGCTCCACCACGATTCTGGTAGCTGTTGTAAAGGGTGAGGTTACCAAGGAAGGCATCAACGCCGCCATGAAGGCAGCAGCTACCGAGTCCTTTGCTTACAATGAGGATGAGATCGTATCCTCCGATGTGATCGGCAGCACCTATGGTTCCATCTTCGACGCTACCCAGACCATGGTTTCCAAGATGGAAGACGGTAACTCTCTGGTACAGGTTGTGTCCTGGTATGACAATGAGAACAGCTATACCTCTCAGATGGTCCGCACCATTAAGTACTTCAGCGAGTTGGCTTAAGTATCATATAATAAGACCTTTTTAAGGGTCCGGTCCTTGGACCGGGCCCTTGGCTTTTGCATTAAATAAACAGCGACTATTAATGAAGATGTAAGGAGATCATAAAATGGGCTTGAACAAGAAATCCGTTGATGATATCAACGTAAAAGGAAGAAGAGTTCTGGTTAGATGCGATTTTAACGTGCCTCTGAAGAATGGAGAGATCACCGACGAAACCCGTATCGTGGCGGCACTGCCTACGATTCAGAAGCTGATTGGCGACGGCGGCAGGGTAATTCTCTGCTCCCATCTGGGCAAGGTGAAGGAAGGCCCCAATGAGAAGGAGTCCCTGGCTCCTGTGGCCAAGAGACTGTCCGAGAAGCTGGGCAAGGAAGTGGTGTTCGTAGCGGACTACAATGTGACCGGCGAGGCAGCCACCGCCGCTGTGGAAGCCATGAAGGAAGGGGATGTGGTTCTGCTGCAGAATACCCGTTTCCGCGGCAAGGAGGAGACCAAGAACGGCGAGCAGTTCTCTCAGGAACTGGCTGATCTGGCGGATGATTATGTGTGTGACGCCTTTGGTTCTTCCCACAGGGCCCATGCTTCTGTGGAGGGTGTGACCAAGTGTATTACCGCCAAGGGCGGCTCCAATGTGGTGGGCTATCTGATGCAGAAGGAGATCAATTTCCTGGGCAACGCGGTGGAGAATCCGGTAAGGCCCTTTGTGGCGATTCTGGGCGGTGCCAAGGTTGCGGATAAACTGAATGTAATCTCCAACCTGCTGGAGAAATGTGATACGCTGATTATCGGCGGCGGCATGGCCTACACATTCCTGAAGGCCCAGGGTTATGAGATCGGCAAATCTCTGGTGGACAATGAGAAGCTGGATTACTGCAAGGAGATGTTGGAAAAGGCCGAGAAGCTGGGCAAAAAGCTGCTGCTTCCCGTGGACTCCGTGACCATCGCCGAGTTCCCCAATCCCATTGACGCTCCTGTGGAGGTGGAAGTATATGATGTGGAGAATATGCCTGCGGACAGAGAGGGCTGTGATATCGGACCCAAGACCGCAGCCATGTACGCAGAGGCGGTAAAGACTGCTAAGACAGTGGTTTGGAACGGACCCATGGGCGTGTTTGAGAATCCCACTCTGGCGGCAGGCACCATCGCTGTGGCTAAGGCTCTGGCAGAGACCGATGCTACCACCATCATCGGCGGCGGTGATTCCGCGGCGGCAGTGAACCAGTTGGGCTTCGGTGACAAGATGAGCCATATCTCCACCGGCGGCGGCGCTTCTCTGGAGTTTTTGGAGGGCAAGACCCTTCCCGGCGTGGCGGCTGCTGACGACAAATAGAAATGTGACAGCGGGGCCTGAGTCCCCGTATCGGAAAAATAGACAGAAATCGAGGAGAAGAGTATGGCTAGAAAGAAGATTATTGCCGGCAACTGGAAGATGAATATGACGCCCAGCCAGGCAGTGGAACTGGTAAATACCCTGAAACCCCTGGTGGTAAATGACGAGGTGGACGTGGTATTCTGTGTGCCCGCCATTGATATTATCCCCGCCATGGAAGCGGCCAAGGGTACAAATATCCAGATCGGTGCGGAAAATATGTACTATGAGGAGAAGGGCGCGTTCACGGGCGAAATCGCTCCTGATATGTTGACGGATGTGGGCGTGAAGTATGTGATCATAGGCCATTCTGAGAGAAGAGAGTACTTTGCGGAGACGGATGAGACCGTGAACAGAAAGGTGCTGAAAGCCTTTGAACATGGTATCACCCCTATTATCTGCTGCGGTGAGTCCCTGACCCAGAGAGAGCAGGGGATCACCATTGACTGGATCCGTCAGCAGATCAAGATCGCGTTCCTGAACGTGACTGCGGAGCAGGCTGCTTCCGCCGTAATTGCCTATGAGCCCATCTGGGCCATCGGCACAGGCAAGGTGGCTACCACCGAGCAGGCGCAGGAGGTGTGCAAAGCCATCCGTGACTGCATAGCCGAGATCTATGATCAGGCCACGGCGGAGGCCATTCGGATTCAGTACGGCGGCTCCGTGTCTGCCTCCAGCGCTCCCGAGTTGTTTGCGCAGCCGGATATTGACGGCGGCCTGGTGGGCGGTGCGTCCCTGAAGCCGGATTTTGGCGCGATTGTGAATTATAAATAGGCAGTAAAGTTCATAATATGAGGAATCGGATGCAGGATACATACTCCTGTATCCGGTTCCTTTTTTATGGCTCTGGGAGGTGTAGACTATTTGATTATAAAAATCCACATTATAGAATAAACAAACAATATTATAAAACAATCCAGATAAATACATTTAACATGAAGTAAAATTAATATTACATAACGCCTTGAAAAAAACTATGGATATGGTATAATAGATTAGAAACATGCATTCCTTTTTTGATTGAGAATGCATGGAAGCATATGGAATATTAAAAATTTAAAAAACAGGAGGTATTTCTTATGAAAGGTTTCATGTTGATTGGATTGATTGGTACATTGCTGACAGGTATGACGCCGGCAGCAGGATGCTCTCATGATCATACCACGTTCCTGCCGGACGGAACCCGATTTAGTCATGGGTATAGCCATAGTTATAACACATCTCAGGGGGTTAAGGGCTGTAACGTAACGGTTTACTATGTCTATACCCGGGAGGAGTGTAATTCCTGCCATGCAGTTCTGCAGTCTTTTAAAACCGGTGAGACGGAGTTACATAGCGAGCCGGATCATAAATAGTGTGACACGGGACGCACAGCTTGAATTGGAAGGAGAGATGGGATTTGAAAAGGGCTGCTCTGCTCGTTATGGTTCTGCTGTTGACAGCCTGCGGACAGGCGGGGACGGAAGAGAGAACTTCCGTGGATTCTTCTTTTGTCCAGGAACCCCAGTCTGAGGCATTTGACTGGCAAGACGAAATATGGAATGCGGATCTAAAGGAAGGCTTGGCTTATACATTGTATTTGAGACAATATATTGATGATCTGGAGACAGATACGGCCTATAGTCTCTATGAGAAACAAAACACTTTTTACAGTGTATGGGGAAAGCATATCTATGCCTTGGACTGTTTGGGCATGACACTTCAGGATGGGGGAAGCGTTCAGCTGTCCTATTGCCTGAATCATTATGAAGAAGGAGCAGAGGAGATCAGGCATCAGGAATTTCAACTTCCCGATCTCCCTGGCGCTGTCGGCCTCTACAAAAATGTGGTGGCATTTGATATCGTAAATGAAGAGGAGTGTGTTCTCTTTGTTCAGGTGAAACAGGATGAGCAGCTTGAAAAGTATGTGGCTATCCACATATCCGCAGACGGAGAAGTCCAGCGCATGACGGATCTGTATCCGGCCATGGCGGAGAACGGAATTTTAGGTCAGGAAGGATATGTCTTTGACAAGATTTATACGGATGCCCAGGGGAATTATTATTTGATATCGGATGGCAGGCTGGGAGAGATTCTGGTACTTGGAGAGGACGGAGCGGTACAGGCGCATGTGGAGACCGGGGGGAGCGAGGTACAGTTTTCCATGAAAGATCCCAATGGCGCCCCTGTTTTCGAGTGGTATGATCCAGGGGAGGAGTTGTTACATCTGGTGGGCTATGATCTCACATCGGGGATCAAGACCTTAGCCAGTGTGAAACTTCCGCCTTTTACGCCAAAGGTCTTGTCGGAAGAGGGCTTTTTGTATTATCTGGACACGGATACAAAACTGTACCGCTGGAAACTGGGCACAGGAGAAGTAGCGTACTGCATGGACGGTGAAGCCATGGGGTTGAGCGCCAATCCAGCGCTGATGCGGATATCCGTCGGCGCTGGCGGGAAGCCGCTTTTGCTCAGTCATGCCGGAGGTAATACATGTATTTATCTGTTGGATACCGAACAGGCGTCCTCTAAAGTCATGCTACGCCTGGTAAGCACAATGTCTTATTGCGATTATGTTTTGGACTGTGCTGCGCAATTTTCCAGGCAACAGGAAAATTCTGTTCTGCTTGTGGATAAGCCGGAAATAGAGGGCATTACGGCAGCGGAGGAAATTACCCGCATACAGAACGAATTTCGGGAACGCGCATTACTGGAACTCACCTCCGGAGAGTCGGCGGATCTCTATCTGGTATCTGCAGCGGATATGAGGATGCTGTATAAAAAAGGCGCTCTTGCGGATTTGACAGGGGTTCTGCCTTCGGAACTTGAGAATTGTATTTTCCCCGGCGTACTGGAAAGCGGTGTGATTGAGGGCAGGCAGATTGGTCTGGCGCCCCAGGCCGCTGCCACCGTTGCCATGGTATCCAATGAATTGTGGACAGGGGACAGTTGGACCTATGAGGAGGCATTGGATTTATGGGACAGCCAGCCGGGGCTGGAATATCTTCTGGTCTCTCCGGGTTACAATTATGGGACAGGATATTTGTATCAAACATTTCTGCGGGATCTGGCCCGTTCTCCCTTTCTGGATTTGGAAAAGGGGACATGTAATTTTACAGATCCGCTGTTTATACGGATTCTGGAGCATATGCAGGATTATCGCGGTTCCGGCAGATGGGAGGAGAACCCTTTGGAGGAGGGAAAAGCAGCGGGCTTTTTTGTCACGCTGGTCTCTTATCCCTATTTCACCCAATTAATGGCTCAGTATGGGGAACAGTATCATCCTGTGGGCTTTCCCACACAGGAAGGGGCCGGAAATTACTGGAATGGTGATTACTATCTGGTGGTGAGCAAGGATAGTCCGAACCGGGAGATTGTGCAGGAATATCTGCTGTCGCTCTTTGATCCGGAGCAGCAGCGGGACAGTGACCATCCCGTTCGGAACGATCTGATTTCCCGTTATACCGTGTACAACGATACCGGACAGGGCCCCAAATTGCAGTATGACATGGGAGACGGTGTATTCTCCGTTCTGGAAACAAAGAAGGATGGCAGCAGCTGGGAAGAGGAGTATCTGGCGCTGATGAACGGTTGCGGCTATTGCTCAGAGGACACGGGAGAGATATTGGAGATTATTAAGGAGGAGGCGGAATACTGTTTTTCCGGCGGCAGAGATGTGTGGAAAACGGCGGAGATTATTCAAAACCGCGTGCAGACATATATGAATGAACATAGTGATTAGTAGGCAGGGCGTTCCGCAGCGTTGTGGGGCGCCCTGCCAGTTTAAGAGGCTATATAGCTTCTTTTTGTTTCTCCGTATTCTCGTCCGTCCCGGCATTTTCATTGCCGGAGGTAATCTCTTCCCCCACGCTGTCTTCCAGGTCCTCCATTTCTTTTTGGACGGATTGCAGCTTGGTATCCAGGTGAATGGCCCGCAGGATCCGATTCACATCCTCTGGGGAAAACATGCCGATGGCCTTGGATAGCTGGCCGATCTCTCCCCTGTTTACTTTCAGGTGCCCGCCGCCGGAAAGGGGGATGTTGATGGTCTTTTTAGGATCTGACACATCTCCCAGGCAAATGCTGTTTGTTTTTTCATCACAGATAAACGCCACTCCATTGTAGGTGATTACCCCGTCCTTGGCCAGATAGCCATAGGGAACTTTTGGAGCGGTTTTGAGGCTGGTAATGGGCGTCTTGCTGCCCTGGAGGGCGGCTTCATAGATTTTGTGGACGTCGCTTCTGTCACCTGTTTTTTCATGGCCTGTCCCGCCGGAGATATGATCCGTCTGTTCCTCGTCCAGGGGCTGCTTCTGAAACAGGCTGCCGCAGGATTCCAGCCAGCCTGAATTGTCCGCCCGGAGGCCCTGGGTAAATCGTCCCGTCCGAAAGCCTGCGGCGGGAGCGCTCTTTGTCATACCTGTCTGCTCTGTATGGATTCTCATATCGTCTTCCTCCTGAAAATAAGCCACGGACGGCACTGAAACTGCTCTGTGCCATCCGTGGCCAAAATGCTTACGCTGATAAAAATATCGGCATATTCTACGGAAGATTTAGCGCCGCTGATAGTCGTTTTTTGCAGTCCTTGCAAGTCTATGCAGGCATCAGGCGCGCCTGATTTGTGCATTGCGGAAAAGAGAGTTTTTTGATACAATATAACAGAATGTGAATCTGCAAACTGAACGGGAGGAAAAAATAAATCATGATATTCAAATGCAAGAACTGTGGAGGCAATTCGGTCTACAGTCCTGAGAAGAAGATGATGTACTGTCCGTTTTGTGACAGTGAGAAAAGTGAAGAACGGCAATATGAGCATGCCCGTATGCAAGTATGTCCCAACTGCGGCGGCGAGACAGCTTATACCGAACATACCTCGGCCATGCAATGCCCCTACTGTGACCATTACATAATTTTGGACGAGAGAATAGAGGGGGCCTACACCCCCGGCAGGATTATTCCGTTCAAATTGGGCAAGGAGAGCGTGAAGGGACTGCTGCGGGACAAATTCAAGAAGTGTACTTTCGCGCCCACGGATTTTTTGTCGGAGGTGCGGCTGAACACCATGTCAGGGGAATACGTCCCTTTTTGGATGTATGACTATCATACCCGCTGTCAGTTCCAGGGAGAAGGCATCAAGAGCCGCAGCTGGATCACGGATGACATGCAATATACCGAGCGTTCTTACTATAATGTGGTGCGGGACATGGGCATAGAGTTTCAGGGGATTCCGGCGGATGCCTCTGTGAAGATGCCGGACGGCATCATGGACCTTTTGGAGCCTTACAATTATGGGGAGCTGGTTGCTTTCCGACCGGAGTATATGTCCGGTTTTATGGGAGAGAAGTACAATATGGCAGCGGAAATGATAGAGAGCCGCGCCCACGCCAAGATGGAGAGCAGCGCTTCGGCCATGCTGCAAAAGAGCATCGGCGGATATTCTTTTGTGACACCTGTGAATCGGAGCATAACGGCCCCGCCTCCCGGCACGGAGTTTGATCTTTTGCCGGTATGGGTGTACCGCTATACCTATAAGGATAAAGAATATCCTTTTTATGTGAATGGGCAGACCGGCAAGATTATCGGGACCACGCCCGTATCCAAGGCCAAGGTCTGGGCCTATGGAGCAACATTGTGGGCCTGTCTGACTGCCATTTTAGTCCTGCTGGGCGTTTTGTCCGCATATGCCCTGACCGGAATTTTTACCCTGTTGAACACTTATTCAGCATAGGAGGGCGTTTGAGATGGAGAATGATATAAAGAAGGAAGCCAAAAGGCAATATATTCATTTTTTTCGTATCTGGTTTATCATAGTGGGTGTACTGCTGGTGATGGCGGTGCCGGTAGTTGCGGTAAAGCTGATGTCGCGCCCGTCGGAAGGGCGTGGCAATCATCAGGCCCCGAAGGAGCGGGTCTTTGACTATGCGGATGTACTGACGGAAGGGGAAGAGGAGCAACTGCGGGAACTGATCAAGAAGAGTGAGGAAGAGATTGGCTGTGACCTGATTCTGGTGACCATGCGTCAGCCGGTGGAGGGAAGTGAAGCCAGGGAGGCATATAATTACCGCTATGAGGACTGGGAACTGAATATGCAGGACATAGCGGATGATTTCTATGATAACAATATGTACGGATATAATGCCCCCTATGGGGACGGCGTGCTGATATTGGACAACTGGTATGAGGGACAGTCAGGTACGCATCTGTCCACCAGCGGCAGGTCTTTTGATATATTTGGTGACTATGAGATTGATCAGGCCCTGACTTGTGTGGATAATTATATCGAGAGTGATCCTTACAGAGCGTACAGAGACTGCATCAATTATATCACAGACAGAATGAGCAGCAACGGCGGTACAGAAATCGCTTCCGGGCTTCTGAAGCTGGCGCTGGTGCTTCCCACTATTGTTGCGGGGGTATTTGTGGGTATGAATCTGCGCAGCAAGGAGGGAAAAAAGACCACTACGGCTACTACTTATATTGCCGGCGGTAAACCGGTAATGAATCTGCAGAGAGATGATTTCATCCGCAAAGAGGTGAGTCGGAGGCGGATTGAGACCAGTTCCGGCTCAGGTAGCGGAGGAGGAGGCGGTGGACGCGGCGGCGCTCATGTGAGCAGCGGCGGTCATACTCATGGGGGCGGCAGCCACCGTAGATAAGGGGCTGCCAGACAGAGAAGGTTTCCCGATTAAATTGCAAAAGCACAAAAAAAGAAGCATCCACATGACGGTATGGATGCTTCTTCTTTTGTTTGATTTATGCCATCTGGTTTACGGCTTTGCTCAGATGGGACACCTTCCTGGCGGCATTGTTCTTGTGATAAATGCCCTTGGAAGCAGCCATCTCGATGGTCTTGGTCGCTGCCTTCAACTCGGCTTCTGCAGCGGACTTGTCCCCTGCCTCGATAGCGGCGTACACCTTCTTCATAGCAGTCTTGGTGCCGGACTTGATAGACTTGTTTCTCTCAGCCTTGGTGCGGTTTACCAGAATTCTCTTCTTCGCGGATTTAATATTTGCCAAAATTACACCTCCAATTACGATCCAAATATGTTATTATCGACCGGTTTATCTTAGTCAGACACGGAGGACTAAGGTAAACATACTCCTGTATTTTAGTAAAAGAATGGCAATTTGTCAATACATAAAACCCAAAAAAACGCAAAAACTGTTACTATTTCGATGGAATGCGCAATGGATGTGGGAGCCGCCGTACACAGACGATGTGGCGGACCATTGTGTGACCGATCATTTAAGGAATAAGGAGAATGCATATGAGTGGGTTTCAGGTAAGGACGGATCTGGCCTTGGAAGCCAGGGAGAGCATTTCGGAGGCCGACAGTGAATTGCGGGGTGTTCGGGTGGAGGAATACTGTCAGGAACAGGAGGATATCAAGGTCACCAAGGTGGTGATTGACACTAAAAACGGGGCTAAGGCCATGGGAAAGCCCATGGGCACTTACATTACCATAGAGGCTCCCACCATGCTGGAGCCGGATGAGGACTATCACCGGGAAATCTCGGAGTGTCTGTCCCGGGAACTGGTGCAGATGATGGAGCAGGAGAAAGAGGAATTGTCCGTTCTGGTGGTGGGACTGGGCAACCGGGAGGTCACGGCCGATGCCCTGGGGCCCCAGGTGGTGGACAATCTGTTTATTACCAGGCATATTGTGAAGGCTTACGGCTCCGCGGCTTATAACAAAAAACGCATGAACCTGATCAGCAGCATCGAGCCGGGGGTGATGGCCAAAACCGGCATGGAGACGGCGGAGATCATCAAGGGGGTGGTGACGGAGACACAGCCGGACCTGCTGATCGTGATCGACGCGCTGGCAGCCCGCAGCACCCGGCGTCTGAACCGCACCATCCAGATTACCAACACGGGTATACAGCCCGGCTCAGGGGTGGGGAATCACCGCAATGCCCTGACCAGGGAAAGTCTGGGGGTGCCTGTGATCGCCATCGGCGTGCCCACGGTGGTGGACGCTGCCACCATTGTGGGGGATGCGCTGGAACGGATTATGGAGGCGGAGAAGGATTTTGACCGGGTAAAGTATATGGGGAACCACCGCACCGCCTTTGCGGAACTGAACAATATGTATATGACGGGCAAGGATATTGACGCAGTGGTAAAACGGGTCAGCTACACCGTTTCGGAGGGCATCAACATAGCTTTGGAATGTCAGTAAGGCTTCCTGCCCGGAGTCCCATACTGGAATGTCCCGGGCCGGGTACGCATATAGTAGTAGGGATGAACCGGGAAAGCGGGTGAGGCCTGTCAAACGCAGGAAAAGCAATAAAATAATTCCCGTCATAGTGATATGCGGCATCCTGCTGCTGATCTGGCAGGCCCTTGTGGGCGGGCGGGGGAAAACGGAAGAGGACGGTCTGTTTTCCAGCCTGCTGGAGGCGGGGCGGGACCAGGGGATCCGGGAACTGATGCCGGTGTTGGCAGGGCAGTCGGAAGGCCGGGAGGACCGGGAAGGCCTGATCCTCCGGGAGGAGAGTCTTGGGGATTGGATGCCGGGCTACATCTACCAGACCCAGTCCGGACAGGTGGCAGTGCGGCAGGAGAATCAGGAGGCCGTCACAGGGCAGGAGGAAACGGAATTGTCCCTGGAGGAACTGATGCGGATGGAAAACCAGGGGAGCACACAGGAGGAGGGCGTGGTGGTATTGGATCTGGAGAGTCTGCTGGCGGAAAACGGCTTGGATGTCCGGGAACCTTCCCCGGAGGAGGAAGCGGCGGTCTCGGAGGCCGTGGATCCGGAGAGTCGGACAGACGGAGGGGCCTTCACAGAATTTATTCCTCATATTCGGCAGCAGGTCGTGGATCTGACGGCATTGCAGGATTATGAGACGCTTCGCAACGGATTTTATATTGTGGACAGCGTCACCAACATTGGCCGGGACCTGCTGGATGTGGATGCGCTGACCGGCCGGGACATGACCATCGACAAGGAGAGTGCGGGACCCCAGATTCTGATTTACCACACCCATTCTCAGGAGGGATTTGCGGATTCCGTACCCGGGGACGAGAGTACCACCATTATGGGTGTGGGGCAGCATCTGGCGGATATTCTGGAGGAGCAATATGGGTATCAGGTGCTGCATCACGAGGGAACCTATGATGTGCCGGGGCGTGACGATGCTTATTCCCGTTCCCTGCCGGAGATTACCCGGCTGCTGGAGGAGAATCCTCAGATTCAGGTGGTTATTGATCTGCACCGGGACGCGGTGGCGGATGAGAACACCCGCCTGGTCATGGACCTGGACGGCAGACCCACTGCCCGGTTCATGTTTTTCAACGGCATCAGCTGGACCCGCAGGACCGGCAGCATCAGTTATCTGCAAAACGACAACTTGCCGGACAATCTGGCGTTTTCCTTTCAGATGAAGCTGAAGGCGGAAGAGTATTACCCGGGACTGACCCGGAAGAATTACATAAATGGTTACCGTTATAATATGCATTTGCGTCCCCGCACTTTGTTGATTGAACTGGGGGCCCAGAACAATACCCTGGAGGAGGCCATGAATGCCTGCGATCCCATCGCCCATCTGCTGGATCTGGTGTTGTCCGGGGAGGAGGCCGCTCCTTTGGAGGCGCAGGGATAGAAAGCAGGGATAGAAAGGAATACTATCAACTTGCATAGACGGCCTGTTTCTGTTAAAATAAGGCATATGTAATAAAATGGAACAATAAAAGGCACAGACGGAGAGGAAATACGGATGAGTTCTATAGAGCAGAGCAGAATACGCAACTTTTGCATTGTGGCCCATATTGACCATGGCAAATCCACGTTGGCGGATCGGATCATTGAGAGCACCGGGCTTTTGACCAGCCGGGAGATGCAGGCCCAGGTGCTGGACAATATGGAACTGGAGCGGGAGCGGGGTATCACCATCAAGGCCCAGACTGTACGCACCATCTATAAAGCCCGGGATGGGGAGGAGTATGTCTTTAACCTGATCGACACTCCGGGACATGTGGATTTCAATTATGAGGTCAGCCGTTCCCTGGCGGCCTGCGACGGGGCTATTCTGGTGGTGGACGCCGCCCAGGGCATTGAGGCCCAGACTCTGGCCAATGTGTATCTGGCCCTGGACCATGACCTGGATGTATTTCCGGTGATCAACAAGATTGACCTGCCCAGTGCGGAACCTCAGCGGGTGATCGAGGAGATTGAGGATGTGATCGGTCTGGAGGCCCAGGACGCGCCTCTGATCTCCGCCAAGAACGGCATCGGCATTGAGGAAGTACTGGAACAGATCGTTCACAGAATCCCGGCTCCCGGCGGCAGCCCGGAGAATCCGCTGCAGGCACTGATCTTTGACTCGGTGTACGACCCATATAAAGGGGTTATTATTTTTTGCCGCATCATGGAAGGCAGGGTGAAAAAGGGTACTGTAATCCGCATGATGGCCACCGGGGCCAGGCAGGAAGTGGTGGAGGTGGGGTATTTCGGCGCGGGCCAGTTCCTTCCCTGCGAAGAACTGAGTGCGGGTATGGTGGGCTACATCACCGCCTCTATCAAGAACCTGAAGGATACGGCAGTGGGGGATACGGTGACGGATGACAACAACCCCTGCGGGGAACCGCTGCCCGGTTATAAGAAGGTGCAGTCCATGGTGTACTGCGGTATGTATCCGGCGGACGGTGCCAAATATCCCGATCTGAGGGACGCTTTGGAGAAATTGCAGTTAAATGATGCGTCTCTGAATTATGAGCCGGAGACTTCCGTGGCCTTGGGCTTTGGGTTCCGCTGCGGATTTCTGGGGCTTTTACATCTGGAGATTATACAGGAGCGGCTGGAGCGGGAGTATAATTTGGATCTGGTTACCACTGCGCCGGGGGTTATTTATAAAGTGCATCGGACCAATGGGGAAGTCATCGAACTGACCAATCCCTCCAATCTGCCGGATCCCTCCGAGATTGAATATATGGAAGAGCCCATCGTCAATGCAGAAATTATGGTGACCAGCGAGTTTATCGGCTCCATTATGGAACTCTGTCAGGAGAGGCGGGGGCGGTATCTGGGCATGGAGTATATTGAGGGCGCCAGGGCGCTGCTGAAATATGAACTGCCTTTGAATGAAATCATCTATGACTTTTTTGACGCGCTGAAGTCCCGCTCCCGGGGGTATGCCTCCTTTGATTATGACTTAAAGGGGTACGAGCAGTCCAGTCTGGTGAAGCTGGACATCCTGATCAACCGGGAGGAAGTGGACGCGCTGTCCTTCATCGTCCATGCGGATTCTGCCTACGAGCGGGGCAGGAAGATGTGCGAAAAGCTGAAAGACGAGATTCCCCGGCATCTGTTTGAAATCCCCATCCAGGCGGCAGTGGGAGGCAAAATCATCGCCAGAGAGACAGTCAAGGCTATGCGCAAGGACGTGCTGGCCAAGTGCTACGGCGGCGATATCACCCGAAAGAAGAAGCTGCTGGAGAAGCAGAAGGAGGGAAAGAAGCGCATGCGCCAGATCGGCAGCGTAGAGATCCCCCAGAAAGCCTTTATGAGCGTGCTGAAGCTGGATGATCGGAAATGACAGTATGCAGATAGCGGTGTCAGAGGGAGATGATTTGCAGAGGACAGGCAAAACTTAAGTAGGTGAGTGAGGCTGAGTGAAAAATATAGAAATATACATTCATATTCCTTTCTGCGTGCGCAAATGCGGGTATTGTGACTTTTTGTCCGCTCCTGCAGGACAGGATACGCAGGTAAAATATATAGAGGCTCTGGAGCGGGAAATGGAGGGCCGGGCGCAGGCATATGAGGATTTCCAGGTGGTCACTGTCTTTATTGGCGGGGGTACTCCCAGTTTGCTGGGGCCGGAGGGGATCGGGCGGATTCTGGAGACTTTACGGCGCTGTTATCGGGTGCTGCCCGGGGCGGAAACCACTCTGGAGGCCAACCCGGGTACGGTGGATCGCAAATCGCTGACAGGGTATTATAAGGCGGGGGTCAACCGTCTGAGCCTGGGACTGCAATCCTCCTGGGACGGGGAATTGAAGACTTTGGGAAGGGTCCACACCTGGGGGCAGTTTCTGGAAGCCTATGAGGGGGCGGTGGCAGCAGGCTTTTCCCATATCAATGTGGATCTGATGAGTGGTTTGCCAGGGCAGACTTCCGCCTCTTACCAGGCCACCTTGAGAAGGGTGGCGCAGCTTGTGCCTGCCCCGGAACATATCTCCGCCTACAGTTTGATTCTGGAGGAGGGAACGGATTTTGCCAGACGGTTTGAGGCCGGAAGTCTGGAACTGCCGGACGAGGAGACGGAGCGGGCTTTGTATGGGCTGACAGAGCAGGTTTTGCGGGCGTATGGCTATGGGCGCTACGAGATCTCCAACTATGCAAAAGAGGGTTGTGAGTGCCGCCATAATCTGGGGTATTGGACCCGGGAAAACTATCTGGGCTTTGGCGTTGGGGCAGCTTCTCTGGTGGAAAACATAAGGTTTCAAAACGGAGCGGATTTGCAGGCGTATCTGGGGGATCCTCTGGGGCAGCGGGAGCTGGAACAGCGTCTGAGCGTGGCGGAGCAGATGGAGGAATATATGTTTCTGGGCCTTCGGCTGACGGCGGGCATCGAGGCGGAGAGATTTTATGAGATATTCCACTGTGGGCTGGAACAGATTTATGGGGATGTAATCAGGAAACATGTGGCCCGGGGACTGCTGGTTTACCGGGAGGGGGAGGCGGGCAGAACCTTATGCCTGACCCCAAAAGGGCTGGACCTGGCCAATTATGTAATGGCGGATTTTCTGGAACCGAAGCCTTTGGAATCCGGGCCATCCATTTAAAAAGTAGGAAAGGCACGCAAAATGTCCTAATCACATAGACTAGAGGTAAGAGTATCCTGTGGAGGCTACGATTGAAGACCTTTCAAAAGCCCTTAACCTCTGGAGAAGAAGCTCACTATGTCCGCCTGCTCAGGGAAGGAGATGCCGACCAGGCCCGGGCAGCCAAGGACACCTTAATAGAGCGCAATCTGCGCCTGGTGGCTCATGTGGCCAAAAAATACCAGAACGTGGATGAAGATATGGAAGATATGATCTCTATCGGCTGTATCGGCCTGATCAAGGCCATAGATACTTTTGATGCAGGCAAGGGCAGGCTGGCCACTTATGCCTGCAGATGTATTGACAATGAACTTTTGATGCTGCTGCGCAGCAAAAAAAAGACTTCCAGGGAGGTATCCCTTTTCGAACCCATCGGACAGGACAAAGAGGGGAACGAGATTCACCTGATGGACGTGATTGAACAGGAGCAGCAGGATGTGGTGGAGGCCCTGGAATATCGGGGGAATGTCCAAAGGCTTATGACGCTGATGCGGCAGGAACTCACAGAAAGGGAGCGGGAAATTCTATTACTGCGGTATGGACTGTGGGGGAACAGGGAGCTGACCCAGAGTGAGATCGGTGAGAGGCTGGGGATCTCACGGAGTTATGTGAGCCGCATCGAGAAGAAGGCGCTGGGGAAACTACGGGAGAAGTTTGAGCAGGGGTGAGGGCGAAAGTAAATAATGTCCAGAAAGGGATAGAGTCAGTTGAGTTATAAGGTAGCTTAACGGGTTCTATCCTCTTTTTATCTGTGGCATTGTATTTAACGAAAATGTTTTGTAAAATGGAATAAATAAGTTGGTTTCATATTGATAACTAAAAAATGAGATGTATGCAAAATGTGTATATTGCAATTTTTGCAGAGACTTCATATGGGTTTTGCATATGCACATAGGGGGATGGGCACCGGAGGGCCGGTATTGTAAAATGATTAACAGAAAGGAAGTGGATAAAATGTATAAGACCAAAACAAATGCGGAAATAGGGAAATATCTGTCAAGGCTAATCCGTGAGAGATTCAGTTCTCAGCGGCAGTTTTGTATAGCGTGCCTCAAGGCGTATGATAATGCCGTGCCGGATGATGTGCAAATCAAGAGGATGACTAACAGGATTTCTCAGATTGTTCAAGGAAAGAGAGCGGTTCAGCTGGAGGATTTCCCTATATTTACGACTCTTCTGGGCGTAACCTGTGAGGATATTATAAGTGCAGGAGAGTGTTCCGCACCGACAGGAAATCATTTGACAAACTACAACATAGCTTTTTCAAAGGATGAAAAGCTTTGGGAAGAGTATGTCCACAGGGAGGACAAGCTGATTCTGAATCTTGATGAATATGGGAAATCAGTTATCGATTATGCGATAGAGTTTAAAAATTTTGATTTTTTAAAGTATTTGATAGAAAAAAAGTATATCTGGTTCGTAGATGATCCCGTAGCCATTCATGTCGCAGATTCTCAATACAATGCAAGCGAGCGATGGATGCTGACTTTTGGAGGCGGTACAAGTATTGAGCGCAGGCAGTGGGAGGAGAGAAATATATCATGCTGGCAGGTTTTCTATTCTGGAGATAATAGGGGTAATGGGAGTAGACGATCTCTTGAACTGGATACTTTGCAGTATAAGCTGTCAGGAAGTGTTGATATGAGAATGCGAATGATTTGTTTGGCACTGGAACACGGTGAAGTCGAGATGTTGCGTCAACTTCGAGCCAGAGAAATTCCATCATTATACGAGGTATCCTATTTAGCGTATCGTTCTGCAGACTGTGACAGCTATTACAATGAGGATATGGTTAAGCAGGTTGCAAAGTCCGGAGAGGAGATATTGAATTATTTTACAGAAGAATTTGAGATAAAGGATAGTTGTGGAACGGTAAATATCTTTGTATTTCCATATATGATGAATCTGATAGACTGCCTTATAGAGAAAAACAGTCCGTACCTGGAAAAAGTATTGAAAGTATCATTAAAGCATAATCAGGATGTGTATAAGAAATTGGTAGAATTGAAAAGTAGTTCAACAAAATACTACACCGAATATTATAAAGATTTGAATCAGTTTCGAGATGCAGCAGGAGTATTGCACAAGATAAGGGATGAAGAAGAATATGTAAAATCCTGTGTAGATAGTACGATAAACAGTATAATGAAAGAAGCCCGTTTTTATGAAAATGGTAATATAATACTTTATAGAGACGGGGGGGATACGCGATGGATTGATTACCAATGTTATTCACGTAAATGGATATTCAAGTAAAAAAGAGATAAATCGTCTGATCCAGCAAGTAAATGACTGGTATGGCAAAATCCGCGAAAAAAGTTTTTGAACGACAGCAATATGCGTGAAAATATACTATGGAGGTATGCAATATGGCTACCATAGAATGCCCCAATTGCAGAGGGCAGATTTCAGATAGGGCAAGAAAAACTGGAAAATCCACCTGAAGAGCATAAATCCGCCCATGAATTGTTGTCAGAATGTTATGATGCGTATTTGACATTTACCGGTTTGGCTGTAAATCTGACAGGCAGCTTAAACACGTTTTCCGAAGATTTTGAGAATGCTGATACAGAATTCCTTCACTGCTATCATGTGATGGAATTTTACGTACAGGATTAGCATCGAAGGTTCAAAAGGGTTTTGATGATTGTCTTGTATGTTATGTGGAAAGCATATATAATAGGGGCATGTATAGTTAGTATATGAACTGTAGGCTATCGAAAGAATCTCTTATGAGCAGTGCATGGGGGCAATTATCATGGCAAGGACCGTTGGGATTGGTATTCAAAATTTTGAGAAGTTAATAATGGAGAATAGTTTTTACATTGATAAAACAGATTTTATCAGGCAGTGGTGGGAAAACAGAGATGATGTGACGCTGATCACCCGTCCACGCAGATTCGGGAAAACTCTGAATATGAATATGTTGGAGAGATTTCTCTCTGTGGAATATGCAGGGAAAGGAAAGGTTTTTGAAGGATTATCCATATGGAAGGAAGGGAAATATCGTGATCTTCAAGGCACCTGGCCGGTAATCTTTTTAAGCTTTGCAGGGATAAAAACTTCTTCTTTTTCTGAGGCAAAAAAAAGTTTGTTTTATCTGATAGAAAAATTGTATAACCGATATGAATTTCTTTTAAAAGTAGATTGCTTAAATGAAAAAGAAAGGGAGTTTATAAAAAGTATTTCTGCAAATATGGATGACTATTCTGCTATTTCTTCTCTGGGTACGCTGTCCGAATTTCTGTATCGCTACTATGGGAAAAAAGTTATTATCCTGCTGGACGAATATGACACACCTCTTCAGGAGGCTTGGATGTATGGCTACTGGCAGGAAATGGTGGAACTCATAAGGGGACTGTTCAACTCCACGTTCAAGACGAATTCCTATTTGGAACGGGCGCTTATGACGGGGATTACAAGAGTCAGTAAGGAGTCTATTTTCTCTGATCTGAATCATTTGACAGTAGTGACATCGACATCGGAGATGTATGCGGACTGCTTTGGCTTTACAGAAAAAGAGGTATTTGCTGCACTGGACGAGTATAGTATGCAGGATAAGCGCACGGAAGTAAAAAAATGGTATGATGGTTTTACCTTTGGAAAATGTAAAGATATATATAATCCATGGTCTATCATAAACTATTTGAAAACTGGAAGACTTGCCACCTATTGGGCTAATACCAGCAGTAATGGTCTGGTGGATAAGCTGATTCGGGAGGGAAGCGCAGAGATAAAGATTTCTATGGAGAACCTGCTGAAGGGGGAACATCTACACAAAGAGATCGATGAACAGATTATTTTTGACCAACTGGATGTGGATGAGAATGCAATTTGGAGTCTGTTTCTGACCAGCGGATATCTGAAAGTGGAGAGTTATGCATTAAATGAGTATACGGGAGCAGACCTGTACGAACTGGCGCTGACAAATAAGGAAGTACAGATCATGTTTCGAAAAATGATAAAGAAATGGTTCTCCGGTACAGGGACAGTTTATAACGGCTTTATCCGAGCGCTTTTGCAGGATGATATAAAGTCCATGAACGCTTATATGAATCGGGTGGCTTTGGCCACATTCAGTTATTTTGACAGCGGAAAAAATCCTTCTATGGAGACGCAGCCGGAACGGTTTTATCACGGCTTTGTGCTGGGACTGGCTGTGGAGTTGGCTGACCGCTATGTCATTACTTCCAACCGGGAAAGTGGTTTTGGAAGATATGATGTGATGTTAGAGCCGAAGAATGAAACGGATAATGCCGTGATTATGGAATTTAAGGTCAACGATTCGCAGGAGGAAATAACCTTAGAAGATACAGCGGATGCGGCATTACATCAGATTGAAAGAAAACAGTATGAGTCGGCTTTGAGAAACAGAGGAATTCCCGGTGCGCGAATCCGAAAATACGGCTTTGCGTTCCAGGGTAAAGACGTTTTGATAAAAGGTCTAATGTGACGCGCAGCTGCCGGAAAGCGATCTGCGGTATATTATGGAAGCCGCAGCAGTTATTGAGCAAAAATTGCTGTGTATTTGGGATTGCTCCTGATGGCATCTGCACATTCTGACGGGAAAGACTGCATATGCTCCAACAATATTTACTGAAACAGGAGAAGGAGTCGGCTTTGCGGCGAAAGCAGAATGCCCCCGATCTCTAAATTGTCTTGTATGTTAAGCGGAGAGCATATATAATAAGGGCAGCTGAAGAGATCGGGAGAAATGGAAATGCCCGGAAAGCTACAGGCTGTCAGATGAGGAGAAAAATATGATCAGTAAAATGAGTTTGTTGCAGTATCTTTCAGAAGAGACCTATCAGACAATCTGCGATCGTCTGGATTTGGATGGCAGCAGCCGAAAAATAAAAGGTAATTTTCGGCAATTTCCGGAGGCATTCGTCTGCCGCGTTCATCCTTACCATATTCAATATGAGCAGTTTGGGCAAGTATGGTTTTTGTCTGTAGACATTGACTGCGAAAAAAACGAAAAAGGGTGTCAGGATTTTGAGAAGACATTGTATGAGGAGTATGTAGGCATATTTGGCCAGGAGGCCATGGGTCATTTTCCCGACTATGAAAACATTTATTGCAGTTACATTGAGTATAGAAATCAGCTGCAGGTTACGAGTGCCGACGAGGTTATAAGGAATATGGCGTTGTTGGGTTGTCCGCCGGAACAGCTTGACGAAAGAAGATGGTCTGAGTATAAAAAGCCGCATGGTACAATTGAATTTTGTGTTTCCAAGGCGGAGGATACCATGATTAAATCAGTGGCGCGATGTCACGGAACCGCTTTGCAGAAGAGAATAAAGGATAAGTCTTTGCATCATATGGGGGCAGGCGTGTGTGTCGCAAAGATGGTCAAAGAAGAAACGGAAAAGGAAATTATGGACTGGCTGTGTTCCAGATACAAAATTGTTGATGTATCATCTCTTTTATGATATCATGTGCTGTACATACAGGATAGCAGGAAGTGGGAATTTTGTATATGTGAAATAGAATCTGAGAAATCTACTGTCTGGTCTGTCTTAAAAGCATGGGATCGCATTTTTTCATAAAGATAACTTCATGGATAAGTAACGGCAAAGGGGAATAATTATGCCTTTTTTGGAGGAAATACTGTGTCAGACCAGGGGAGCGGGAGCCAGGAGAGTATGTGAGCCGCATCGAAAAGAAAGCGCTTAACAAACTGCGGGAGAAGTTTGAGAGGGAGCAGGCGGCAGAAAAATAGAGAGGCAACGGATCAGGGCATGAAACCAGTTCAAACGCAAGGGGTTGAATTGGTTTCATTCCGTTTTAAAGCATTTATACAGAATTTGGAAAGAATGTATGTACGGAGTGAAACG
>BLLU01000046.1 GCA_011959105.1 Lachnospiraceae bacterium | reverse complement strand
GTACCAGGTGATGCGTGAGAAAAGCGAAAGCATTGGCTCTGTAATACCCTCAGTTGACGCTTGGCAGAATTTTTAGGTGTAGCCATCAGAATGGAATGAATAACATCCGCAGGAATTTGGGCAGAACCATAATCAGAATCATGCGGATGTTTTTTCAACGGAAGAATCAGGAAATATCTGCGCCTTTCTGCTTCTCCGGCTGTCTGGTGCGGGCCTGCCCTAAAATTTTATCGACATTGGAGCAGACCGTATTTAATTCTCTCTGATAATCCCGGTAATAATGGTAGTTTTTCTGCTCTTCCTTTTTCTTCTGCAATAGCTGTTCTTTTTCCGCTTTCAGCAGTTTGATGGATGGAAGCCTGCCGTCTGCTGACTGCCCTTGCAGGAATTTCCGGGCTGATTCGTAAAGCGCAATCTCGGCAGAGTGTTCTTCCCGGAACTGTCCCTTGTGTTTTGATCTGCAAAACTGCCGGTAGACGGATTTATTGGCAAGGTACTGGCCGGTATAATGGATCTGCTCATTTAATATCCGGAGCTTATCTTCCGTATCTTTTAAAACCTTTCTGGAACTGGAAGCAAGGTTCTTAACCTCTGAAAATGAATCTTCCAGGGAATCTCTTGTATTATATCCACGTTCTTGTATATAAGCAACGGTCTTAGCCATTTCCTTTAGATTGGAAAGTTTTACTTTATTGGCATAAGCGGCATTTTGCTGTGCTTTCACACAATCCTGCAGGTTAGTTACAAGCCGCAGGTCTGACTTGATAAACAGGATTGATACAGGAGCTTCCTGTAATGGATCGGATGGCTGGTCTGCAGGCTGTTCCGATTCTGTATTAAGGGTTTCACTAGCAATGGTTTCTTTTTTGTATTCTTTACTTTTTGAATTTTCCCCGAACAGCTTCAGAAGATAATCTTCTTCATAATGAGTGCCAAGCATCCTGCCGGTAATATATTTTCCTCGTTCCGGGTGGAGGTAGCTGAACCTTCCACGGCTGACTTTGAGCGTGACGTTGTATTTCTCGAGGAGCAATTTTTGAAATTCTTCCCGGCTGCAGGAACTGACGGCGCTGGCTTCGATTGCGGAGCGTAAGAAATCCTTCTGTGTCTGGAATGCCGTTCTGCGAATGGGAAGGCCGTCCGCCAGAATCTGTCGGTTGCGTTCGTCCAGTTTCTTTTGCCCCCTCCGTCCCGCATGATATTCACGGTCTGTAACTTTCTTTTCCGCAGGCGCAAGAAGGTCTACCTGATGCAGATGTTCCCGATGGCACAGATCCATAAGGGACTGCTTTAGATGGATCAGGTAATCTTTCGATAGATGGTGCTTATATCCGGCACGGGAATCGCAGGCCCGCTCCATGAAGCCCTGGCGTTCCACATCGTATTTCCGCAGGCTGTTAATGACAATATGCACATGGATGTTGCCGCTTTTATTATGCCCGTCCATGTGTGTGCAGACCAGGGTCTGGTGGCCGGGGAAATTTTTCTGGGCATACTCCATCCCAAGTTTCTGCACCCGTTCCCCGGTCAGTCCATTTTCATCTGTGTCCTTCGGGTCGAAGCTGATAATGTAATGATGGGATTTGATTTCATCATAAGATTCATTTTTACGGTACAGGGCGTTCAGTTCCCTGCACTCCATATCGAAGGTGAACGGGTCGCAGTTTATGCCGTCCATGATATATCCTTTGCGTGGAATCAATTCTTCATTTTCATCAAGTGTCGGTTTGTTGGTATCTTCATCATGTTCAAACATGAGATAACGCTGTATCTCTGCATAGTTGGCATTTTTACTCGCTATGTGTTTCAGGATTGCCATGAGAACGTCCTCTGGAAACCGCCTGGAAATCCCCGGCCATCTTTAACACTTCATATTTCATTTCGTAGATTCTGGCTACGCTTTGGCCGATTGCTTTAAGCATTCTTTGGGAATGGATGCCGCCGCTGTTGAAATGCCTTGCAATCTGGTTTAAGTTGCTGCCGATCTTTCCAAACTCCGCAATCAATTTTTTCAGCTCCGGCAGGTCTGCCACAATCTCATATTTTGCCGTTACCTTCTGCTGCATAATCTGTTTCCGGGCATACTCTGCCAGTGGGAGGTGTGCGGCTTTTGCGCTTTCAGACACGATTTCATATTCCGTATCTGTGAGACGGAGCATAATCTGGTGTTTGTGCTGCAGTTCCCTGTCCTTCTTTGGTCTTGCCATTTCGTCCTTCCTTCCTGTTAAAAATATATTCGTACTTTGTTCTTCCTGAATGTAGGAATCCAAAGGGGTTCCTATAATATAAGCCGATTGTGGAAATGGAATGGGAAAGGAAAAGAGGGGATTTATAAAAATTTTTGGATTTTTCCGTGATAGGAACTATCACGCTGCGACTATTTTTAATAGGAGCCAATCTGCATATTTGAAAAATATGCAACAACCGAGGGCATGGGGAGCAGAATCACCATCAAGTTTGCCGGGTAAGCAAAATCCACGAAGTGGGTTTTGAGTTACTCAGGCGAATCTTGCCCTTGTTATCCCGAATTCGGGATAATTAGGGTTATACCGAAAAGTGCCTTATCCCGATATTTACGAAAGAGTCTCCAAATACAAGCTGTTCTAAAGAATATTTCGGGATAATATTTATTCATCTGTCTTGAAGTGCTATACAAAAAATTCGGGATAATATTTTTTTAGTTCGCATATATTTATCACATTTTTGACGATTTTGATTGCCAGATTCTCATTTAGCTATAAAAATAAAAATTTTGTTCTTGTAGATTGAAACAAGAAAAATCTTATCCCGAATTTTTGTAGGCTAGTTACCGTCTGTAAGAAAAAATCTTATCCCGAGTTTTTGAATGGCGAGTCTCGATTTTCAAGGACATCTGAAGAAAATTCGGTATAATCTACTTTTCGGTATAACCCTTTATGTCAGAACTGAAATAAAGGGCATTATCCGAGAAGTTTCATTATTTCAGAAAACTTATAGAAATACGGTTTATTAACATCTTCTAAGAAAATCTTCTCGAATAATGTTTGGCAGGTATAAAAAATCTAGCATAGAAATTAAGGTATTCTTTATCGTAATTATCAGAATGATTGTCAATAACATAAGGAACGTATCGTGTCTATGGTCTAAACAGTTGAGTAATTATCCGAAAAGTTTTTTTAGAAACCGTCGATAAATTGTGCTTTTCAGGATATGTCTTTGATAATGAAACTTCTCGGATAATGCCCTTAATATCCCGAATTCGGGATATTTTTAAAATGAAGAAAGTACTAAAATATCAATTTGTTTTTCTTTATGCCCTATTACGCAGTTACAAGACCCTAATACGCAAAATCTATTGAAATATAAATGCAAAGTTTATATAATGCAAAAGACGTTTCGGATAGCAGGAGGAATGTAAAGTGAAAGAAAAAACTTTGGCATATAAAATTGAAGAATTGAAAAAAATGTTGCCAGACGGCAACCCAGTGGGGATAACATTTAAAACCCAAAATGGATATTATTATTATGATACAGTAACTGGAAAAGTTTTAGCATGTCAAAAAGTAGAATATGAAATTATTGAGAAAATTTTGGCGGGAGAGTTAGAGAAAGTTTTATATACAAATGAATATAGTGAAGGTGTTTATGTAGAAGCTTTAGAACATATAATGGCAGCTATTCAAAATGAAAAAATACTTGCTCTTTCAAAATTTTCTTTAATGGCGCCATTTAATAATTATGAAGAGTTAGTTAACCATCATCTGGAACAGATTACTTTAGAATTGACAGAAAAATGTAATTTGAGATGCGGATATTGTATTTATAATGAGGGTATTACAGAGCCAATGCTTTCGCTTTTCTCACGCATCACCTGGTACATTTCTTCCCGTTTTTTCTCTGCATACTTCCGTATTTCCCTCTGCGCCGTCCCAGTCGGCTCAAAGGAAAAATAGAGCGGCTTTTCCCATCCCTCCCGGAACGGGTATGGGAAAATATAAATTTTTCTCAATCCCGTCGTATCTAAAAACAACTGGAAAATCTCATAAGGCAGGATTTCCCCACATACCAAAACAGCTCCTGCATCTTCATAAGAAACCTGTTCCCGGTACACGGGCGAACCCAGGAATGCGAGCTGCTTTAGGGCGTTCATCCGTATCGCTTCTATCTGGCTACGCTGCCCCACACGCCATCTTGTCTGCGGTGCAAGCTCCCCGTAAATCCGGGCAGCTTCTTCATCCTCCCGGATATCGTTGTCATAGTCATATCTGTAATTTTCCACTTTGATCTGGCCGTATGCCACAAGGCTTGCAAAAAGCGCAAGGGAATCCAGGTCAGTATATACAGACAGATGCCCCCTGCCCTGATAGGAACATAAGATATCCTCTAAAGCATCCATGATCTTTTTCATGGTTTCATATTTTTTATCCGGTTCTTTTTCCATTCCTTCTCCCTCTTTTATGTTTCACTGCCGCCAGAAATTTTTGTCTCCGGCATACCCGGCGTCTTATCCGTCATTTCATTCTGCGCTTTCGCTGCCGCCTTCCCCAGCTTCTCTTTCTTTAGCTGTTCTGCCCTCCCTAAATCTACATAATGCGTCGCATATGCTTTTTCAATCTCCGGGTTTCCGCTCTTACTGAAGCAGAGGGGGATTACCGCCTTATGCCCTTGCTTTTTCTTTACGCCCCAACGCTTGTAACAGCAGAATGACGGCTTTAAGTTTGTTTTCTTCGCATAGGAGCGGATCTGCTTCATAATAAATGAGAGTTGCTTCAAATTGCAGGTACAGACGGCTTCCAGATACTGTACTTTCCCGAATCTCCAGTCCTCATATTTCTGCCAGGGCAGCACCCCTATGTCAACCAGTACGTCTGCCGGGGCGGCATAGCCCCGATGCCGGCACTGATGGTAAACAGCAGAATGTACTTTCCCTATCAGTTCTGATTCCTTCACTTTGCCCTCCATGTAAATACCCCCGGCTGTATTCATTCACAACCGGGGATTCTATTATCTTTCCTCTATGGTATCTGCATAATGGCAACTATTATATCGTTTGAAGCAGTCCTTTTTCAATTTCCCGGACATCTTCCACAGAAAGCTCCGTAAAATACCCGGCGATTTCCTCTGCTGACATTTTTCCAGTCTTTAACATATTTTCTACTGCATCCCTTACTGCCTCACGTCTTTCACTGGCAACATAATTACGCATAATCCTCTCTTCATCAAACAAAGTCATCATGATAGACACAACCTCCTTTTCCCTGCTCTCCAGAAATTCGCGGAGCAGATTCCTGTCTTTGCAGATGCGGATGGTTTCCGTGACAGCCTCCCGGCTTCTCCCATACCGCTTTACCTGTTCGTTATATACCTTTGTAAAAGCAACATACTGGCTAATGATGTCATTTCCTTTGCCGTCATAGATTACTTTTACCTTTACTTCAATGAAACATTCTTTTCCCTTGAAAAATTCTTTGGAAAATGAAATCGTTTCCGGCCTGCTGACACGCTCCCCTGTATAAATCATATATATCTCCGGCTCCGGCACATGGACTTTCTTGCTTCCATATAAATCTGCGTCCTGCCCTTCAAAATAATCATGGTAAACCTGCGCCAAATACATCAGCGCACGTATAATGATATTCATCGTCCAGCTCGACTGCTGCTCGACCAGGAATAAAATTTTGTCCCCAACCCGGAAACCCAGGTCATTATAGATCCCGTTGGTAAGCACGTTCCTTATCGTTATATCCGTAAGTGCATCTTCCGTAGCCTCCGTATCCTCTGGATGGAGCGCACGGTATAGCTGTATCAGGTATTTTTTATCCCGAAAGATCGTCGTGAATACGCTGTCTTTCACCGTATATTTGGCAAAGGAATCCTTTTTTTCCACTGCTTTCTCTTTTGGCTCTTCCTGTATTATTCCACCCTGCATAATATCACCCCGGTTCCAGCCTGCGCCTGGCAGTCTGACAGGGAAGTTTCGCCCTGTCTGTTATGGCTTTATTATACAGAGAAACTCCATAATGTTCAAGACATAAAAAAGAAGCATCCGGCAATCCCTGCCAGATACTTCCCTTTTCCCTTATTTCCGTCTGCGCTCCATCTCTTCCGACATTTCCATCTGTTGTGCAGGATTTCCGTGCCGTTTCGCAATCTCCGCCTGTTTCTGCCACAGCTTTTTCAGGACAGATTCCCTGCCATGCTTTTTTTTGCCATTATTTTTATTCCCATCAATGAGGCTGTGGTTTTCTTCTTCCCCACTCTCAACGCTACGGACATACTCCCCGTTTTCCATATATTTCTGCCAATTCTCAAGGGGCGGCTTTTCCCTGTCGCCGCCTTCTGCCGCATCTGCCCCGGAGGGTACAGAAGCCTTCCCAGAGGGTAATGTGGTTTCATGCCGCACTATTTCTTTTGCAGGCTTCGGCGGGTTAAGATAATCCTTAATCTGCTGCTGCACGGATTGGTCAAACCCGTGATAGACTCCCTCGGCAGCCAGCCGCCCGGCTTCATCCACCACAACCCATTCCGTATCTTTCCCATAGGCTTCATGCTCCATCAGGAAGAACTCCCTGCCGTCTACGATTATGCTGTCAAAAGCGTGCCAGCTCCCTTCTTTCCCCTCGATGTGGAAACCAGAAGTACCGAAAGACACAGGCGCACCGGAAGAGCCTGGCCGGATAAAACCAGCTATGGCGGTAAACCCTTCTTTCTCAACATAATAGGCGGCCACAACGCCGCCCTTATTCAGCACAAGCACATCACTGACACTGATCGAATGTCCATGAAATGCCCGTGGCAGTTTCTTGTTAAAACGCCTGCGGATCTGTCCCGGCCCGTCTTCCGGCTGCATCCGTGCCAGATACACCTGCTCATAATCCTTATACTGTATCTGTATCCCCTTCTCCTGCAGTGTGCTGTAAGACCGGAACCGTATCTGCCTGTTTTCCGGGATATTTTTAAGCTGGTACACCGCAAATTGATTTGCCTCCATCATTCATCCTCCATCGGTTCCTCTTTATACAGTTCCAGATCCAATTCTAAAAATGCTTCCTCTGTAATGCACCACAGCTTTTCCAGTGTGCTGTTTATGAGGGTAAGCATTTCCTCATCCCTGCCTATGTAGGGGATTGCGTTATGCATCTCCTCAATGGTTGCCTGCCTGCTTTCCTTCTGGAACATTGCTATCAGGAAATATTCATTTTCCTCAAATCTCACCATCATAATTCCTGTTCTCCCTTCTTCTTTGCTTGTGTTTTCTGGCTCTGCTTCCCCCGTTCCAGTGTTTGTTTCTCCTGTGCCTTCATCCTTGCCTGCCGTTCCCGGAGGGCGTTTAGGACGGACTGCTTCTTGCTGCCGCCAGATATGCCCTCGTCTGTTTTCGGGGCATTTTCAACTGATTTTACCGGCTCTGCTGCTTTCGTTTCTGTCCTGGCAGTATCTCTGCCCGATTCATGTGTTGTGATACCTGGGCTTCCTTTTTCATGCGCTTGTACGGTTTGTTGCCTGTTCTCCAATGACACTGGCGGCTGCGGCGGTTCCTGCCCCCTTTTCAACCCTGGCATATCCT
>BLLU01000045.1 GCA_011959105.1 Lachnospiraceae bacterium | reverse complement strand
GTATCGGGGGGCAAACGGGATGCGGCAAGGAGGCAGAAAACGTGCAGACTGCGCCAGATGTACAGACGCAAGAGGAAACCGGCGTTATCAATACAGTGTTTAATGGTGAGTTGGAACATAATGTTACGATACAGGTTCTCGAAAATGACACAGCCGTTTCCAAGGGATATTTTGCGTCGCTGATCGAGGCTTTCAATGAGAAATGGAATAAGTTTACGTCTGCAGTTTGTGACAGCAGCTGGAAAGTAAAGCTCTCTGCGGTGGTTATGGGGGGAGGACAGCTTCTGTATGGCAGCTATTTTAAGGGAATTATATATTTTTTGCTGGAAATAGGCATTATCATTTATATGATTTTAAGAGGGGTTGAAGATATTAGGGGCTTCTTTACATTGGGGACACAAAAGGGCGACGCCTGGCTGGGCATTGTGGGAGACAATTCCGTTATTATGCTGCTCATGGGGATTTTTGCATGGGTAGTCGTTGCAGCTTTCCTTTATCTGTATCAATTAAATATAAAAGATGCTTATCAAATGCAGAAAGCCTTTGAGGCAGGAAAAAGACCTTTATCCTTTAAAGAAGAGCTGGCGCAGCTTTTAGATAAGAAGTTTTATATAACCGTTCTTACGCTTCCGCTTACCAGAGGCATCATAGGCGGCAGATGCCCTAGATCACAGTCCATAATGACTGGTATGCCATAGCGCTCAGCTGTAGGAAGAATCGCCGTGTACTGATCCAGCCCCATCATTTCCTCTCCGTAGCAAAAGCAAGGACGTCCGATCAGAAAGCCCTTCGCATGCCTAAACCAGCCTGCCTGTTCCATCTGCCACATGGCTCTGCGCACCCCAAAGACATTTAAATCACAGGCTTCCAAAAACCAGATCAATCCGTCTTCTTTATAGTTTTCTACAAATGCTTCTACTTTATCAAACCGGGTGCCTAAAAGATTCACCAGACAGTCCATACATCCTCCAATCAGCCGCCCCTCCATAACGGCCGCATCTGCCGGCTTCATGCCCTCAGCCTGATCAGGCTGATAAATCTTTAAATCTAAGTCTTCTGTGCATTGATAAGGAACCAACGGATGCGCTTCATCCTTTAATCCCTCCCGCTCCCACTTTCCGTAACCTGCCACTTCTTTTTTCTTCCCTGTCAGCAGGTCCATTGCATCCATTAAGGAGGAATGCCACGGCTCCATGCCAAATGCAGCGGCGCAGGGACCATAAATAGCTGCTGTATCGCAGAGGGTATTTAACAG
>BLLU01000044.1 GCA_011959105.1 Lachnospiraceae bacterium | reverse complement strand
GGAGAGAGGAAAGGGCTGCCCATGCGGACAGCCTTTTTGCTCTTTCATCTATTCGATTGATGAATGAAATTATCCGGGAGGTTAAAATAGTGAGCAGGAAATGGGATGTTAGAGTTGACGAAAGGCCTTATACGATTGAACGTAAGGGGGCAAAAGTACTCGTAAATGGTGAAAAATTTAAAATCAGGAAGCTGAGCCATAAATCTGGATTTTTCCAGTCGGAATACCAGGTGCCGGTGGGTTCGAAGACGGCCCTCTTAGTGATAGACATGGTGGGCAGCGCCAAGCTGATTATTGATGGCAAAGACTGTGCCACAGGAGAAGACTACGTACCGCAGAAACTGCCGGGATGGGCATGGATCTTTGTAGTGCTGCATTTTATCAACTGCTTGAACGGTGCAATAGGCGCACTGGTGGCAATCGTGGGCCTGATGGCTACGTTTTCTATTTCCTGCAACAGGAAAATAAACGTAGTAGTAAGGGTGCTGCTGGATATTGTAATTTTAGTGGCGGCATTGGGAATTGTGTTCGGTATTGCCTTAGCTATAGTCGGGTCTGCTTATTAGGTTTGTTAGGGCGGTAGAAAGGATAAGCATAAAACATGAATATTTTTAAAGAAATGGGATTGGCTGTTTATAGCTTTAAAAGTTATAAAGAGTTTTTGAATAACAGGAAATCAAAAGTATTTCTATTCGGTGTAGTTCTTATGCTCTTTTATTTCCTGCTTACGATGGTAGTGCCCTTTTTTCAGATGAACGGCCTGGGCCTGTCTTCCGCAATTCAGGAAGTGGTACCGGATTTTGAACTGAAGGACGGTGTGCTGTGGGTGGACGATGTCATTGAATTGGATGATGGGGATACTTGCATTTGGATTGACACCAATCCGGATGAGGTCTTTTATGAAGTAGAGGATTTGGCTTCATATTATTACAGCTATAGCCAGGTACTTCTGATGGACTCGGAAAAAATGATTGTGAAAAGCAATGGGGCTATGCAGCAGTATTATTTTGATGAACTGGATCTGGAATATTCAAAAGCTGACCTTATGGCATTGGTGCCTTCTATTTATGTGATTATTGTTATTTT
>BLLU01000043.1 GCA_011959105.1 Lachnospiraceae bacterium | reverse complement strand
AGCCGGTCAGAAAGCACCGGATCACAGCACCATTGCCCGTTTCCGTACAGGATTTCTGGCAGATGCCTGTGAAAGTCTTTTCTATCAGATGGTAAAGAGGCTTTCACAGGCGGGTGAACTGTCAAAGGAGACCGTATTCATTGACGGGACAAAGTTAGAAGCCTGTGCCAACAAGTATACTTTTGTGTGGAAAAAGTCTGTCGGGAAATGGGAAGAAAAAATGTTCCAGAAGATACAGGATGCCGTACAGCTTCTGAATCACGAATACATGCAGACTTTTTCGGTCAGCGCGGAAACAAGGACACAGGATTTACAGAAAATATCCCGTTTTTTGGAAGAGAAATGCCGGACAGACGGTACCGTTTTTGTAAACGGACGAGGCAGGAGGAAAAGTAAGAACCAGCGGTATGCAGAACTCTTGCGCAGGTTTCTTGAACGCCAGAGAATTTATGACTGGCATACGGCAAGTTTTCAGGGCAGGAATAATTACTGTAAGACAGACCCGGATGCCACCTTTATGCACATGAAAGATGACCATATGCGTAATGCCCAGTTAAAACCGGGATATAATGTACAGATTGCCGTGGACAGTGAATATATCGTGGCTGCTGATCTCTTTCAGGACAGGAATGATGTCTGGACGCTGGTTCCATTTTTAAAAACAATGGAAAAGAACCTGTTATTCCGGTATCCAAGCGTGACTGCCGATTCCGGATATGAAAGCGAAGAAGGATACACGTACCTGCGGGACTGTGGGCAGACCCCGTATATAAAGCCCCAGACCTATGAGAAGTGGAAAAAACGCAGCTTCAGACAGGATATCAGCAGGCGGGAGAACATGCGTTATGATGAACCAGCCGATACTTACACCTGCCATGCCGGAAAACTTCTTTCCCCGCTTTATATCAGGAAACAGAAAAGTAAAAGTGGATATGAAACAGAAGTGACCGTTTATGAGTGTGAAGACTGCGGCGGCTGTCCTTACAAAAGTAAATGTACAAAAGCCAGAGGGAACAAGCGGCTGTACCTGTCAAAAAGTTTTTTGGAAAAGCGGCAGG
>BLLU01000042.1 GCA_011959105.1 Lachnospiraceae bacterium | reverse complement strand
AATAAGAAGTCAGGGGAAAGCCTGAATATTAAATATATTCTGGATTTAAGGGATTTTCCGGGAGACCCTTATGAAAGTAAAGTGGTGCATGATGTGGAAGTCATTATGAATGACCCGGAAGTCAATGTCATCTGTGAAACAATGGGTGGGATTCATCCTGCGTACGAGTTTTCCAAGCGGGCTCTTCTTTTGGGCAAAAGTGTATGCACTTCCAATAAAGAACTGGTGGCAAACCATGGGCCGGAACTTCTTCGCCTGGCCAGGGAGAATAAGTGCAACTACCTGTTTGAGGCCAGTGTGGGCGGCGGTATCCCGATTATCCGTCCGATTAACTATTCTCTGACGGCGGAGAAGATTGATGGCATTACAGGAATCCTGAACGGTACTACCAATTATATCTTATCGAAAATGGCATCGGAAGGGGCAGATTTCGAAGATGTACTGAAGGAAGCCCAGGAGAAGGGGTATGCGGAGAGGAATCCAGAGGCGGATGTGGAGGGATATGATGCCTGCCGTAAAATTGCGATTCTTTCTTCTCTTATGACAGGGAAAAACGTAAAATACGAGGATATCTATACGGAAGGGATTACAAAGATTACGGCTACGGACTTCATTTATGCAAAAGCATTGGGGCGCTCTATTAAGCTGTTAGCTATGAGCAGGGAATGCGAGGACGGCAGCTTTTATGCGATGGTGGCCCCGTTTATGATTCCCATGAGCCATCCGCTCTATAGTGTGACCGGAGTCTTCAATGCGGTATTTGTCCATGGGAACATGCTGGGGGATTCCATGTATTACGGAAAAGGCGCGGGTAAATTGCCCACGGCCAGCGCGGTGGTTTCCGATGTGGTAGACTGTGCAAGGCATATTGGAAAAACGATTATGTGTTTTTGGGATGATGAAGATGTAAGGCAGACAAAAGTGGATAACATCAAACACCGCTTCTTCGTGCGTACAAAAGCGGATTTGGAAAAGGCGGCCATAGATATTTTCGGCATGATGCGGGTAGTGGTTGCGGACGTAGAGGGCGAATATGCTTTTATAACAGAAGAAATGAGCGAGAAAGAGTTTGATGATAAGGCAGAGAAGCTGGGATGCATCTTGAACAGAATCCGCCTGGAAGCTTAAAAAGACGGCTGAAAACAGCAGTTCGGACACAAACTTGATATGCGCTGAAATGCAGCGCAGAAACGGGGTAAAAATGAAATATATCATTGTGCTTGGAGACGGCATGGCGGATGAACCGATAGAGGCTTTGGGGAACAAAATGCTCCGTTGCCACGCTCCCGCTCCAAAAAGAGCGCAGCGGGCACTAAGGCTGCAAAAGCAACGCAGAAATGCACATCAGAAATGGGAATATTTATGAAAAATATGCAAACAAACAGAAACAGCGCCCCAAAGAACTTTCCTCTCCAACGCGCTGTCCTATTACACAAAACCAAATCGAATATTTAAGGCTTTTGGACAGCCATGTTCCGGCCGCCCAAAATTTTACCCATTAATTTGTGGGAATAACTCTTTCACCGCAGGGTAAATCTTCGCAAACCTGCGATATTTTTCTTCATATTTAGCCGCCAATTCCGCTTCCGGCTCCACTGTGTCCACAATCTTTACCAGTTTTTGCGCCGCCTCTTCCACGCTGCCATATTCCCCGCATCCCACTGCCGCCAGCATAGCGCCGCCATATCCGGGCCCTTCTTCGCTTTCGATGCTGTCAATCTTAATATTCAGCACATTGGCAATAATTTTTTTCCAAAGCGGGCTCTTAGCGCCGCCGCCGCATATCTTGGAACGTTCTATCTTAATGCCCAAAGACTTGGCCACCTCAAAAGAATCCCTGATGGCAAAAGCCACCCCTTCCAGCACTGCCTGGGTCATGTCCGCCCTGGTGGTGTCCATGGTCAGGCCGATAAATGTTCCCCTGGCCAAAGGGTCGTTTAACGGGGAGCGCTCGCCCATCAGATAAGGCAGAAAATACACATTATTTTCTCCCAGCTTCTGGATAGCCGCCTGCTCTTTTCCGTATTCCTCCGTACCGATAATATCATCCATCCACCATTTGTTGCAGGAAGCAGCGCTGAGCATGCATCCCATCAGGTGGAAATGGCCGTCCGCATGGGCAAATGCATGAAGGGCATTATTTTTATCCACACCGAATTTATCACTGGAAATAAAGATTGTGCCCGAGGTTCCCAGGGAAATATTGCACATACCATCCCCTACCGTTCCGGTTCCCACAGCAGCAGCAGCGTTATCCCCTGCGCCGGCAATCACCTTTACGCTTTCCGGAAGTCCCAGTTCTTTGGCCACTTCCGGCTTCAAAGTACCTACCACATCGGCGCTTTCGTAAATGCCCGCCAGCTGCTCTTCGCACACCCCGCAGATTTCCATCATCTCTTTGGACCAGCACTTATGCTCCACATCGAACAGCAGCATGCCGGATGCATCGGACACATCCGTACAGAATGTGCCGGACAGCATATAAGCGATATAATCCTTGGGAAGCATGATTTTCTTTATCCTGGCAAAATTTTCCGGCTCATTTTCCTTTACCCAAAGAATTTTAGGAGCCGTAAAACCGGCAAAAGCAATATTTGCCGTATACTCCGATAATTTATCCTTGCCAATGACCTGGTTCAGGTAATCCGTTTCTTTTGTGGTTCTGCCGTCATTCCAGAGGATCGCAGGACGTATCACCTGATCATTTTCATCCAAAATTACCAGCCCATGCATCTGTCCCCCGAAGCTGATACCCGCAATCTGTTCTTTCTCACAATCCGCCGTCAGTTCCTTCAGGCCTTCTACCACTGCTTTCCACCAGTCTTCCGGGTTCTGCTGCGACCAGCCCGGATGGGGGAAAAAGAGGGGGTACTCCTTTGATACAATATTTTCGATTTTACCGTCAGCCGCCATTAACAGAAGTTTCACCGCTGAGGTTCCTAAATCTACACCGATATATAACATGCCGCTACCTTTCCTTTCTTTTCATATATTTAGATGTATGCAAAACTTTAGGCCTAAGGATATTCTGACCGTATCTTCCATTCAAACACCACCATGTCAGGCATTCCGCCAAGCCCTAAAGATTTCCTATAACAATGTGCTGCCCCATTATCAGGGCAGCACACGCTTACTCAACCACTCATTTATCATCCTTTATGCAAACGGATTTTCCGTAGGATACCTTACCCCCTTAGGCTGGTTGTACCCGATTTCCTCTACCGGAACACCGATATACTTAAAGATTTCGTACAGCGATTTGCCGAAATGGCCGAAAGCTACCGCGCCGTGATGAGGATAATTGCCTTCAATCAATACATGGCGGTAGAAGCGCCCCATCTCAGGAATCGCGAATACACCTACCCCGCCAAAGGATTTCGTTGCCACGGGAAGAACCTCGCCATGGGCAATATAGGCGCGCAGTTTGTTGTCTGCTGTGCTCTGGAGACGGTAGAAAGTAATGTCACCCGGCATAATATCGCCTTCCAGCGTTCCCTGGGTCACTTCTTCCGGCAGATTCCTTGCCATAATCATCTGATATTTCATGGAACAGGAGGACAGTTTCCTGGAGCATGTATTCCCGCAATGGAAGCCCATAAATGTATCTTTGTGTGTATAGTCGAATTTATCTTTGATACTCTCTTCATACATATCGGCAGGAACGGAGTTATTAATATCCAGCAAAGTAACCGCATCCTGGCTCACGCAGGCACCGATAAACTCGCTGAGGGCACCGTAAATATCCACTTCACAGGATACCGGAATTCCCATTCCTGTCAGACGGCTGTTCACGTAACAGGGCACAAAACCGAACTGGGTCTGGAATGCAGGCCAGCATTTCCCGGCGATAGCCACGTATTTTCTATATCCTCTGTGCTCTTCAATCCAGTCTAAAAGGGTCAGTTCATACTGTGCCAGCTTAGGCAGAACTTCCGGCTTCATATTGCCTTCTCCCAATTCCGCTTCCATATCCTTTACTACATCCGGAATCCGGGAATCATTGTCATGTTTGTGGAATGCTTCGAACAAGTCCAATTCCGAATTCTCTTCAATTTCCACCCCTAAATTATACAGCTGCTTAATGGGCGCATTGCATGCCAGGAAGTTAAGCGGCCTGGGGCCGAAAGAAATAATCTTTAAGTCAGACAATCCAATAATCCCTCTCT
>BLLU01000041.1 GCA_011959105.1 Lachnospiraceae bacterium | reverse complement strand
GCAGAGGAGTATGGATATGAACAAGTATAAAAATAAGAACAGAATGAAAAGGGCCGGGAGCGGAAAATGGGAAAAAGCAGTCTCGTGGATTTTGATAGTCGCTATGCTGTTAAGTATAGCAGGTATTATGGGCTGCGGAACGGCACAAGGTGATAAAGGCTCGGGAGAGGGCGGGGAAAATATAGAAAGCTCGAAAGGAACAGAAGAGCGGGGGGGATAAGGAGGATACGGGAGAAAAGACGGAAGACGCGGACAACGGAAAGGTGATGGGGCGTTACCTGGAGCATTCCAACGAGGCTTTAAAGGGCCAGCTGGACACAGGAAGCAGGATTGCCTGTATGGATGACGGAAAACTGGCCATTATGTCGGGGAATGCAGGAAAATGGGTGTCCGCGGATGGCGGTGCCACGTGGGAAAAGGAAAAAATGCCATGGCATGAGGAAATGCGGGCGGACGATGTATGGATTATGAATGCTGCCATGTCTGGGGATGGGTATATTGCGGTGATTTATGCGGGCGGTGGAAGCGAAGAAGGAGGGGAGGAGGACTCGGAGTATTCTTTCCATCCAAAGTATGGGATAGCGGCGCCGGACGGCACTTTTACGCAAATCTTCATTAATCCCCATGCTTTCCGCATCCCATATCCGTTTCGCCAGCCCGTAAAATTCCGTCAGTGCATCCTCATTTATCTTGCCGTCATCCCTCTTCCACGCAGGGGCACAAGCAGGCAAAAGTTTATTGATCAACTCTTCCTCGCTTCTTGCGCCGAAAATCATGCCTTCTGCGCCCGCTTCCCGGTAGCCTTCCACCATTTGGGCAATTTCCTCCAGACCGTCCATCTTTTCTATATCATCCTTCTTCCCCACCAGAACGGACGTCTGAAACTGGACGGGCACCACAAAAGTTCCTTCCGGTTTCCGGAAAGCATTAATAATATTCGTAAAATATTTATCCTCGCCTTTCCCTTCCAAATATGGGGTCAAATCCATCAGTACCCCTTTTTCCACATAAGAATCCATGGGCATATCGTCTAGCAAAAAGAAATCCGGCCCCTTCCCCGCTGCTATTTCCGTATTCAGCTTTTTCAAGGCATCTTCCCTGGTAGCTGCCCCGCTTTCGCTTATTCCAATGTCGTATCGAATATACACCTCCGGGTGCGCGGACTGGTAGGTGGAAATCGCTGTCCGCAGCAGGCCGTTTTCTGTCAGGCTGTATGCCCTTAGCTGTATTTCCGGTACCGCAGGTGTGTTGGGGTCATAGGTATACCGCATCAATTCCCCGTTGCCATATAGAATCAAAAATACATCATCCTCCAACAACACACCGCCGGTCATGCCATAAGAGGGATTCCCCATGGAATTGAGCGAACCGTCCGCTACCTGTTCCACCAGATTCCCTCC
>BLLU01000040.1 GCA_011959105.1 Lachnospiraceae bacterium | reverse complement strand
TCAGTGCCTGAAAAATGGCGAATATACTCTTGTTGTCAGTTCCATTTCGGAAATACTTTCAAAATTTTTACCATATTTGAATATGAAAAAGAACAGGATTATCTTCGGAAAATGCATCAGTCAGGTTGGAAACTCGTCAAAGTTTCCGGCTTGGGCGCTTATCATTTTGAAAAATGTGTGCCGGAAGATGTGATTTATCAGCTGGATTACAACCCAAACGGCATTGCGCACAAAGATGAGTATGTAAAAATGTTCAACGACTGCGGATGGGAATATCTGCAGGATTATGTAGGGTATAGTTACTTCCGAAAGCCCGCATCAGAAACAGGCGGAAATGAAGAAATATTTTGCGACGACGAATCAAGATTACAGATGTTGGACCGTGTATTCAAAGGCAGAATGCTTCCGCTGGCTGTTTTGTTCTTATGCATATTGGTGCCTCAATTTATCCACGGTCTGGTCACCAACTCCATACTTCTCACCATCATGTTCGGAATGCTGCTTGGTCTATACGCTTCATTTTTTGTGATGTTTTCCTGGCAGTATTGGAAATTGAAAGGGAAAAAATAATATCTATGAGATGCTTTGCATCTCTATGGGCACATCTACTTGGTTCGGTGCCCGCGGGAATAGATACATCCGCAGTAATTCTGGCGGTACAGGTCGTATTCTTTGGAGAGCTCTATGGAACGCTTGTACCCCTCTTTCTTTTTGAAGTCAGAAGGGAGGAAGGGTAGCCCGTATTCCTCTGCAAGGGCATCTCCTATTTCATTGATTTTGGGAGCATTTTTTAAGGGACTGATGGTAAGGGTGGTGGTAAAATAATCGGCACCGGCTTGTCTTGCCCTAATCGCTGTCTCCCTGAGACGGAGTTCGTAACAGACAAAGCATCTTTCTCCCCCTTCCTTGCAATACTCCAAACCTTTTACCCTGTCAAAAAAGAACGTCTTGTCGTAATCCCCCTCTATCACTTCAATGGGATAAGCATCCATCCCCCCTCCTGACCGGAGCTGTCTGTTAAATTCCGCAATCAGCCGTTTCTGCTCCGCCACCCGCTTTTGATACTCTTCTTCCATCGTGATATTGGGATTATAGTAAAATACGGTGATTCTGAAAAAAGGACGCAGATATTCCAGCACATAACTGCTGCAGGGAGCGCAGCAGCTGTGGAGGAATAAATGCTTCCCTTTATTTTCTTCCCTTGCAAGTATCTGATCTAATTCCTTTGCATAGTTCCGGTTCATGCTTTTACCTTCTTCATGACATCCGCCGCTTTAGTTTTTCAGCGGACTTTCCCTGTAAATAATATCGTCTCTTCCCGGTCCGTTGGAAACCATAGTAATGGGATATCCAATCTGTCCCTCAATAAACTCTACGTATTTTCTGCAGTTCTCCGGCAGATCCTCGTATTTTTTGATACCCCTAATATCACACTTCCAGCCGGGCAGGGTCTTAAGGACCGGTTTTGCTTTCTCTAATTTATGGGTTACAGGAAAGTCTGTGGTCACTTCCCCATCGATTTCATACCCAACGCACACCGGAATCTCGTCCAGATATCCCAGCACATCCAAAACGGTAAAGGCAACATCAGTGGTTCCCTGCAGTCTGCATCCGTATTTGGAGGCAACACAGTCAAACCATCCCATGCGTCTGGGACGCCCTGTAGTTGCGCCAAATTCTCCGCCGTCTCCGCCTCTGCGGCGCAGTTCGTCCGCTTCGTCCCCAAAAATCTCAGAGACGAACGCCCCTGCTCCCACTGCGGAGGAGTAAGCCTTGCACACGGTAATGATTTCTTTTATCTCATAAGGCGGGATTCCAGCTCCAATAGCGCCGTAGGCAGCCAGTGTGGAGGAGGATGTGACCATGGGATAAATGCCGTGATCCGTATCTTTTAAAGTTCCAAGCTGTCCCTCCAGCAAAATGGTCTTTCCCTCTTTGATAGCCTTATGCAGATAAGAAGATACGTCGCATACATAAGGCTCGATCATTTCTTTATATTCATGGAGCGTCGCAAGCAGCTCCCCAGGATCGATGACCGGCTTATGGTACATGTGTTCAAGCATGACGTTTTTCTGCTCGCAGACCCGCTCTACCTTTTCTTTAAGCAGTTCCTCGTCAAAAAGCTCGCTCACCTGGAAACCGATCTTGGCATATTTATCTGAATAGAAAGGCGCAATGCCGGATTTGGTGGAACCGAAAGACTTTCCGCCCAGCCGTTCTTCTTCGTATTGATCGAACAGAATATGGTACGGCATCACCATCTGCGCCCTGTCTGAAACCAGAATCTTAGGCATCGGCACATTTCTGTCTGTGATCGATTTAATCTCGTTAAAAAGAACTGGAATATTTAATGCCACTCCATTGCCGATAATGCTGGTGGTGTGGCTATAGAACACACCCGACGGCAGCGTATGCAGCGCAAACTTGCCATACTCATTTACAATCGTGTGTCCTGCATTGGCGCCTCCCTGAAAACGGACGATGATATCCGCCTGCTGTGCCAGCATATCTGTAATCTTACCTTTTCCTTCGTCGCCCCAATTGGCGCCCACTACTGCTTTAACCATTTTCTCCTCCATCCCGAAGCGTTTTACGCTGAGAGGGCGAGCGAAATGTCAGATTTCGCTCTGCACAAGCCTGCGCTGCACTTCGCATTGCATTCTTAATGATTGTGATAATAAAAAGCAGGTTCGTAAAAACCTGCTTTTTATTATCAGTTTCTTACTTTATGATTATACATAAAGAATAGTCATAAGTAAAATCGTTCTTTTTTATACATGATATAATTTTCGTTTATATTATGTGTTTCTATTAAAATCTCAGCAAAGGCAGCAATCTTCCTTTTCAATGATCAGCTTACATAATTGTCAAAATATCCCTGAATCAGGATTACCGGCGTTCCCTTATCACCGGAACCGCTGGTCAGGTCGCACAAGGAGCCAATCAGATCTGTCAGCCTTCTCGGCGTGGTTCCCTGGGATGCCATATCGCCTACCAGATTTTCTTTCTTTTCTCTGATGCGGTTGGAAATCGCTTCCTTCAATGCCTCGCCGGACAAATCCTTGAAATCATTGTCGGCAAGGTATTTCAGCTTCACTTCATTGGGCGTCCCCTCAAGTCCCGGTGTGCTTGCCGGAGATACGCAAGGGTCCGCCAGCTCCCAAATCTTTCCTACCGGATCTTTAAATGCGCCGTCGCCGTATACCATGACTTCCACATGCTTGCCGGTTCTGTCTAAGATTTCTTTCTGAATATCCAGCACCAGATCCGTACACTCTCTGGGGAATAATTTGATTGTGTCTTCTGTAGACTTATTGGAACCGAGCAGACCATATTTCTCATTGCAGCCGCTTCCGTCTACAGGACTGGTAAGAATATCATCCATCCCCACTACCGCCTCGGCGCCTGCCGCCTTTAAAAGCCTCTTAGTCCGCACCCTTGTGTGAATATCACAGTTCAGAACCTTTTTCGCATAGGGGAGGATGCTGCGGCAGTCATTTGCAAAGATGATTTCCACCTCCGCGCCTGCCTCCTTGATCAGCTCTCCATAATACGCCACATAGTCTACTCCTGTAAAGGGATGTTTGTTTTCACCGAACAATTCTCTATATCTTTCCAATGTAAGAACATCGCTGTAAGGATTGATGCCTGCCTCATCCAACTGATCCAGAGAAACGAGTTCATTGCCTACCTCGTCACTGGGATAGCTTAGCATCAGGACTACTTTCTTTGCGCCCATGGCAATTCCGCGAAGGCAGATTGCAAAACGGTTCCTGGATAAAATAGGGAAAATGACGCCTATGGTCTCTCCTCCCAGCTTCGCGCGTACATCCTTGGCAATGGCTTCCACCGATGCATAGTTGCCCTGTGACCTGGCTACCACCGATTCTGTCACTGCAATGACGTCTCTGTCACGAATCTCAAAACCTTCCGCCTGTGCCGCCTCCAACACGCTGTCTGTCACAATCTTTACCAGATCGTCGCCCTTGCGGATAATCGGACAACGGATTCCTCTTGATACGGTTCCTACTCTTCTTTCCATCTTCATTTCTCCCTTAGTCGTATTTCTGCTGCGATTGCCAATACCTATCCTCCACATATTCCACCAGTACCGGCGCCGCCTTTTTTATTATAATATATGAAGTGGAAAAACAAAAGGATTTTCCAGTTGATTCAATATAAACTTTTCAAGTAAAGGATTTAATTCTTTGGAATTACGCATCGGGAAGTCGTGACCTGCCTTTTTTAATATTATGGTTTGGCAGTTTGGATTTTCAGCAAGCAGTGTGAGAGATGTCTTCATATCTCCAGTTTCCCTGCTCCCGCAAACAGCCATCATAGGGAGCTTTACCATCTGATATTCAGGTATCTTTGACAAATCTAATGTGTTCGCAAAAAAGGAACGATATATTTGCGGTGTAATCAATTTTGAGTACTCTGACATAGTATCGGTTTGTTGTGCCGTGTAATGCCAATATTTCCCCTGAAGTCTCACCAGATATTTGCAGTGAAGCATTTGGGCAGCTAATCCTGCAAGAGAACAATAGTTGCGAATCGTTTTGGGTCTGGGATTTACCCATGCACTTAAGAAAACGGCAAAATAAAATAACTCAGGTCTTCTGCTGACAAGCATTATTGCTATCTGACCTCCAAGGGAGTGACCGACTACGCCAATCCTCTTTTTCTGCAGGGCATTTATAAGCACAAAGAGTTCCTCTACGGTCTTTTCCGGATCATAGATTTCATCCGCCGTCTTTCCTGCGCCTGCCAGATGCGGCACAACAAGATGGTATTTATCTGAAAAGCAATACTGCCTGCAAAAGGTATCAAGCGCGCCTGCGCCGTGCAGCAGCAGGATTGTTGTATTATCACGATTTCCATATTCGTCATATTGCAGCATCTTATTTTATCCCCATATGAATTGTCCTGCAGATGAAATTCTCTATCTCGCTGTTTACCTGCTCTGGATTGTCGCCATTGGAAAAATGCTTTGCCCTGCTTATTATATGTAAAGGATAGCCTGTCTGTTTTGCCCATTCTTTACAATATGCTTTTACCTTGCCTGTACTGTCATTATCTCCCACCAATATCAATACGGGAAATGGGAAATCAACATCTTTATTCTCCATAATAAAATACATATCAGGATAACTATCGGCAAAATGCTGACTTGGATAGCCGCCCATGGACATTCCGACTAAAAATGTTTTTTCGATGCCTTCTTTACGCAGAATGCTGTGCAATATTTCTGCCGTATCACGATAGGAAAAGCTCTGATAGGGTCTTGACAATCCATGCATGGGAACATCCCAAACAAGAACCGTATAGTTATTAGAAAAGTAAGATACCTGCCGTTCAAACATGGTATGATCTGCCGTTAGTCCATGGGTAAAAACAATACTGTCTGCCATATTTTCCTTTTTGTCAATCCAATAGTGTACAGTTCCGCCCTGCGCCATGATTGTCTTGTGCTGCATTTTATACCTCCTGCGTGTAAACCTTTTTCCATAAATCAATGAGAGCAATAATCTCCCGCTCAATTTCGTCTGGAATAATACAATCAGAGCGATATTTTTTGAGCATATATCCATCGACGGCATAGAGGATTTCATCATACATTATCTTTAAATCAATGTCTTTGCGAAATACTGACGTATCCATTTTTTTAAATACTGTCATTTCGCTTGCCTTGCTGACATCGGTAAAATTTCTCTGAATGGAATTTTGTATTTCTGGAGCCGTTTCATAATATGCCCTGAGTGAAAAAGCATACATATGCGGATAGCGACGCATAAGCGCGCATTTCGATAACAGACTTCTTTTCAGCATCTCAAAAAAATCAGCCGTTTCCAAAGTCTTATACTCGGAAATTGCTTTCCTTGTCATTTCAATCGCATTCGTCCATAAATACATATATAATTCTTTCTTGTTTATAAAATAATGGAAAAGCAATGCCTTTGAAATGCCGCTCTCATATGCAATTTCCGACATGGGCGCTTTTTTATAGCTGTTCTCTGAAAACACCTTGTAAGCAGCGTTTATGATCCGCTGCTGTTTTTCTGGCGGGAGTTTAAAAAATTTGTCATTCATATATAATCCTTATTGACCTTTTCGGTTAATACGGTTGTATTATATATCTGTTGACCGTTTTTGAGAAGACCCTGCCTCAATTTTTTCCCAAATGGGCAGCAGTTGATTTATATGGAAATTCATTCCAAGATTCCATAAATCACATGCATTTTGCTCACGACCACCACCTTCAGCTTGTCCCCCTCCTTGGCACGCCGGAATTGCCTTTGGGAAATCGGCGTAATCTCCCCATTGATTTCCGGGCATTTGTAAAAATCCACTCTGTACTTATGCTTGCCAGAGCCTTGGTATCGAAAGTTTATTTCCGAAATGGAACTGACAACAAGAGTATATTCGCCATTTTTCAGGCACTGA
>BLLU01000039.1 GCA_011959105.1 Lachnospiraceae bacterium | reverse complement strand
TCAGCAGCGGGTGTCTTTATTTTGTGCAATATTTGGTATTTACTCATTTATAGTTCTGAATCTAATAGAAATAGTAAATAGGGAAAGTATTTCACTTACAGCAAGGCGGGCCAGTTTCCTGTCAACATGAGCCAGTCTGCCTTGTGTGGATTGATCCGTTATGAAAGGCTTGCTTTTTCCCATTAAGTTCAGTACACTGTCAATCTGACACAAAGCATTTCATACTGTTTCCATATTGCTTTGGTATAATAATGTGAGGAGGTATAAAAATGGCTGTTTTATTGATTGTGGAAGATGATACTGCCACCAACGAGGCAATCTGTGAATATATGAGATCCGCAGGGCATATTACCTTGTCGGCCCTTGATGGTGAACAGGGTTTGCAGATTGCAAGGGAGAAATCGGTTGATTTAGTGGTTCTGGATATTATGCTGCCGAAGCGAACCGGTTTGGAGGTATTAAAAGAATTGCGCCAAACAAGCAACATTCCTATCTTAATGCTTACCGCCCTTGACGATGAGCCTACTCAGGCGGCCAGCTTTGATGAACAGGCGGACGACTATATCACAAAGCCCTTTTCCATGCTTTTGCTGGGAAAACGGGTGACGGCCCTGCTGCGGCGGTGTGGGAAAAGTCCGGAACTGAAACAAATTCAGATGGGCGATATTACGGTGGATTTTGGCGGCTATACTGCTTCCGGGCCGGGCGGCCCTATTGACCTGACACCAAAGGAGATCGACCTGCTGAAATTGCTGATAGAGCATAAAGGTCTGGTGCTTACACGGTCGCAGATCTTGGACGAGTTGTGGGGATATGATTACCCCATCATTGACCGCACGATTGATACCTACATTAAAAATTTACGGAAAAAGCTGAGTCTTAACCGGATTGTAACGGTAAAAGGCGTTGGCTACAAGTATGAGGAACACCCATGAGAAATTTAAAGCTCTTTACTAAAATCTTCTTATACACCTTTCTGGTAATGCTGTTTGTCACCGTGATGGCTCATGTTTTTCTCTATGTGCTTGCGCCGCAAATGACCGTAAGCACCAACCGTTTTGTGGAAGGAGCCATTATTGAGAGTGATGTGAATACTGGTATTTTGATAAAATCCGCTATCGGAAAAGCACTGCCGGTATCCCTGCTTTGCTGCGCCATCATTTCCGCTGGGTGTTCCCTGTTGTTTTCCAGAGCCATGACGAGGCCGATCAAGCAGATTGCGGTTACAACGGAAAAGATGGAAAAGCTGGATAAGGCTGCAGCCTGCGTGGTGCATACGAAGGACGAGATTGGCGAGCTGGCCGCCCGCGTCAATAAGCTGTATGCCAGCCTGCTTTCCACCATTGAAAATCTGGAGGAAGAAAAGCAAAACGTCCGTGAGGCGGAACGGTTGAAAATTGATTTCCTGCGGGCCGCCTCCCATGAGCTGAAAACGCCGGTGACTGCCCTGAACGCGATTTTGGAAAACATGATCTTAGGCATTGGAAAATACAAAGACCGGGATCGCTGTCTGTTGGAATGTAAGGAGATTACCGGGCAGCTATCCTTTATGATTAAAGAAATTTTGGATACCTCCCGGCTGGATTTTACACAGGAGAAACAGGACGCGGAAACCTTTGACCTGTCTGAGCGTCTTCCGGCAATCTGCGAGCCCTATCAGTTGATTGCGAAGGCAAAGGGACTCGACTTTTCTTTCAGCATACAGGGAAAGTGCCCTGTCCACACGTCAAAGAAAAGCCTTGAAAAGATCCTGTCTAACCTGCTCTCCAATGCGGTCGCTTACACAAAGCCGGGATGCAAGATCACCGTTATATTGAACGCCCGACAGATAAAAATAGAAAATGAGTGTACGCCCATCCCGCCGGATAAGCTGGCCCATGTATTTGAGCCGTTCTACCGCCCAGACTTTGCCAGAGATCGCAAAGATGGAGGGAATGGGCTGGGATTATATATTGTAGATACGCTTTCAAAGGCCCTTGGGATGCCCTATCAATTTGAGGCGACCAAAAACCCGCCGGGAATGTGCTTTACCCTTTATCTCCCATAAAGCGATGGCTTTTTTTATCCGTTTCATACTGGTTCCATATTGGGGTGCTATGCTGTCAGCGTTGCAACACTTATCCTATATGAAATGGAGGTCATTCTATGAACTTTATGAATCGAGCGTGGCTGTATATCGTCCGCAAGAGGGGCAAGAGTATCCTTCTTTTTGTCATCTTGCTGGTGATGGCAACCTTTGTATTGACCGCTCTGGCACTGGGGAACGCTTCGAAAGCCGCCCAGCAGGAGCTGCGGCAAAGCCTTGGCGGGAGTTTTCTCATTGGCTTTGACTACACGGAAAACAACCCCTATTTGAAGGTGGAAAGCGTGGAGGGCGGAACCCTGATGTATTCCACCCAGCAGATCAGCCCGGAGCTGGTAGAGCAAATCCGGGAAATTGAGGGGATCAAGGAGTGCAGCGCCACCGTGGAGGGGCTGGCGGCGTTCCCCTCTCTGGAACTATTTACCGGCAATATCCCCATTGAGGAAGAATTTCGCGCATCCTCAAAGATTTTAAGCACATGGAAAAGCGAGGAGCTTACCCGGTTTACTTCCGGGCAGCTTACGCTGACGCAGGGGCGGCATATCCTGCCGGACGACAAAAACAAGGGGCTGATCAGCAAGGATTTGGCTGAGAAAAACGGCCTGAAAATTGGTGACAAAATCCAGACGGACAAAGGCGTGGAGATTGAGATTGTGGGCCTGTTCTCTCCAAAAGAAATCGAAGGCATCAACGATCAGGTGACAACCTACGATAAAATACAAAACCTTATCATCACCGACCTTGCCACTTTGGTGGCTTACGAAAACGGCCCCGCAATACAGGGCTTTAACGAGCTGACGGTATCGGTGAACGACCCGCAGAACATGGAGGAAATCATTTCTAAAGTAAAGGAAATCAGCGGCGTGGACTGGAAAGGCTTTTCTTTTCTGGTTGACAACGAGGACTATGAAAACGCCGCGTCCTCTTTGGAACAGTTATCGGAGCTGGTATCCACCATTTTGATGATCGCGCTGATTGTAAGCATCGCCATCCTCTCGCTCATTCTAACCATGTGGGCCAGAACCCGCATCCATGAAACCGGCGTCCTGCTCTCGGTTGGGATCAGCAAGCTGTCCATCTTAGGGCAGTATATTGCCGAGGTTTTGCTGATTGCGATATTAGCATTTTCCCCCTCTTATTTCTCCGCCAGCGCCATTGCGGGCCAGATGGGAAACGTATTGCAATCCGGGCAGGCGGTAACGGAGGCGCAGCAGGAAGACGGCTTATCTGCCGGAACCCGTGGGGAGGCCGGAACAGATACCGGTGAGCCGGAAATCGAAACCCCGGAATTACAGGTTCGTGTACAGCTTGAGGAAATGGGCCTCCTATTCCTGCTGGGGATCGGGATTGTAACGGTATCCGCTGGAATATCCTCAATTTCCGTCATGCGGCTGAAACCGCGGGAAATTCTATCGAAAATGAGCTGAGAAAGGCGGTAACGATATGAAAAAAGTTTGGAAAATGTTTTCTGTCCTCCTTTTTGTGGGATTGCTGTTCACAGGGTGTACCCCCAAGGAGAATAAATCAGACGAAACGCAGGAGCAATCCGGCTCGCCCATCATAGATTACGAGGTGCCGGATAAAGTAAAGGACTATGATTTTGACTATGAATTTGTGCCCGAAGGTGAATAGGAGGTGCCTCTATGGGAATTTTGGAACTGCAAAATCTAACATACTCTTATGACAAAAAGAGGAAGGTGCTGAGAGGGATCAATGCGCAGATGGAGGCGGGAAAAATGTATGCCATTCTCGGCCCGTCCGGGTGCGGCAAGACAACCCTTCTATCCCTGCTGGGCGGTCTGGACAGCCCCACAAGCGGGAATATCCTGTTTGAAGGGAAAGACATTGCACAGGCCGGATTGGCAGGCCATCGGAAAAAGAATGTTTCTTTTATCTTTCAGAGCTACAACCTGATTGACTATATGACCCCGCAGGAGAATGTCCGGCTGACTTCAAAGAAACCGGCACTCCCGTTTCTGGAACGGCTGGGGCTGACGAGGGAGGAATCCAAACGGAACGTGCTGAAACTCTCCGGCGGCCAGCAGCAGCGGGTAGCCATTGCAAGGGCGCTCGCAAGCGAAGCTCCGGTGATTCTGGCGGACGAGCCTACCGGCAATCTGGACGAGGATACGGCTGGGGATATTACGGAAATCTTGAAAGAAAGCGCCCATCAGATGAAGAAATGCGTGATAGTTGTTACCCACTCAGGTGAGCTGGCAAAACAGGCGGATGTGGTGTTCCGGCTGAAAAAGGGTGAATTACAGATAGAGCAAAGCGAGAAATCTTCATAACTATAAATGAGTAAATACCAAATATTGCACAAAATAAGGACACCCGCTGCTGA
>BLLU01000038.1 GCA_011959105.1 Lachnospiraceae bacterium | reverse complement strand
CCGATTCGTGTGCCTTTCGGGGATATGCTGATTGGAGTTCCGCATATCCCCTCGGGGTTTTACTGTCTCTTTTTGCGACTTTCTCTGTCCGGTAACTTTTTTATACAGCTTCCACCAGGTGGAAAGTCAAGTATTTTTCTCATTTTTCCTAATTAAATGTCTTTTATGCCCGGATATTCCAAGTATACAATGCTCTGTGAACTTACTGTATCTTTTTAGGAATATCTTTCTCCGTCGGAGTGGATCAGTGTCAAAACTTCCCGGCAGAATTCCCGGGCCAAAATCGGGTCAAATACCTTTGCCTCATCCCATTGGTATGCCGCCAGCGCGTCCCGGATTATTTTATGATACTTCTCAGGCAGCCGGCTCAGTCCCCATTCTCCGCCTGCCGCTTTTGAGAGGATTCTTTCTTCCCGGACAAAGGCGGCCACACGGCACAGATTCAAAATGATATACACGGGCTCCTTACACACATCCTCCAAGGCATTCTCCACATCCCGCCGGATGCTGTCCAGATACGCCTCCCGGGGAACTTCCCCGAACACTTCCTCCACAGCCGCTCCCGCCAGGGTAATCCCATATTTCCGTAAAATAGTAAAATGGGCCGCCAGATCCGGGTCCGTACCTTTCATTCCCCGGATATATCCCATCGGATCCTCCTGCCACCACTTCAGATGCACAGGGGAAAAATGCAGTTCAAAGGGTGTGGGATAGACAAAATTCCGGCAAAACTCTTCCTTTACCACGCTGAGTTCCAGCCCCTTTTGGGGTGCCCGGCAGTTCCACTTCACCACTTCTTCCATAAAAAGCCTTTTCTCTCGGTCCGTCATCTCCCGGTTTATCACCAGGATCAGATCTATATCGCTTCCATCCGGGTTAAAACATCCCATGGCAAGAGAGCCATGCAGATATACTCCCGTCAGGGCCTGGCCCAGGATCTGGCCAGCCGCCGCAGTGACGCCGGACAGTACCTCTTCACAAAAGGCATACCCGCCTCCGGCCCACTCTGGCCGGCAGTTTACACCATCCGGTTCCTCAGACCATTTTCTCTTTTCCATCCAGCACCGCCTCCACCAGGGTATCCCCCTCATACCGCAGTTTCAGGGAGAAAAAATCCTGCCGCTCTTCCAATAGACGTAAAAAGATCCTGTCCCCCTCCCAAATGGGCAATTCCGGCACTTTCTCCCTGGCCACCCACTCCAGGTCCCCTTCATCGCAGGTCTGAAGATTTCCCGTATAGCCTGTGGCCGTATACAAAAACATATATTCCCCGGGGACAGTGTCCGCGATAAATGTGACCACTCCCCGGAGCCGATACTCCGTCAGAAACAGTCCGGTCTCTTCCTCCACTTCCCGCAGCAGGCATTCTTCCGGGGACTCCCCCGATTCAAAATGTCCGCCCACACCGACCCACTTGTCTTTATTGATATCCTGCTCTTTCTTTACCCGGTGCAGCATCAGATAGGCACCGTCTTTTTCGATATAGCACAGCGTAGTCAAATTACCTGCCATAGCTTCTATTCCTCCTGTCCTTCCTGGGCCGGAGCGGGCGTGAGATAACTGCTCACGCAGTACAGCACCTGTCCTCCATATTCCACCCGGGACCATCCCAGTTCCGCATTAATTCCCGTACGTGTCACCACATCCCCATAACGGATGGTGACCACCACCACCGCTTCCGGGTTGGTCACGCTGGGCAGTGCCCGCAGATTGGTCTCTATCTTGGCTGTCATCAGTTCATAGCAGTCGGTAAATCTGGTCCTGATCCCGTCCTCCGAATCCGGCGCAGCCCCCGACTCTGACATATCTTCCGATCCCGCCATGTCTCCTGCCCCCGCCGGACGATAGGTCAGATCCGTGGTCAGCAGACTGGACACCGCATAACAAAGCTGACCCTGATACTCCAGCCTGGACCAACCGCTGTCACTCACCCCTGTGCGCCGGGCTGTCTCCCCGTTTCTCAGAGTCCAAAGCACCGTGCTGTCCTGTCCCTGGCTTGGGATATTCCGCAGATTGGCAGCGTCCTTGGAAGTCACGGTCTCATCCACCTCCGCAAAACGGTGCAAAGCCTCCGCATCGGCATAAGCCTGGTCCGGGGCCTGTCCGTTCACCGCATCCGCCTCCTCCTCATAACCGAAATACGCCACATTCACGTCCACAGGCTGAGAAATTCCCGGCAGGCTTCCCTGGTTGGTATACTGCCACATGGCATGGATTCCCCCGTAAGCTGACCGTTCTGTCTGCGGATAGGGCAAGGCCGGATACTGGGATACCCACACCTTATAAGACGTTTCGATCCTGTCCATATCCCAATGATTGCTGCCTGTCATGGCATAGCTGGATCCATAGAACATGGGGGTATATCCCTGGGTGTAAATCTCCTGCATAAAGGCAATGGCAATATCCGTCCGCTGCTCCTTACTCAGATCATAAAGCACACTGCCTTCCTGTTCGTATCCCTCGCAGTCAAAGGCCACAGGATAGGTAATCCGATACCGGGAAATATAATCTGCCACCCACAGGGCTTCTTCCCGGGCCTCTTCCTCCGTGGCAGCGGTGGAGAAGAAATATACACCCAACTGGATCCCCGCTGCCTGGGCTTCCTGCATATTGTAACGGGCATTGGTGTCGGCATAGATCCCTCTGTCCTCCTCCGGACTGCGGTAGCCCACCCGGATCATGGCAAAATCAATCCCCGTCCCTGCCACCTGGCTCCAGTCTATGGTTCCCTGGTATCGGGATACGTCAATGCCCACGGTGATACGCTGCTCCTCCTGTACCCGCTGGGATACCAGCAGTTGGGCTACATCCACCTGACTGCCAAGTTCCTGCCCTGCCGGATTCTGGGGATCCTTTTCTTCACTGTCCCCAATATTCTCTCCGCTGTTGTCCGCATTGTTGTCCCCGCGGTTCTGCTCCCCATTGCCTCCGGCGCTTTCCGGGCTGCTGTCCGGGATCTGGATTATACCACTTTCTTCCGGCTTGCCGCCCTCTTCACCCTTCTTGTGCCCCAGAGCCATCACTGCCAATATGACCATGATCAAAACAACTGCCACTCCCACCGGGATCAGCCTGCTCCATCCATTCGGCTCTCGGCCTTTTATTTCCTGCTCCTCCAACGCCATCCGCTTCTCCTCTCCCTGCGGGCAGAATCAGTCAAATGTGAAACTGCCTTTCCAAAGTTCTTATGAATACTATACGTCCAAAGAACCTTTTATGTCAAGAACAGTGGTAAAGCAGTTCCATTGCACAACTCATGGTTGTCAACATATTCTATCAACAGTTGGTTGTATTCCATTGAGACTCATGCTATTCTAAATTAGACGCAAATATCAAACTCAATAAAGAGGAGGTACAACATGCTTGCAGAATTTGCAGAACGCTTTACAAGGCTCCGTCAGGACCGGGGCTACACCCAACAGAAAATAGCCGAAAAACTGGGAGTCACGCCCCAGGCGGTATCCAAATGGGAAAACGGCTCCAGTCTGCCCGACGCAGAGATGATCCGCTTCATTGCGCAGCTTATGGACTGCACCACAGACTATCTGCTGAGCCATCAGGCTTCCGCCCTCTCCCAGCGAAATATGGAGTCGGTGCAGAGACAGGCGGAGATTGAAAATGTAATCCAGAAACCTGTCCTGGTGCTGGAGGTGGGAATGGGACTGGTGGATATGCTGGTAGCGGAAAATAACAACAACTATGCCCTGATTCACAAGATGCGTCTGGAGCTGGGAGAACGGATGGGGATCATTGTTCCCGTCATACAGCTCCGGGACAATATCACCCTGGGCGAAAAAGAATACCGCATCCTGCTCCACGGACGGGAAGTGGAGGCTCCGATCCGGTCGGAATACCCCCTGTATTTCTATGCCCGGGAAGATGCGCTCCCCACAGCCGAATGGCGCACGGTATGGCTCCAGGGAGAATGGCAGGAAAGGCAGGAGACCGTGCCGGAAGGATATGTGGAAATCTCCGCCATGGAATGCATTGTAATGCTTCTGTCTGAGACCATCCTGCGGCACTACGATCAGATATTGAACCGCCAGCTTACTGCCGATCTGGTGGACATGACCCGCCGGCGCTATCCCGCCGCCGTGGAAGGCATAGTCCCGCAGCAGGTCAGCCTGTCCCTGCTGCAGCAGGTGCTGGCGGGATTGGTAGCCGCCAATGTTCCTGTCAACCGGCTGGATTATATCATCGGCTATCTGGAGGAACATCCTGTTTCCCCGGACAACGGAATGGACAATATATTGGCCGCATTGGGAGAAGTCTTGCGCTGAGTTATACTGAAAATCGCTGAAGCCATATGACTTCAGCGATTTTTGTATTTTATATAGCCCCGGTAAATGCGATATAAATTGGGGATACTGCGCATTGTCACTGCTTGCTGTCGTAGGAGGACTGATTGCCCGCCGCGCTCAAGCTGGACATGCTTTTGTAAAAATTATAAGCCTTGGCAGAATTCTGGAGGCTCCTGTGCATATTGCTTCGCTCTCTGGAAAAATAACTCTCAATCAGGGATTTGTTCCGAGCCTCCTGGGCCTGTATGGATACTCCCAGATCCGTGATCTCCTTGATCTGCTGCTTCAGTATACGGATCTGACCGGCATATTTATCTCTGTTGTGCTCCAGTTCTTTGGCCAGCTTCTCATACATGGCCTCAAATCCCTCGTCCAACTGGGTCAGCTTCTGCACCAGCCGGCCTTTTTCCTCTATGGCCTCGTCAAAGAGGGACATATCTACCTCTTCCGCAGTAAAGACTGCCTCCTGCTTTCGGTTATACTCCTGTATCTCCAGAAGTACCTGACGCTTTGCCGTCAGGCTCTCCTGCAAAATGCTCAACTGGCTCTCCATCAGTTAGCCCCTTTCACCTGATTAATCCGCATTACCTCTTTCCAGGTATCCCTGACCGAGCGCAGATGCCCATTGACTTCCTCCAAGGCCTCCTTATCCTTTTTTAAGTTAGCCTCCACCAGACGCCGGGACAGGTAGACATAAATATTTTCAAAGTCCTGGGCCACCGGGTAATTCATATCCAGCGTCTGGCGCAGATAGTCAATTATCTTCTGGGTCTTGACAATGTTTGTATGGGCCTTGGGCACATTCTTCTGCTCTATGGCCACAATCGCTATATTGCAGAACTTAATCGCTCCTTCATAGAGCATCAAAGTCAATTCCGCCGGGGATGCCGTGAGTACCTTGCTGTTGTTATAATGTGCGTAAGCATCGGGCATTGCCATGTCATCAGCCTCCTAACAGGGAAGTTACGGCACTGGCACTGCTCTGCATTTTGGCCAGGGCAGTCTCCATCGCGGCAAACTTCTTGTACCACTTATCCTCGTAATCGTTGAGTTTCCGCTCCTGATCCTTGATCTTGCTGGTATAGTCGTCATAGTCCGCCTTCATCTTCTTATCGTCGAAGAAGCTGCCGTAGGAACGATATCCGTTTACAGACTTGGACATTTCGCTCATCTCATCATACAGATTCTGAGACAGCTTGGTAAAGAAGCTGATTACCGTATCCGGATCGTTGGCGATCATACTCTTAAGCTTGTCGGGATTACCCGCCGTATTGGCATCATCCGGGTCACCGGCAATGTGATACGCGTACTTCTCGTTGTCAGCCGCCTCAAAATATCCCAGAGTCTCAATGCCGAAGTCGTGAAGGTACATGGTCTTGCCACCCACTTCAAAGCCGCTGGACATGGCGAGTTTCAGCGTCGAACTCACACTGCTCAGATTCTCGTCCCTTCTCAGCAGAGCATCCTTGATCTTCTTCTCGTACTCCTCCACCTCCGATTCGGATAGAGCGCTCTTCTCCTCAGTGGTCAGAGGCTCATATCCCTTGGCAGAATCTGCATTGTACAGTTTATCCATCTCATTGATAATGGCGTTGTACTCCTTCAGGAAGTTCTTCACCATATCGTAGATGCCGTCGGTATCCTGCTCGGTGGTCACTGTGATCTGCTCGCCGTCCTTAGTCTCATTCAAAGCCGTGAACGTCAGACCATTGATGGCAAAGGTATTTGTGTTACTGGTGAATTTTGCACCGTTCAGATAGATCTCCGCATCCTGGCCGTTTACCTTGGTAGCACCGCCGGATACCAAACTGGGATCAGCTACCACATCGGCCGCAAACTTTGCCTTGTCGTAGAAGCGGTCCTCCACCTGCCCCGTCAGCTTGGCTGTGGCCGCTGCGCTGTAAACGGTCTCCCCATCCACAACATTTTCCGTGATATCCACATACTGCTTGATATCAGCCATATCGGCATCGGCCTTTGCAATAGATTCGCCATAACTCTTAAGCATTTCCGCATCATGTTTCTCCAGACTGATCTCGTTGGCTTCCTTCTTCAAGTTTACCAACTCTTCCTCCAGAGCCCTCTTCTTGTCGGGATCGGTCTCCGCTTTCAGAGCCTCTTCCTTCTCGGCAATTTCCTTTTCCTTGGCCTCCAGATCCGCCTTGTACTCATCCACAGTCTTCAGCGTCTTGCCTGCGTCCGCATACTTCTTATTAATCTCGTCTGTCTTCTTCTGAGCGTCCGCCTTGGAAGCTACCAGATCCTTATATTTGGCCAGATAACTGTCTGTCCTGGACTGTACCTCTTTGTCGATCATCCCCTGCATGTTGGCAAGGGTTGCCGCCCTGTCACCGGCCACATAATACTTGGAATAGGTTTCATATTCTTTCCAGGTGGCCCCTCCCTTGTCGGGATCCAGGGATTCCTGCAGTCCCAGGGCTTTTAATGCGCCCAGACCGCCCTGATCCATGGCCGTAATGCTGAAATCGCTGGCAGCGCCGGACTCCTTGGACAGCACAAAGAATCTCTGGTTGGTCTCGTCAAAGTTGGCGTTCAAGCCCGCGCTTTTCAGCTGGGTCAGTACATCTGATACAGTGGTATTGCCGTCTACCTGAATATCCACGGAAGTATTGCCCGTGGCTATATTGATGGAGCCGGAGCCGCTTATGCCCAGATCACTGAGTTTTGTCAGGGCTGTTACCTTGCCCCCGTCGGCCGCCTTCACCACATCCCCGGTGAGATAACCGGTCTTGGCCAGCCTCTTAATCTCCAGGGACTGCACACCGTTCATGGCGTCCTCGCCGGTAAGCACGCTCACGGCATTGGGGTTGGACACCTTGGTCACCTTCTTGCTGTAGGCAGATGTAAAACGCATACTGCTCAGATATTTGGTCTGCAGATTCTTCAGCTTGGTATTCAGGCTCTTCCACGCATCCTGCTTCCACCCCAGCTTGGTCTGGGCCTTTTTGGTCTTATCCACCTTGGTCTTCTTGGCCTCCACCAGCTGCTGTATAATACTCTCCGTATCCATGCCGGACATCAGTCCGGAAAGTCTCATTGCCATATCTTTATCCTCCTATCTTCTCTCATCCACAAGGATGCCCGCCATCTCCCATACTTTGGCGATCATATCCAGCGTCTTTTCCGGGGGAAACTCCTTCAGCACCTCCTTGGTGTCTTTGTCCACAATCTTGATTGTCACCCGGTTGGTCCCCTCGTGCATGCCGAACACGGCTTCCGAATGCGCCATCATGTTCTTGTTCAGCTGCTCCACGGCGCGCCTGAGCTGCTCGTTAGAGGGCTGCTGCTGTTCGTTGCTGTTGCCGTTGGCATTGCCTTTGCTCTGCCCCTCCGCCACCACGTTCACAGTGGCGTCCACCTGGGCCGCCTCCGAAGCGGTACCGCTCTGGGTCTCGGCGCCAGTCGTCTTGGGCTGTGCTGTCGGCTTGGGAGCGTTCACGCCCTGGGCCTGTACACTCATAATACTTCCTAAGGGTTCTATTGCCATAATTACACCTCCATGTGTCTCTGCATGTCGTCATCCTTATACGACACTTATTGGTTTCTTATAGCTTTTATCGGACGCGGCAATAAAAAAATTAAGATTTTTTTGGTAAAAAAGATGAAAACCGCACAAATCTCCCACGGTTTTTATGCCAAAAAGTCCTTCAGCGCCGCCATTCCGTCCGCACTAACCGAATCCTGGTTGGCCTCCTGGATCTGCACGTAAACCTCCTTGCGGTAGATGGGCACTTCCTTGGGGGCAGTAACGCCGATTTTCACCTGATCGCCCTTAACCTCCAGGATCGTGATCTCTATGTTGTTGTTGACAATGATTGCCTCATTCTTCTTTCTGGATAATGCCAGCATTTCAGTCACCTGCCTTTCTGGACTGCAGGATCTCGTAGATGGGGAACCGCACCGGATAGACATCCGCGTCCACGATGATCTGGCAGGCCTTGCGCTCGTCTACATTGATGACAATGGGTCCCTGAAGGTTGACGCTCATCTGCTTCAGGTCAGAGGGAACTCTCACCGTCACCAGCACAAGCAGATTATCCGGGGACACCTCGCCGATCCCGGAGAGCAGTTCATCGTCAATCTCAGGATTGTAATCCTCTTTCACCACCAGGGGATCCATCACCGTCATGGCAAAACCCGGCTCCTCCAGGGACTGAAGCCAGCGAATCCCCGCGGACACCCCCTTCTCCTCATCGTGGAGCAAAGTAAACCTCTTCAGATCGGGAAATCCGATGATGCCGCCCGGGAATGTGATGATCTTGTCCTCTGTAATTTCTACTTCGCCAAAAGCCTTCGTCTCAATTATCATTGCCCTTCTCCTTTTATATATACTGGTATCGCCAGAGTTATACAGCCTCCTATAAAGGAGGCTGTGGTCACGCTAAATGTACTGCAGCAGACTGGTCTGCGCCACCTTGCCGGTGGCCATCAGAGCTGCCTCATAAGTCAGCTTGGCGCTGCTCAGATGAATGATGACCTCGGCGATATCAATATCCTCGTTCTCACTCTGCAAGGTCTCAAAGGTGGTTTTCTGGGACTGCATACGGTTCTCGATCAGTTCCAGCTTTCTGCTGCGGGTACCCACGTTGGTGAGGCTCACATTGGTGTCGTCCAGATAGCCCTGCATGGAAGTGATGCCGTGCTCAAACATCCTCTGGGCCTTATCTTTTTTCAGATCCAGCGCTTTCTGGGCCACATCCAGTTTCTTTTGAATTGCATCCGCCGTGGCTCCGCTGGACTCCTTCAGCAGAGCAGTCATATCCGCCACGATTTTCTCCGCGTCCACCACTTCCTGCATGGCGTTCACCAGGTCTTCCACCTCTCTGCCGATGCCGTGCTTGAAGCACTCGTCCGCAGTGGAATTAATCCGAATGGTCTGATTGAATCCCACATCATACTCGATATCCTGACGCTCCAGTCTGGAAGTCAGGTAACTTTCATTGTAAACTTCCTCCTCGGGCGTGCCCGGATCGGCCTTGCAGTAGAAATAATGCTCGGGCCGCAGATCACCCTTGACCCATTTGGACTTCTCATAGGTGATCTGGATCTCTCCCTCGTTGACCCCTGCGGTGGACACATCGTCCTTGGTGGCCATCAGTTTGTCATAGGCATCCCCGGACAGCAGCAATTCTCCTGTCTCCGGTACAAAGATAGCCTTCTCTCCCGTGGCCTCCGCAGCCGCCTGATAAGGAGACTCGTAGTCATGCTTAACCTCTGCGGTGATGGTTTTGGTCAGATAAGTGCCGTCCGGCTGCCTCTCCTGATAGCTTAACACAGGCACCGTATCATCACAGCTTCCGTAGGCAAGCTGGAACCGATAGGCCTTGACCTCCTGCACATCATCCTTAGTCACATTGATATTGCCGTAGTTGTTGGTGGTCATATCCATCAAATCACTGCCGTCGGCGCCCTGGGTGGTGATGATGGAAATCTGCCCGATGGCATTCTTATCCAACTGCTCCGTGATGCTGTACTTCTGCTCCGTGGCTTCCTGGAAACTCAGGGGCGTATCCGTGCGGTAGCCGGTGAACACATAGCGGCCCGCATAGTCTGCGTCCCCGGTGCTGTATACTTCGTCCGCCAGGGCTTTAAGCTGCTCGATGATGGTCTGCCTGTCGGAAGTCTTCAAATCGCCGTTGGAGCCTTTGGTACACTGCTTCTGCATGGCGGTGATCACTTCCGCCAGATTTTTAATGGCTTCCTCCGTCACATTCAGCCAGCTGTCCGCGTCCGGAATGTTCTTGCTGTAGTACTGGGTCACCTCCGTCACATTGCTCCGCAGACGAAGAGCACGGATGGCCACCACCGGGTCATCGGAGGGACGGCTGATTTTCTTCTCCGAAGACATCTGGGTACTGAGTTTATCCTGCAATATTTTGTTGGTGTTAATGTTCGCCAGATTGTTGTTCTGCATGATCTTGTTGGTTATTCTCATAGATTTACCTCTTTTCCGTTCCTCCGGCACGCTTGGCTGCGCCGGCCCTGCCATAACTCGCACTAACTCCCATGAGAAGAATGCCGTATTTTAGGCATTCTCCTGTGTGAGACTTAGAACTTCTTCGCGAAGCAGCCTTTGCTGCGAGTGGTTAGAAGTTCTTCTCACACTACACCCCGGTCTCCAGGATGAGTCTGTCATAGACCTCCGTCAGCACCTGGATCATCTTGGAGGATAAACCGTATGCGTGCTGATACTTAACCAGGTTTACAGCCTCCTCGTCCTCGTCCACACCGGATATGGACATGCGCTGGGTATTAATAATATCACTGATATCGCTGAAATTTCTCTGGAAAGTATAGGCCCGGCTGGCGTTCAGTGCCACATCCCCCAGTATGCACTGCAGGAATTCCGAAGCCGTACCTCCCCGGAAACTCATTTTGTCCTTGTCGGTGGCGATGGACTTCAAATCATCCAGCAAATCGTCCTGTTCCGCCCCGTCTCCCTTCACATAGCGGTGGGCCAGCAGATCCGGATCCTCCTCCACGGCCACCGACACATTGAAGTTCATGGCCGTCACCCGGTAATAGCTGTCATCATGGTCGGATACCTTGAGAGCCGCGGCTTTCTTGGCCTCCGCCTCGGTCATGCCTCCCGCCATCAGCTGATCCACCTTTTTCTTGTAGTCCTCATAAGTAAAGGTGTCGTAACGATACTCATCCACCAGATTAAACTGGCCGTCCTTGGCCGCCATGTTTCCTGTAAGCAGATTGCATCCCAGATTGTCGTAGGCATTGTATCCCTCTTTCAGGGTGTCGTTGAACTTCTGGGCAAAGGTGCGGATCCAGGTATTCATCTGATTCATATAATAGGGCACACCCTGATACTTCAGCCCCGTCCCCACGCTGGCATTCTTACCCACTCTGTCATTGGTAAGACGCGAAGGATTCTTGGAACTGTCGGAAAGAGTGAAGGTATAGCTGCATACCTTGTTCCCATTGTCATCATAGCTGTACTCGGCGGTCCAGGAATCATAATAGTAATCCCTGTTGCCCAAAGTAATGATGCCGCCCTGATCGGAGAGATTGGAGAAGTTCAGGTCCTGCAGATATCCCTGGGTCACACTGATGGTCACCGTGTCATGGTACTTTCCGTCCGGACTGTCCGCGGGCTCTATGCCCCCGATCTCCTCTACTTTTCCGTTAAAATACTCGCCGTTATTGCCGTCCCGCATCTGTACCAGTCCCTGCAGGTTCCCGCCCATGGAGGGATTGTACAGGTTAAACTTCTGGCCGTCCTCCCAGTATACATCATACAGGCCGTCGATATCCGTCTGGTTGACCTTCTCATAACTGGTCCTGGCCACACACTCCAATCCGTTGTACTCATTGCCGTCCACCAGAGTCTGGCCTCCGGCAATCTTCACGATAAAGCGATGGGCTCCCGTCTCCCGGTCCGGCTGGTTCAAGTCCATAATGGGGAATTCCTTCACCTCCACGTCCACGATCAGCGACAGCTGATCCAGCAGCAGGCTTCTGCGGTCCCGCAATTCATTGGCCTTGGTGCCGGAAAGTTCCACCACATTGATCTGCTTATTCAGAGTGGCAATCTCCCCGGCCAGGGAATTGATTTCTTCCACCTTCAGCTTGATCTCCTGGTTCATGTCCGCCTGCATCTTCTGCAGATTACCCGCCAACCCGTTAAAATACTCCGTAAGCTGGCCCACCGTACCGATGAACTGCTTTTTGGCGTTGGTGCTGCTGGGATCTTTCTTCCATTCCTGCATGCCGCCGATCATCATCTTGTCGAAAATGGTCTTGAACCCGGTGCTTTTTCCATCATCGTCAAAATACGCCTCAAACTGCTTCATATAATACTGCTTGATATCGTACTCACCAGCGTTGGCATTGTTATTCCAATATTTTGTGTCGTAGAATTCATCTCTGATGCGTTCAATGGCCAATGTTTCCACGCCCGCGCCCGCACAGCCGTAAGTCTGAAACACCCGGATGGCCTGGCTGGCCTGCTGCACCACCCGCTGGCGGCTGTAGCCGTCGGTCTGCACGTTGGCAATGTTGTTGGCGGTGGTGTTCATGGCCGCGTTGTTGGCCAGAAGCCCCGTATATGCGATATTAAGTCCAAAAAATTGTGAAGGCATTTCCTTATCCTCGTCTTTCCATATTTATGTCCCGCATCTGTTCGGTCCCCACAGGTCCCGGTAAAATCATTCTGCCCTAAGAAACAGATTCTATCTGCCCAACGCGCTGATCACATGTTCCAGCATCTCGCTGATGGCATTGATATACCGGCTGGAGGCATTATAGGCATTCTGGAACTTGATCATATTGGACAATTCCTCGTCCGAGGACACTCCGATGACCTGCTCTCTGGCATTGCTGGTGGCTTCCACGGTGTTCTGCTGATTCGCCAGAACGCTTCGGAACGCATAACCGCTGTTGGCTACCTGATTTACCAGGTCGTTGTAATACCCCATGAAGGTACAGGTCTTTTTCACATTGGGATTCAGCGTATAGATACTCTCCGTGAAAGCATTGCTCAACGCCTCCGCAGTCTCTCTGTCCTCGGTGGTCCCCTTCATAAAGCCCAGAATGGAAGGTGACTCCTTCAGTTCCGGGTCGATCTGCAGATTCTTCAGACTGTAGACCGTCTCGGGACGCATGGGATCGTTCTTGTCGGGATCCGCGCTCCCTAAATGTTCCTCCTGATATACCCAAAAATCCTTTTCGACTAAATTACCGTTTTCGTCAGTCACCTTTGCGGTAACCTTCTGGTAACCCGGCGTGGTAACCTTGGCGAACAGTTGGATGGGACTGCCATCCTCATGGCGCATATAGCCGCCCGGTTCGTCCTCGCAGGCCTGCACGCCCCGGAGCACCGTGCCGTCTGCCAGCGTCAGATCCATGGTCTTAACCCCGGCAGCTCCCGCCAGAATACTGTTGAGTTTAACCGCCACATTGTGTACCAGCTGGTCAAACTCCGCCTGCATGTTCATAATAACGGACTGGGACACGGCGTCATAGTCCCGCTCAATGTCCGTATAATCCGCCCGGTGATCCCCTCTGGCGTACAACATGGCCTTCAGGCCGCCGATATCCGTGTCCAGATCCGTGGAGATCTCCAGGGTAAGGTCAAACACCTCCGCTCCCCGGATATCATAATCCCGGCTGCCGTCCTCCCGCTCCGTGAACCTGGCGTTCAGGGGCCAGAAGGGCGTGTAAAAACCGGTGGTCTCATCCACGTCCAGCCCGATCTCAAAGCAGGTGTTATCCTTCACGAAGTCTACGCCCTCGATCTGCACGGACACATCCCCGTATATATTCTCCGAAAAATTAATGTCCGCCAGCTCCGACAGTTCATCCAGAATCTGGTTGCGCACATCCCGCAGGTCGTTGGCATGTTCTATGCCCCCCACCTCTATATTTCGAATCCGGTCGTTCAGTTCCAGAATCTGTTTTCCGTAGTTGTTGATCAGATTCACCTTCTGCCGGATCTTTTCATTCAAATTGTTCTGGTAATCGCACAGGCTGTCATAGATATGAGCCGAACGCTGCAAAAATTCTTCCGCCCGCTGCACAAACAGCCCCTGGCACACAGAACTGGAGGGTGTCTTAACAAGTTCCTGCACGGAACTCCACAGATCCCCCATGGTGGTCTGGAAGGCCTCCTTGTTCAGTTCCCCCAGCAGACTCTCCATCTCCTCCATGGTCTCCGTAGACACCTGGTAGAACATGCTCCTGCCGGACTCCTTGCGGAAGGTCTTATCCAGAAAATAATTCCTCACCTGTTTTACGTTGGAATAAAAGGTTCCCAGGCCGGTCTGATAATTGGATACGGCGTGGGGATTGGTTGACAGGGTTACATAGGACCTGGTTGCCTGCTGTACCTGCTGGCGGGTATAGCCCTTTGTATCCGCATTAGTTAGATTATGCGCTGTGGTATTCAGCGCATTTTGACTGGTCTGTAATCCAGATGCTCCTATATATAAACTACCAAATAATGACATATGACATCACCTCTGCCTTAACTATTGTTTCGCGTCGAAACCGGGGCTTGCGATCCCCATGGCTGCGCCCGCGTTGTATGCTTCCCGATTATAATTAGCCGTCTGGGGAGCCGTCCGCATGGACTGCAAAATATTCATATCGAACTCCACCAATTCCAGACTGTGCTGAATCAGATCCCTGTTCCGCTCGTTAACGGCCTGCACCTGATCCACTGCCTCCCGCAATCCGTCGCAGGCCTCCGAAAGCTGCTTCTGCTCCGCCGGGCGGGCTGAGAGCATCTGCACCAGATCCCTCAGCTTCATCGTTTTAACATCCTTGTTAAGCACATCAGCAATGTCGGCAGTGATCTCCGCTCTCTTTTTCTCGAGATGGGCGATCCTGCCTACCCATTCCTGCTCTTCATCCGTGATTTTCTGTAATTGATCAAGATCGCCCGCAACGATAACGGGCGTCTTGCGATCGGATAATTCCAGCAGCCCGTTGTACTCCTCACATTCCTGCTGCAACACCGCAATCAGGTTCTCCATCAAGCTAGCCACCGAAAGTTACCTCATTTCCCAGTACTTCTGCATCAGCTTCTCAGCAAAATTCTCATTGCTGACATCATAGGTTCCGTCCTGTATCTTCGACTTGATCGGAGCCGTTAACTCCTCGCGAACATCAGGGGCTGCAGCAACCGCCGCCTTGGCTACCTGAATATCCCTGCCGAAACTGCTGATCTGCAATTTATCCGTTTTAGCTGCCGCGGGGGAATTCTGAGCCTTTCCTGTGCGTTTTGCCTGATATAACTGCTGTACCTGGTTATACGCCTCTATTCTCATATCCGACTCCTCCTTTCCAGAATGATCCTTCATTCTTGTTACTAAATTTATCGGACAAAAGGGAAAATACTTTAGAGGCAATTATAAAATAAGCGCCGTGGGTCCTCCAGAGGACAAACCCACGGCGCGCGGTCAGTTATTGTCGGAAAATAATTCCAGAAGTTTTTTAGATGCCTCAAAGCACTGCAGAAGTTTAGGGGCAAAAACCCCGCACTTGCCGTCCATGATCTTGCGGAACGCGGTCTCCTTGTCGTCGGGTTTCTTGAAAATGCGCTCTGACACCAGTTCGTCGTACACGTCCACGATGGACACGATCTGGGCGGACAGAGGAATCTCGTCACCCTCCAGCCCGTCGGGATACCCTCTGCCGTCATGCCGTTCGTGATGCCAGCGGCAGATCTCGCAGGATACGCGGTACTGTTCCTCGTCCTGCACCTCCCGCAGCTGCTGCATAATCTCCTCTCCCTTGGTGGTATGGCTTCTCAGGATCTGTTGTTCATCCTCCGTGAGTTTAGCCGGGTTGAGCAGCACCGCGTCCGGCACGGCGATCTTGCCGATGTCATGGATCACCGACCCTCTGACGATGCGGTTGATCTCGTCCTCGTCCAGGCCGCAGTCCGGAAATTCGTTTCGATAAGCCACCGCCAGAATCCGTGAAAAGCCCTTAATCCGCTTCACATGCTGGTCCGATTCGGAAATCCGATATTCCATCACGGAACCGATGGCGTCCAGCAGATTGTCATAAAATCCGTCCAGCTTCTTAAGGCTGTCCTGCACCAGCTTTTCCTTTTGCGCCACCTCCGCCCGAAGACTTCGAATCTGCGCGGCGTCCTCCAGACGGTTCAGAACCTGCCTGCGGATCATGGCCTCTCCGTAGGGCTTGCACAGCACGGACACCGCCCCCAGGCTGTAGACTTTGCTGTCGATATCCGGATCCGGCTCCACCGTGGTGACAAACGCCAGAATATGTTCCGTCATACCCTTGGACTGCATCATCTGCAGAATCTGGTAGGCCCCCACCAGAGGCATATCCCAGTCCAACAGCACGGCCGCCAGTTCTCCCTTGCGCCTCTGGATCTCGGCCAGCACCTGCTTGCCGTCCCCCGCCTCTATAATGTCATAGGCGTTGGACAGAGGCTCGCCCAGCAATCTGCGGTTCTCCTCGTTCCCGCCCGCAATCAATATGATATTCCTCTCCTCCATTGATACACCTCATCATTTTTTCTTATCCAGCAGAACTTTCTCCGTCAGCGTGCCCCCCGGAGACGCCTCGGTGATCATCTTTGTCACGCCGTTGATGGTGATAAAAGTCCCGGGGCGCAATTCCTTGAGCACATTCACGCTTGCCAGCATGGCATTTTTCTTCACGGTTTTCAGATGTTCCATCCTCTGTTCCAGCAGCGTCCACTCGTTCTGTTTCACTGCGGCCGCCTGCAAAATCTTCTGGTAAATCCGCTGGTCGCTCACAGCGCCTTCCGCTATGAGTTTTTCCAGCTTTTCCCTGCCTTCCGCCAGTTTCTCCTGCTCGGAAGCCACCTTCTTCTGCCGCTCCTTAATATCCTGCAGCTGCTCCGTCAGTTCATACAGATTGGCCACCACTACCACCGTCTTGGTGCTGCCGTAGTTGCCCACGATCTTGGCCTCCACACCGGCACTGGCCGTCATTTCGCCGCCCATGATCCGGCTCTTGCCGCCCTTGGCCACCACCTTCCCCTCGGAGCGCACATTGCAGTCCAGGAAGTAATTCCCCTCAATATCACCGCCCGCCACCAGATTAGCCCGTTCAAAGAACTTGCCCATGATCTGGCCGCCGGCCTTTATGCTGCCCTGTTCCGCAGCGTTAACGCCTCCCCGGAGAATCACATTGTACCCTGCCTCGATGGTGCCGCCGCTGACAAATCCGTCCACGATCACATCGCCTGTGGCACAGATCCGGGCCTTACCGCTGACGGAACCGCTGACATGGATGGTCCCGTCATAAACCACGCTGCCGGTGTAACTGTTCACGTCCCCGTTCACCAGATAGGTCTGCATCACGTTCAATTTGCTGCTCTCCCGGTCATAGGTCACATAGCCCTTGATGGCTGCGGAATAGATTCGGTTTTCGTGGTCCGCCACAATGCCGCTGCCGGTCAGGGGAGGCAGTTCCTTGCCTCTGGCGCCGTCAATGGCAATGCCCGTCACCGTCATGCCCGGCTTCCCTCTGCCCGCAGGACGGTACTGGGCCAGCTTCTGTCCCGGCAGGGCAGTATCCGCTACGATCACATGGGTATAGTCCACGCTGCCGTCCGCCAGAAGTTCCGGAGCATCCGGCAGTTCCCGATTAAAGAACAGCTCATAATGGCCGTCCCTTCCCGGCATGGCGGGTACTCCCCGGGCAATCAGGATCTCATTGCCCCTGGCATCCTCTATGGTGGCCTGGCGCAGACCCTCCGCCTGGATGCCGTGACGCACTTCGTACTTTTTCAACAGACGGCGCAGTTCCGCTATGGTATAACTGCGCCCGTCCGTTTTGGGCAGCGTGATCCACGCCTCCATCAGATCCGCACTGAGCCGAAGCTGGATACGGGTAAAGTCGTCCAGAATGATCCGTTCCTGCCCGCCTCCGCCGCTCCTGTACTTCTCCTCCATCAGCACATGACGCCTCTTGTACATGTCCGACACAGTGTAGATCAGCCGGGCATAACCCGACACGTCCAGGCCGTATTCCAGGCCCAGCCGGATCTGATGCATCTGCTCCGCGTTATACAGGGGGTTGGTGTACCACTTGACGTCCACTTTGGCCAGCATCCCCAGCCGGATCTCTTTCATCTGCATCCAGTTGTAGCAGTTCTGAGCATACAGTTGTACCGGCAGATTATCCTTAAGGCCCAGTTCCACCTCCTGCAGCTGGGCCTCGTACAGCCCCTGGGCCTCCAGTTCCGCCAGATCAATCCCGGGATCCTGCTCCGGCTGCCGTTCCAGCACCTGAACCTCCACCGGCTCCTCGCCCAGGTCCACCAACTCGCCGTTGGCCATCTCGATCAGGCCGTTGGCCGCCTGGAGCAGGTCGTCAATCATCGTCTTGCTTTCCTGAAGAAGCGTCTCTCTGCTCATATAATCCCCGATTTCCTTTCCCTGTCGGAATTCCGCTGCGTCACAGCCAGTTCTTCAAAATGGCCTCCAGCTTCTCCATATCCAGCGGCTTGGCAATATGCTCGTTCATGCCCACGTCTTTGGCCATCACCACATCCTCCGCGAACGCGTTGGCAGTCATGGCGATAATGGGCAGCTGATCCGTATAGCCGCGTCCCAGCCCCCGGATTCCCCGGGCCGCGTCATAACCGTTCATAACGGGCATCTGGATATCCATAAATACCAGGTCATAATACCCGTCTGCGGAAGCTGTCACCATGTCCAGAGCGATCCTGCCGTTCTCGGCGGTCTCGATCTGCAGTCCCGTCATGCCCAGAATCTCCTGGGCAATCTCCCGGTTCAGTTCATTATCCTCCACCAGAAGCACCCGCTTGCCGGAGTAGTCCATCTCCGCGATATCCGCCAGCACATCCTTGGTCTCTTCCTCTTTGTCGCCGTTTACAATCTCTTTGAACACCGAGATCAGCCTGGATTTAAACAGCGGCTTCGCGATGAAGGTATCCACCCCGGCCTCTCTGGCCTGGGCCTCGATCTCCGTCCAGTCATAGGAGGAAAATACGATAATCGGAATGTCCTCCCCCACACTTTGGCGGATCCGGCGGGTGGTCTCCACGTTGTCCATGCCCGGCATCATCCAGTCCACGATCACGGCAAAGAAACCGTTGCCGGCCTCATGCCTCTCGATCACCCGGTCCACTGCTTCCTGGCCGGAAGACACCCATTCGCTGTCCATGCCGATATCCCGCAGAATACCCGCCGTACTCTCGCAGACATCCACATCATCATCCACCACCAGTACGGGCAGCTGCGCCAGTTCCGCTGCGGAGTCCAGATCTTCCTCCTGCAGTTTCAGGAAGATGGTCACGGTAAACCTGGAACCCTCCCCCAGCTTGCTCTCCACCTTGATATCGCCGTTCATCATATTGACGATGTTCTTGGTGATGGCCATGCCCAATCCGGTGCCCTGAACCTTCAGTGCCCGCTCATCGTCGGACCGCTCAAAAGGATGGAATATCTTTTCCACAAATTCCGGCGACATACCGATGCCGTTGTCCTCAAATACAAACTCGTAACAGCCCACTTTCTTCTTATTGGTGGGCTTCTCGAAAATGGTAATGTCGATCTTGCCGCCGTCCGGAGTGTATTTTACCGAGTTGCCCACGATATTGACAAACACCTGCTGGATACGCAGACTGTCGCCAAACACATTCTCATGGGAGATATTGTTGATTTTCACATTCAAATCATGGTTGTGCTCCTTGATCAGAGGCTTCACCATGGTAAGCAGGTTCTCAATCAGTTCGGAGAGATTGAAGTCCTCCTCCGTGAGTACCACCTTGCCGCTCTCGATGCGGCTCATGTCCAGCACCTCATTGATCAGGGACAGCAGATGACGGCTGGCCACCGTGATCTTGGAGAGACAGTCCACCACCCTGTCCCGGTCGTCGATATGGGCGCCGGCAATGGCCGTCATACCGATGATGGCGTTCATGGGCGTACGGATATCGTGGCTCATCTTGGACAGGAAATCAGACTTGGCGTAATTGGCAGCCTCCGCCCGCTCGGCAGCAAGGGCAAACAATTCCTTCTGCTTCTCCTCGTTTTTGATCATCTCGTCTATGCTGCGGATGGTCATCGTCACCGCCTGGGGCTTTCCGTTCTCCGTCTCGCAGGCCACCAGCGTGATCTGGCACCACTCGCTGCTGCCATCGGCCTTTTTCTGGCAGTACTTCATATTGATATGTTCTTTTCCTGCCAGTTCCTTCGTCATATAATCCAGGCTCAGGAACTGCTTCAGATCCTCCCTGGATTCCTCCGCAACGCGGTCCCCTCCAAAGCGTTCGTCCATAGCCTGACGGTAATCCACGGGCCCGTTGTCCCCCTGGATGGGATAAATCATGCGGCAGCTGAAGTCCTGCAGATCCAGGTAATAGACAGCCTGGTAGGCCAGGGCCGTGCTGGCCATGGCGCTCTGGGAGATACGGTTGCTCTTGACAATGAGTTCCTTCTCCGACATCAGCTGCAGAGCCTGACGCTCCTTCTTATAATCCCGCACCCCTATCACCACCACGGCCACAAGACCCACCAGGATCAGCACCACACTGACCTTGTTAAAGGTATCTACACCCGCCAGCAGTTCGGCCTCCGGGATGGTGAGAATGGCCACCCAGCCGTTATCCAGCACATGATAATATACATTCCGCTCATGGTTATCCATGGCTGTGATCCGCTCCAGGGCACCGTCCCCTGCCTCCAGGTCAATCCTGGCCAGGAGGGAATCCATGAATTCCTGGAACTCCTCATATGTATGCCGGAGCGGCGTCTTGTAGAAAAACAGCGTCCCCTGGCTGTCGCAGAGATAATAGCTGGCCAGATTGGGCAGGTCCATCTCCACATTGTTGGCCTCAAAGCCGGAGAAACGAATATCCATGGCCAGGAAGCTGTTGCTGGCAGAAATTCTCTGAAAGAGTGTAACCACAGGCTGGCCGCTGCCCTCCTCCATGTAGGCCGGGGATACATAAACTTTCCCGTCCGCCTGCATGAAACTTGCGTAATACTCCTGCTGCCGGGCCGCATAAGCCTCCACATCGCTTACGGAAAGGCCGTAGGAAATAGTGGCCGTACCGTCCAGAACCCTGCCGTAGACGGAAATATTCTCTTCCCCGAACATCTCCAGCAATCCGTTCATAAAGACATAGAGTCCGCTTTCCAATTCCTCCAGGGTAGCCCCCCGGGCCTCGTAGGACTCCACATAGTCCGTACACAAATGCAGGAAGGACTGGAAAGTGGCCAGATTGGACATCTCCGTGGCCGAGTAATTCTTGACCAGATTACTCCCCAGCTTCTCCGAGTTCCTCATTATGGCAGACCGCATGGATACGATGCATATGATGATAATTATCGTGAGCATTGCCAGCGTCACGATATTGGTCGTCAGCCTCCTGAATATCTTTCCTTTATTGATCTGCCCCATGGTCGATTACTCCTTTATCCGAAATTACATCTGATTTTACCATAACACCATTCACGGGGAATGTCAAACTTTACTTTTCTCTTTTCCAATATTTTCAAATCCCTGTAGATAAGGGGACGAAAGCGTTTTCCATCCACCCCCCTCCAGCCCCTTTTGTCCCCTCACCCCTGCCCCATCTGGGTCCGATACATCCGGGCATACTCCCCTTCCAGGGCCATGAGCTGCCGGTGGGTGCCCTGCTCCGCGATCCGGCCTTCCCGGATCAGCAGAATCAGGTCGGAATCCCGGATGGTGGACAGACGATGGGCGATAATAAAAGAAGTACGCCCTCGGGTGATGTCCAGCATGGCCCGGCGGATATGCTGTTCCGTCACGGTGTCCACGGAACTGGTGGCCTCGTCCAGAATCATGATGGGAGCACGGTTCAGCACCGCTCTGGCGATGGTGAGAAGCTGCCGCTCTCCCTGGCTCAGTTCCGCGCCGCCCTGGTGCAGCACCGTGTCATAGCCCTGGGGCAGCCTGCGGATGAAACCGTCCGCTCCGGCTGCCCGGGCCGCCTCCTGTATCTGTTCCAGCGGCACGTCCCGGTGTCCGTAACTGATATTTTCCCGGATAGAAGTGCCAAACAGCGCCGTGTCCTGAAGCACCACCCCAAAGGCCCGGCGCAGTTCTCCCAGCCGGTACTGCCGCAGATCACAGCCGTCCAGCAGGATGGCCCCCTCCTGCACGTCATAGAATCGGGTCAGCAGATTGATCAGGGTGGTTTTTCCCGAACCCGTGGGACCCACCACCGCCACCCGGGTCCCCGCGGAGATCTCCAGATTGATATGCCGCAGAATGGGCTGATCCGGCCGATAGCCGAAGGTCACGTCCCGGAAACGCACGGCTCCCCGTACCCCGTCCGCGCTTCTGGCCCCAGGCGCGTCCTCCGGCTCCCCGTCCTGGTCCAGAATCTCCAGAATGCGCTCCGCCCCAGCCACCGCCGTCTGAAAATTGTTGTATATATTGGCGATATCCACAAAGGGCCTGGAAAACTGCCGGGAATACAGCAGAAAACTGGAAATCTCGCCTACGGTCAGTTTTCCTCCCAGCGCCATCAGACCGCTGGCTATGGCGATGAGCACATAGGTGAGATTGTTGATCACATTCATCATGGGCATCAGATAGCCGGAAGCAATCTGAGCCTTGGTAGCCACCCGGCAGAAGGCATCGTTATTTTCCACAAACTTCGCCACCATCTCCCGCTCCTGGCCAAAAGCCTTGACCATGCTGATGCCGGATACGCTCTCTTCCACCTGTCCGTTGAGTCTGCCCAGAATGGCCTGCTGCTGCCGGAACAGCACCTTGGTGCGCCTGGTCACCGCCCGGGTCAGCAGAAAGATCAGCAGCACCGCAAAGAGGGCGATACAGGTGAGCAGCGGACTCATCCAGAGCATGACACAGAAGATGCCGATGATGGTAAAACCATAGGTCATAAGCTGAGTAAGAGAATCCGATATGGTGACGCTGATATTGTCCACATCATTGGTAAGGCGGCTCATCAGTTCCCCGTGCTGCCGGGTGTCAAAGAAGGACAGGGGCAGCTTTTCCATATGAGAAAACAGACTGGTGCGGATATGATAGATCATCCGCTGTCCGATGCCCGCCATAAGGAACTGCTGCAAAAAACGGATCAGCCAGTCTCCCAGATACAGTCCCGCCAGCGCTGCCAGCAGCGCCAGGCCCGGCTCACCGGCATCAATGCAGTTCACCGCCCTGCCGATGAGGTAGGGAGAGAGGACGGCGGAGCCGGAAGCCAGGCCGGACAGCATCAGAACCCAGCCCAGCCCTTTCCTGTGGCCCCGGGTCAACTGCCAAAGCCGGACCAAAGTACCTTTCATATCTTTGGGTTTCACTGCCGGAACGCCCCTTGCCCGCCCCAGCTGGGAAGGGGGCGTCGCCATATTTTTATCCATATCAGTTCCTCCTGCCGCAACAAATTCTATCCTTATTCTTCGGATTTTGTCCTTATTCTCCGATCTGGGAATTGTAGATGGCCCTGTAGGGTTCACAGTCTGTCATCAAGTCCTGATGGGATCCGAAACCGCAGACCCGCCCGTCCTCCATACAGAGGATGTGATCGGCTTTCATCACCGTGGCGATGCGCTGACTCACCAGAAGCACCGTCATACCTGCGGACTCCCGCCGGATTCCCGCCAGTACCCTGGCCTCCGTGGTGGCGTCCAGGGCGCTGGTACAATCGTCCAGGATCAGTACCCGGGGCTTTTTCAGCAGGGCTCTGGCGATGGAAAGGCGTTGTTTCTGGCCGCCGGAGAGGTTTACACCACCCTGCCCCAGCAGAGTGTCATAGCCCTCCGGCAGTTTGGACACAAATTCCTCCGCACAGGCCGCCTCTGCCGCCCGGCGGACTTCCTCCGGCGTGGCCTCCTTATCTCCCCAGCGCAGGTTCTCCAGGATGGTACCGGAGAAAAGCAGCGCCTTCTGAGGCACTACGGCTATGTAACCGCGCAGCTGCTCCGTGGGGGTCAGAGTCACGTCCCGTCCCTCCACCAGCACCTGTCCCCGGGTGGCGTCATAGAATCTGGGAACCAGGTTCACCAATGTGGTTTTGCCCGACCCGGTGGGGCCGATGATTCCCACGGTCTCCCCTTCCCGGACGGTAAAATCCGCCTCCTGCACCGCCGGACGGGACGTGCCCGCATAGGCAAAGGAAACCTGCCGGAAGGCGATGCTGACAGAGCCGCCGGGCTCCCGCCTTTTTCCGTCATCGGAGAACGGCGCCTCAGCCCGGGAGGACAGTTCTTTCCGGGCGGACACTTCCGCCTGGGCGGGCGTCTCGTCCAGGATTTCCTGCACTCTGGCGGAGGAAGCCACGGCCCGGACGGCGGAATTCAGGATATTGGACACCATGCCCAGCGCGAACAGCACCTGGGTCATATAGTTGACACAGGCCATAAGCTGCCCGATCTCTCCTGCCATCTCCCGCCCGGAGAGCCACAGCATCACCACGATCCCTCCGTTCACCGTGAGATTAATCAAGGGGCCGAATACGGCCATCACCCGCATGGAAGAGATGCCCGCCTCCGCCAATTGCAGGGACGCCTCCTGAAATTTCTCCTGTTCCTGCTCCTCGGCCCGGAAGGCCTTCACCACCCGGATGGCACTCAGGAATTCCCGGCTGGTATGGTTCAGCCCGTCCAGTTTTCTCTGCATCCTGTCAAACCGTGGATAGCCCAGTTTCATATTGCCGTAGATCAGCAGGCCGGCGCAGACCAGAATTACCAGCATCAAAGGCAGGAGCCGGGGCATCTGAAAAATAATCAGCGCCACTGCCCCCACGCAGGTCACCGGGGCTTTTAACATGATCCGCATAATGCCGTTGATAAAGTTCTGCATCTGGGTCACATCATTGGTGATCCTGGTGATGATGGAAGCAGGCTGCAGCCGGTCGATATTCTCATAAGAAAGAGCCTGTACTTTCTCGTAGATGGCCAGCCGTATCTCCTTGCCGATGAGTTGGGAAGTCCGGCTGGCATAGGTATTGCGCACCACCGCTCCCACCGCCCCCATGGCGGTGATTCCCAGCATGATCAGGCCATACCGCCAGATCAATCCCACATCTGCCCCTTTGACGCCCCGGTCCACAATATAGGACATGAAGGTGGGCTGCAGCAGATCCGCAAAGGTCTCTATGGCCAGAAACACCACCGCCACCAGAAACATGCCCAAATGCTTTCTGATATAACACAGCATCAATCTCATTGGTTCCTTCTCCTGTTTTTGTGCTCTTTTAACTTATGTTCCGCATATTTCAAAAATTACCCGCGCCGTTCACTCTTCGTCCGCCCTGCGCCAGATCCGGGCCTCATATCCCCAGAGCATTTCCCCGCTGTCCGCCGCCATGTCTTTTACGGTTTCCGCCGTGTCGTATACCAGCTGCCATTTTCCTCTGAGCCTGAACGGCCGGCAGGGCCTGCTGCCCAGATTGCAGTCCACCACATAGACCCGCTTTCCCAGTCCCCGGGCATACACGAAACGGTTCTTCCTCCGGCACAGGACCCTGAATCCTCCGTAGACCAAGGCTTTTTCCCCATGCCGCAGACGCAGCAGCGTTCTGTAAGCCAACAGCACTTCCTCTTTAGGCTCCTGGCGCAGCCCCTCATGCCAAGGGGGCATTTTCTTATTCCAGGGCAGCAGTACTCTCCCATGCTCCCGGGTTCCCGCCAGAACTGTCGCAAATACTTTCTCCCGGGGCTCCTTCCCTATATGTTCGGCATAATACCCCTTTGCCTCCACATCCGTAATCTGTTCCATAGAGGTAAAAGCGTAATTGGCCAGCCCCATCTCATCCCCCTGATAAATAAAGGGCGTCCCCTTCAGCGTAAGCTGCATCACCGCCAGAAGTTTGGAGAGTGCCGTATGCCAGGAGGCGTCTTTGGTGATCTTGCTGATCATCCGGGGATTGTCATGGTTGTTATAAAAGAGGGACATCCAGCAGTTGCTGCCGTAATGCTCCATCCAGTCTATCATATAATCCCGGAAATAATTCAGATCATAAGCATAGTCCTGGAACCGCACATGCCCCGGCGTCTCCAGGTGGTCAAAGGAGAACACCATATCCAGTTCCCCGCGCTCTTCCCCCGTCACAAGCTGGCACATTTTCATTCCCAGACCCGGCGTCTCTCCCACGGAAAAAGCCCCGTGGGGCGCAAAGGCCCTCTCCCGGATTTCCCGCAGGTACTGATGAAGCCTGGGACCGTAATAATAGTGCTCGATGCCGTAATATCCCATCAGGCCGCCGATGGTCTCATCTCCCTGGGGCAGCCCTTCCCTCTTGGAAATATAATTGATCACATCCATGCGGAAGCCGTCCACTCCCCGCTCCAGCCAGCGGTTCACCATGGCGATAATCTCTTCCCGCACTTTGGGATTGTCCCAGTTTAGGTCCATCTGCTTTTGAGAAAACAAATGCAGCGCCCAACTGTCCGTCTCCTCCTCATACTTCCAGGCCGGGCCGGAAAAGAAAGAAGTCCAGTTGTTGGGCGGCCTGCGGCTGCCGTCGTCCTCCCGGAAAAAATAGTATTCCCGGTAGGGGGAGCCGGACTGCAGGGCCTGTCTGTACCAGATGTGTTCATCGGAGGTGTGGTTTACTACCAGATCCATAATCAGCCGCATCCCCCGGCGATGTACCTGGTCAAGCAGCTGCATGAAATCCTCCATGGTTCCGAATTCTTCCATGATTTTGTCATAATCCCGGATGTCATAACCGTTGTCATCATTGGGAGAATCGTAGATGGGAGACAGCCACAGGGCGTCCACTCCCAGTTCCCGCAGGTAGTCCAGCTTGCCGATTATGCCCTGCAGATCCCCGATCCCGTCCCCATTGCTGTCGCAGAAACTGCGGGGATAGATCTGGTAAAAGACCGCCTCTTTCCACCACTTGGGCGTAACTCTGCCCTTTGCGGAGCAGGGCTGGTCCTTTTCGCCGTTCACCAGTTCCAGCAGCGCGTCAAAAAATCCTGCCCCCAGCTTCTTCCCCGCCAGTTTCGCCACGGTGCGCAACTTCAGGCCGGACACGGCCCGGTTGGTAAGCGCGCGTTCCGGCAGCCCCAGCTGCAGCAATACCCGGGCCAGGGCGTCATGCCCCACCGGACTGCGGTACAATTCTCCCAACGTGCTGTCATAATCCAGCTTCCGTGCTGCTTTTCCCATATTTTTCCTCAATTCTGTCCGCTGCCTTCATTTTGGATCGTCTTCCCCGCTCTTACATGGGTTTCAGGTTCTTATTGAGCCGGTCCACCATCCAGGCCATCCGTTTTTCCCGCCCGGCGTCTGTCTTAGCGTCAAAATACGCCCGGGCGTAGGTTTTCTTTACCGACGGGGACATGGCCCGGAAATTGGTGCAGGCAGGCTCATATCCTTGTAGCAGTTCGGAAAGCCTGGCAATCTGTTCCTCCGTTACCGCCGTGGATTTCGGAGCGTCCCATTGACCGTTCTTCCTGGCTTCCTCCATTTTCTTTCTGCCGAAATCCGTCATCAGCCCCCGCTCTTCAAGACTTTGGGCCAATGCCTTATTTTTCTCGGACCACTTGCTCTTTTCCCTGCGCATGGAAAAATACTTTTTGTAAGTTTTATCGTCCATGCTTTGCATCTGGCCGTCTATCCAGCCAAAGCAGAGGGCTTCTTCCAGCGCCTCTCCCGCCTTAATGGTTTTCGGCCCGCCGGCTTTGCCAAGCAGCAGCCATACGCCGTCGCTTGACAGGCAGTGCTCAGAAAGCCAGTTCCTGAATTCCTCTCTGTCAGCAAATTCCAAAAGTTCACTCATCATCCCAGCCTCCTCAGTTCCGATTCAGTTCCCCGCAGATCTTGTCATACAACTCCTCGTCCAGCCGATACTTCTTTTTATATAAGAAGTAAGAAAGCAGCATCAGCGCGCAGGGAAGTACCGTCATGGCAATCATCAGCCCCGCGCTCTGTCCCGCTGAAACGCCGGCCTGAGCGCCTTCCGCCCCGAAAATCACCTGGGATATCCGGGCCAGTTTCTCTTCCTCGGAGAGCAGCCCCTGGGCGCATTGCTGCTCCAGATCGGAAATCCGATTGGTATAGCCGGTGACGCCAAAGAGCAGATATGCGGCGGAGGTAATGGCCACGATCAGCGCGGAACTCATCTTGGTGATAAAGGGACGCAGGGACGTGATAATTCCCTCGTCTCTGGTGCCGAATTTGTATTCATTGTACTCCACCGTGTTCATAATGGAAATCATCATGATCAGATAATAGCAGTACTGGCCGAAATTGGACAGCATATACCCCAGCACCAGCAGCCAGAACCTGCCCATGCCGGTTCCCGGAACCGCCAGTGAACCCAGCATCATTCCATAGCCTGCGACGGAAATCACCGCCATGACACCCATCAGTTTTTTCCTGTGGATACGCCGGGAGATGGCCGGATAAAAAATCATCAGAAAGGCCGTGGCCGCCATGCCCACCGTGGTAAACAGGGAATACAGCCCGCCGTTGTAGCCAAAGGTAAAATAAATGTAAGTGGAACCGATTCCTCCGATCACCAGACCGTTTCCCACCTGCTGGATCAGAAAGATCACCGAGACCCACACCAGCTGGTCATTGCGGACGATGGTGCGGAATACCTGTAAAAGGGAAAACTTTTCCCGCTCTGCCGGCAGGCTGCTCTCCCGATGCTCCCGCACTCCAAGCAGAGGAAAAAGGATAAACAGCGGCCCCAATATGGCAATCGCCAGAGCAATCCATCCGTAGGCCACCGCCGTGCTGCCGCCGATGGCCCCTGAACCCGCCGTAAAAAGAGGAATCAGAATGGCCGCCAGCGTGCTGCCGATGCCGGCAAAGAGCGTGGCTCTGGAGGTAAACTGGTTCCGGGCATTGGCATCGGAGCCCAGGGCCGGGATCATGCCCCAGTAAGAGATATCGCTCATGGTATAGGTAATGCTGAAGCCAAAATACAACAGGGCAAAAAACCACACAAAACTCCATCCCTGCAGCCTGACATTAAACAGCAGATAGATCACCACCGAGGTGGACAGGCCCCCCGCCAACAGCCAGGGCTTGAATTTGCCGAATTTGGACCGGGTGCGCTCAATGATATTGCCCATAATGGGATCATTGAGGGCGTCAAACACCCGGGCCGCGATCATGATCCCCGTCACCGCCGCAAGCTGGGCCCCGTCCAGGGAATGCGTGAATAATACAAAGGTCAGCAGGTAGCTGTTGATCAGACAGTACACCGCGTCCCGCCCCACTGTTCCCAGAGGAAAATACATCAGGTTTTTCTTGGTCTGCTTTTCGTTATCCATGTCCATTCTCCTAATAGAGTTCCGCATACCCCCTTCGTGCGCACAACCCGGGTGCTGCAGGAAGGGCCGCGAAGCGTCCTTTCCTGCAGCAGTGCGCTCTACGGGAATATGCTGGTTTAGCGTTCCGCACACTCCATAAAATACATTCTGGAACCGAAATCCTGGTAGATTCGCACTTCACTGCTGTATCCCACGGATCCGAAGGCCTGTTTCAGCTTTACGCCATGGTACATCAGTTCATCCCCATATACCAGGCAGTCCTCCGTCTCCCCCTCCAGTTTCACCAGCCTGGAGGCGATCTCTTCCACCAGGGAGCCCTGTCGGATGTGAATGGGCGCAATCATATTCACCAGTCCGCCGAAGGCTTTCAGATTGTATTGCAGGCTGCGGTTGTAGAAATGGTAGCAACTCTCCTCCTCCAGTCCCCTGGCCCGGTAACAGGCGTAAGAATCGTTGGGCACCACCAGCTTCTGAAGCAGCATCCCCACCGCCTTCTTCCGATCCGGGGACACACAGGTCCACTCCATGGTATTGGAACTGCCCGGGCTGATGGCGCTGTGCCCGCTGGTCCCGAAACTCCTGCCCCGGTAAAAATCGCCGTACTGCAGAACTTCCCGCCATTGTTTATAGAGAGCGATCTGCGCTTTTACCGCCGCCAATTCCTCTTTTCCCATATCGCAGAAATTGCACTCATAGCCGCAGACGCCGAAGGCCGCCACATGGAAGCGAGTCTCCAAAGGTGTGACCCGCAGGGTCTGGTGGTTGGGGCAGGCGGACACATGCGCGCTGACCGTGGACATGGGATAGCCGTAGCTGTACCCGTTCTGAATCTCCGCCCGGCACAGGGCATCGGTATTGTCGCTGGCCCAGATCTGGGGAAAATACGCCAGTATCCCCAAGTCAAATCGATTACCCCCCGAACTGCATCCCTCAAACAGAATTGCCGGAAAGCGCTCCGTCAATTCCTTCATGCAGCGGTACAGGCCGCACACATAGCGATGAAACACCTTTCCCTGCTCCCGGGGTTCCAGATCCTTGGCATAGACATCCGAAAATATGCGGTTCATATCCCATTTTACATAGCTGATTTCCGCCGAGGAGAACACCTTGCTCATCTCCTCGATGATGTATGCCTGCACCTCCGGATTGCCCAGATCCAGAATGCGCTGATTGCGTCCCTCGGAATGGGGCCTGCCGGGGATGTCCAGGGTCCACTGCGGATGTGCCCGATACAACCCGCTCTCCACATTCACCATCTCCGGCTCCACCCAGATGCCGAACTCCAGCCCCAAGGCTCTCACCTTCTCACAGATCCCCCGGAGCCCGCCGGGAAGTTTCTTTTCGTTCACATACCAGTCTCCCAGGGAACGGGTATCATCCCTGCGCTCCCCAAACCAGCCGTCATCCATGACGAAGAGTTCCACCCCCGCCTCTTTTCCCGCCCGGGCCAGGCGCAGCAGCTTCCTCTCATTGATGTCAAAGTAAGCAGCCTCCCAACTGTTCAGCAGTACAGGCCGCAGCTTTTTCTTCCAGGTTCCCCGCACGATATGTTCCCTGACAAAACGGTGCATATGTCCGCTCATGTCATTGAATCCCTGATGGGAAAAGGTCATCACCGCCTCCGGCGTCTCAAAGGCTTCTTCTGGGCTCAGTTCCCAGGAAAAGGACTGGGGATTAATCCCCGCCACAAAACGGGTTTTTCCGAAACCGCTGACCTCCACCGCCTCGTAGTGATTGCCGCTGTAGACCAGATTGAATCCATAGCAGTCCCCTGCGTCCTCCGTGGTGTGTTCCCCGGAGAGCATCACAAAGGGATTGGCCCTGCTGGAAGACACCCCGGCATAGGAGGCATTTACATGCCTGCCCGCTCCCATGGGAATGTCCGTTCGCTTCATCTCCCTGGCCCACTCGCCGGTAAAGGTGGTGAACACCAGATCCCGGGCGGCAAAATCCAGCTGCAGGCTCATAAGCCGCTTCAGTGTCACCGGGTGTTCCCCCTGGTTCACAAGCCTGGCGCTTCTGGTGATCACATCGCATTCCGGATATACATAATAATGCAGTTCCAGGGTCAGGCCATATCCCCGGTCTTTCAGCGTCACCAGCAGATGCTCCACCTTTCCATCCTCGCTGTAGGAGCCGGGCAGGTTGGCAAACGCCGGTTTTGTATCCGTAATGGAAAAGGAATCGTAGAGAAAATCCGAAGTAAAGCTGCCGTCCTCATGTACTATTTCTATAAAGGGCTCCCGGATATCCCCCTTTCCATAAGAGGACATCTCCAGGCAGACATCCTCCAGGCTGAAATGCCTGTGTTTGTCGTCATAATAGATCCCATTGCCCGGCGCGAAGGCATGTTTTTCCCGCAGCGCCGCCCCGTCCCCCGGGTGGATCCTTCTACCATAGTACAGATGCTCCAGATGTCCTGTCTCCATGACCTCAAACAGGTACGAACTGTGCCTGGTTTCCAGCAGGAATATCCCTTCTTTTTCCCTTATCATATCTCTCTCCTCCCGGGACGCAAGCCCCTGGGCGCCATGCATATGTCCGCCCTTCCGTCCTATTCCTCTAAAATAAGCTGCACCTTACTCTGGATAACGCGGGCCGTCTCCTCTGCGGTCTTGTCCCCTGCGAAATAAGCCGCCGCCTCTTCCTGCAGAATACTGCGGATATAGGAATCCACCTCCATATACACAAACTCGCCCTGGTAGATCACATCATTTATCATCTGGATCTGAGCCTCTGTCAGTTGCTCTTCCAAATGGTTTACGATTATGACATCCTTTCTCTCCGTCTTTTCCAACGCCTTCAGCCAGGAACCGCAAATGGGAAACTCATATCCGCTCCCCATCTGATTCGTTTCCCCAAGAAGGCTTTCAATATAGGCCCAGGCTCCTTCTTTGTGTCGGCTCCCCGCATAGATGGCGCAGCTGTCGCTCTGCATATGCACTCCGTATACTTGCCCGGCAGCGTTGGGAAAACCATAGACCCTGCATTGTCTGCCAAATACATCCACATAGTTCAAATAGGCGCTATAGCTGTACAGATAAGCCTCGCCCACCAGCAAGCCTTCCTGCAGTTCCCGGTATTCCCCTGAAGGCAAGTCCGTCCCTGCCCATTTCCCGCTCTCCCTGCACAGCGCCAGTATCTTTAAGAATTCCTCCGTCTCAAACGAGGCTTCCCGTTTCTCCCAGTCCACAAAGTCGTTTAACATGCCGCGCATCAGATACTCCAACAAATACGACGGATTACGGGAGCCGATATAAAGAGATTTTTCCCACTGATTTATCTCAATCATCTCATACAGCGCCCCGGTATTCCATTGTTCGGCCATCCCGGCATATTCCGGGTTTATTACAACACCGCTCACCGCAAAATGCGGTGTCATAAGATACAGACCCCCGTTCACTTTAAAACCGTTCAGCACGTTCCAGATCAGGTCATCTCCATAGGGGGACTGCTCCAGATATGGGGTCAGATCCTCCAGATAACCGTTCCCGGCGTAGGACTTATAACGTCCCAGTCCCGCCATTTCAATGAGATCCGGCGCGTTCCCGCCAGCCATGTCTGCCTGCAGCCGGAGCAAATCATCCCACCAGTTCCACTCCTGGTCCTCCGGCCCCCGCATGGTATTATAATTCCTAATCTTGATATAATAATCCTCATTGGTTCGGTTGAATTCCATGATCGCCGCCTGTACTTCCTCCGTGACCCCCATGTATCGCATGGTTCCATAGACCAGTTCGGCACGCTGTTCCCCGAAGTTGTCCCGGTGACTCAACAGACTATAGCACAGATTCCCGCCGCTTTCCTTCCCATAGAGCCGCAGGCTTTCCTCCTGCGGGTCATAGGTCCCCGCCAAAACAGAGGAAACCCCACAGGCTGTCAGATCGGAACGGGCCAACAACCTGCCGCTGCCTTTATCGACAAACAGCAGTTCCTCCTCCGTGGCCAGGCACAGCAGCCCCTCATCTGAACCAGTCAGGCCAACGGGGCGCAGCGTATAGGCCTCCAGGTCCCATTGTTTCTCCGCCTGGTCTTCCTGCAGACAATATAAGGCAATTCCTTTTTTCGTCACAGCCACGCATTCCACGACGCCTTCTTCATTCTCCAGGAAAAAGCGGGCATCTCCGCCCAGCCGATACTCCTGCTCCGGTTTTCCTTCCTCTCCAAAACGGGTAACTTTGCCCCGGCCCGCCAGATAAACTTTTTCTTCGGAGTCCACATAAAGGCCGCTCCCCAGGTTTTGCCACTCCTCATCAACAGCCTCAAAGGCAGTGACCTTAAGCCAGGTCCCTCCCACATACTTTCGAATCTCAAAAACAGTTTCCTCCGGCAGATAAACCTGCGCATAGAGTGTTCCGTCCCTCTGCGCGATATTGATCAGGCTTTCCTCTTTCTCCTGCTGCCACGGAATCTCAACGGCGGCGGCTTCGCCGGAGGCATACTCCAATCGGTAAATGCAGTCGCCCTTTACAGCCGTGACAGCCCAGACACACTCACGGCCGCAGACTACCTGCTCAGGGCGGGGAATCGCCTGCGTCTGCGTAAAATCCACGCCGAAAGCCTTTTCGTCCACGCCCTCTTCTTTTTCTTTCCCGCAGCCTGATAAAAATATCATTATTAGTACAATGGCATGGCAGATGCCGAAAATAATCTGTTTTTTATATGGCATGACATGTCTCTTTCCATGGCTTTGCGTTCTAACCGGCGCCACTCCTGAAGGAACTTCTTTTACACTGGAGGGACTAACAACTTAATTATAGCATATCCTGACCACATTTCACCTAAAATCTTTTCTTACAAGTCTCTCTTTTCCTGCCTAACCGCTTATCATGGTATTTTATCTTTATACAAAGCAGCAATGCCCTTTCCACCCCCATAAGCCATGCACCCTCCTGCCTGCTGCCGCATAGAATAACACAAAAGCAATTCCACATAGGGGGAGCCCCCATGAACCGAATCTTACATATCAAACTGCGGACCATATTGGGCATCGCATGTCTGGTGATCTGCGTTCTGCCCACCACTAAAAACATCGGGAAATCCCAGGCGGCGGAGGACAATGCCCTGGCCTTTCCGTATACTTCGGACTGGACTTCGCTGCCCCTGTCGGATATGGCCCTGGTCAACAGCTATCTGTCCCATATCCAGGAAGCCTGCCGGGCCTATTACTCCGGGCAGGGAGAAGAAGTTCCCACCGTGTCCTGGTACTATGTAACCCTGAAAGAGCTGCAGTCCGACCCTCAAGCCCTCAATCCCACGGTACATATTACATTCACCCTCATGCCCTATGTGGATGCCCACAACCCGGTGGGGGTGGATGAAGTGACTTTTGCCGCCTCACACACGGGGCAGATCACGCTGATGGAATATAAGCGTATAGAGGCCGCAGTTTAACAAAAACGGTCCATACCCTGTTCTCCGAAAGAGGTTTTCTCTTTCCGGCCCCGGGTAAATTCCCGCACCGCCTCCAGAAACGGCTGGCCATAACGCTCATACTTTTTCTCTCCCACACCCGCCACCTGCAGCATCTCTCCCTTGTCAAAGGGCAGGCGGATACACATATCGGTGAGGGTCTTGTCGCTGAACACCATATAAGGAGGTACGCCGCCCTCCCGGGCCAGTTCCATCCGCAGTTTCTTAAGCACATCGAAAAGCTCCAGCCCCCTGCTGTTCAGCACATCCGACTTACGGGCTTTCCGGGTTCTGGCAGCAGCACCTTCCTCTTCTCTGGCAAAACGCAGGATCAGGGAATCGCTGCCCTCCAGCAGGTCCTGGGCCCTGGCGCAGACTTTGAGGACGGCATATTTGTCCGGCGTGGACTCCAGATATTCCCGTTCCTCCAGTTCCCGAATGATCCGTTTGATCCGGTCCTCGGACAGGGCCTGTAAGACGCCGTAGGTGGAGCAGCGGTCCGCCCCCAGAGCCAGCAGTTTGGAGCGCTTGTCCCCGTGCAGCGTTCCGGCCACCACATTAACGCCGTAGCGCTGGCGCAGTTCCAGAATGCAGGTGACGACCTGCCGGGCCTGCTCCGTGCAGTCCTGCTCCTCATATTCCCCCCGGCAGACAGAACAGTTCTCACAGCGCTGCAGACCGTATTCCCCGAAATATTCCAGAATATATTTTCGCAGACAGTTGGTGGAGCGGGCATATCCCACCATGCTCTGCAGCCGCTGGCTGTCCCGCTCCCGCACCAGCGCGTTCTCCTCCGGGCCCAATTCCTCGTTGGGAGCCTTGTTGTCCAGCAAATACTGGTTTACCATCACGTCCTGACCGGAGTAGAGCATAATACACTCCGATGCCGCACCGTCACGGCCTGCCCGGCCCGCCTCCTGGTAATAGTTTTCCATACTCTGGGGCATGTTGAAATGGAGTACATAGCGCACATTGGATTTGTCGATGCCCATGCCGAAAGCGTTGGTGGCCACGATAACCGGTTTTCTGTCGTAGATAAAATCCTCCTGGTTCTCACTGCGCTCCTGGGCCGTCAGTCCCGCATGGTACCTGGCTGCGGCAATGCCCCTGGCCAGCAGAGCCTCATGCACCTTCTCCACATTCTTGCGGGTGGCGCAGTAAATGATGCCGCTGTCTCCGGGATGACTCTCTATATACTGCTGTACATAACTCAATTTGCTTTTGGGAGTTTCCACGCCGAAAAAGAGGTTCCGGCGGTCGAAGCCGCTGATCAGGAGTTGGGGATTCCCCAGTCCCAGCACGGCGATGATGTCGTCTTTTACCTGACTGGTGGCCGTGGCGGTGAAGGCGCCGATCACAGGCCGGGGAGCCAGCTTTTTCACAAAAGAAACGATTTTCAGATAGCTGGGCCGGAAATCCTGCCCCCACTGGGAGATACAGTGAGCCTCGTCCACCGCCACCATACTGATCCGGGCCTGCCGGGCAAAGCAGGTAAATTCCCAGGTCTCCAGGCGTTCCGGGGCCACATAGATAATCTTGTATCTGCCTGTCGCGGCGTATTCCATGGCTTTCCGAATCTGGCCTTCCGTCAGGGAACTGTTGATATAGGCGGCGTGGACGCCCGCCTGGTTCAGGGCCTGAACCTGATCTTTCATCAGAGAGATCAAGGGAGAGACCACCACCGTGATCCCCGGCAGCAGCAGGGCCGGTACCTGATAGCAGATGGATTTGCCCGCCCCGGTGGGCATGATGCCCAGCACGTCCCGCCCCGCCAGGAGACTGTCGATGAGCAGTTCCTGGCCCGGCCGGAAATCTTTGTAGCCAAAATATTTCTTCAGTATTTCCTGTTTTTGCAATGCTTTGCTTCCTTTCTTTTTCCGTTCTAACCCCCATGATTCTGTGCGGAGAAATGCCGTTCTTCTCACACTAATGCATCTTGGAAAAGTACTCCAGCAGAATGTCCTTGATATGGTTATACCGCCTGGCGTAAGAGTTTTCGACCCGGATGATCTGTAAATGATGCTCCCGGCAGATCCGGTTCTTCTTCTCGTCCCTGCGGCGCACCACCTCATCCTCATAGTGCTCCTTGCCGTCCAGTTCGATGGCCAGCATGGGCAGTTCCTGCTCCCCCTGCTTTTCGTAGACCACAAAGTCAAACCGGCCTGTATAAAACAGATCGTCAAAGGTATCATTACTCTGGAACACCTGGGAAATGGGCACTTCCTTATGTACCGCGTACCGGCTCTGGCTCAGCCAGATATTGCTCAGCGCATGGCTTAAATTCCGCAGAAAAGCCTCCTCGGTGGCGGTGCTGAAAGGCTTGACCCCCAGAGCCCGGGAATTGGCCTTTTTAGGGGTTACAGCGGTCTTTCCGCTGCTGCGCACATACTGCACCAATTCGTACAGATCGTCCTGCCCCTCCTCCTGGTGCAGGCGGCTCAGATTCTTCTGGCTGCCCAGCACCACCAGCTTGTCCCTGGCCCGGGAAGTGGCCACATTGATCAATTCCTTGTTGTTTTTCAGCCATTCATATGTACCCGCCTGGGTCTGGTCGGTGACAGCCGTGGAAAACAGAATCACCTCTTTCTCATCCCCCTGGAAGGCGTGGACCGTGCCGCAGGTCACACCCGTGACCCCCGCCTCCTTCAAGGCCTGCTCAATCAGCAGCTTCTGGTTCACAAAAGGGGTGATAATACCGATGGAACGCTCCCTGTGGGCAGCGGCATAGGCGGCGATGGCCTCTGCCTCCGCCGGAGCCGTATTCTTCAGGCCCGCCTGGGCGTCCTGCATGTCCAGATACTCCAGGGGTACCGGTTCCTGGCTGACGGTCTTGATCTGCAGACGGGAATTGTAGTACTTTTTATTGTTGAAACCGATGATTTCGGGATGGCATCGGTAGTGGTTGTGCAGCAGGATCTCATCGCTCACCGCATCGCAGGCCAAATAGACCTTGTAGATGGAATTCCTGCGGTAATCATACTCCTCGGTAACACAGTAGCGCTTTTTCAGCCTTTCCCCCGTCAGTTCGTCCAGCAGGATCACCGGGCTCAGCTGCTGGGGATCCCCCACCAGCATCAGATTGTTGCCCCGCAGGATGGGTACCAGAGATACCGCCATATTGCACTGGCTGGCCTCATCCATAATCACCATGTCAAACAAAGGCTCCGGCTCCCCCAAACGATGTGCGGAGATACAGGTAGTGGCGATAATGGGAAAAATTTTCTGCAGGCGCAGCAGATTTTTCTTTTCCCCCAGATATTTTGCAAAAGCCTCCGTGGCCTTGTCCAAATCCTCCTCCTGCAGAATCTTCCGTAATTCCTCAAATTCTTTGTCGTCCAGCCGTTTCATATAGCCGGCCCCGGTATAATAGAGATATTTTTTCAATTCCTCCACATCATCGTCCACCAGCGCCAGGGCCTGCTCTTCCGACACCTTGCCCAGAGTATCCAGACGCTGTCTGATCCGCTTAAGCTGCCTGCCTCCCAGATCTGCCTGAAAGGGAAGCATCTGGGCTGTCATCTGCTGTCCATCCTGGTATTCCAAAAGACGCCGGATGGTCTCTCCCCGCTCCTGGAGGTCCAGCGCCTCATCATATTTTTTCAACAGATCCGAGAGTTTCCTGGCCCGCTGTTTCCGTTCGTCCCGATTGCGGTCCAGCGTGCTCTCAAATACGGAGACGGAGCGGGTGCGCCGGTACAGTTCCCGGATATACAGAATGGCTTCCCGCACCACCTCCCGGTTGCCCAGCCGCAGGATGGGAAAAGCAATGGGCTTCCCCCGGTATTCCAGACCGGTGAGTTTCTCACATACGCCGTCTATGGGATGATTGTTGTTGGAAGCAAAAAGCACGGTCTTTTCATTGAAGAAGGCCGTCATGATGGTGTTGAGAATGGTGTTGGTTTTACCCGTGCCGGGAGGGCCCTGGATATAGGCCACCGGGTATTTCATGGCATTGTTGATGGCCAGCAGCTGGTCCATGTTGACCCGCTGGTTGATCAGGGCGATGGGGCTGGCCTGCCGGGCCCTGGGGCGTTCCAGCAAATCCCCGAAAAACGCCTTGATGGGCACGGGAACCCGGTTCTCCCGGTACAGTTTCAGAATGGCCTTGTATTCCTTGTGCAGGTCCAGGGCAATGTCCATGCCCAGGCCGATGATATAAGGCATATCGTCCACCAGGGCATTCTGTCTGCGGGTGTGCCGATTGACGCAGTCCTTGATCCGCTCCTGGTTTCCGGCAAAGTCCCGTACCAGTTCATAATCCTCCGCGTCCAGATATCTGCGGATGCTCTGCGTGGAACCGTCCACCGTAAACTCCGTGCACACGGTGATCTCCTCGTCCGGGCGCAGCACCCGCCTCTTGATGTCCAGATTCAGGCTGCGGTAGGCCAGCACATGCAATCCCCTGGCCAAATGGACGCTCAGCACGTTCATGGCAAGCTGCTGCAGCCGCAGGGAGCCGTCCCGGCGCTCCGGCTGGCGAGTCTTGTACTGAAACTTTTTCACGATCTCCCGAAACTGCTCCTCGCTGAGTTCATAGACCTCCCCCACCAGCCTTTCCCGGTCCAAATAGCGGACCAACTCAAAATCCGCTATATAGGGAGTGGTATCCAGACGGTTGCACATCTCCAGATAGCTTAAGATCTTCAAGTTGGCCGTGTTGTCAAACAATGTCTTATATTTGTGGGGATTTAGATAAATATCCTCCACCAGCTTCTGGTTCACCGGGCAGTAAGAACCCTCCACCACCTGGGAACACTGGATGGAGTCAATCTTGATCCGAAGATCGGCCACCGTGTATTTTCCCAGATGCAGGCCGTCCACGAACAGAATTCCCCTGTGGACATCCAGATCCCGGATGCCGATCCAGTACTTGGTCAGCCGCTCTTCCTGGTTCCGATATTCGATGCTAAGCCATTTTCCCTCATGAATCGCCTTGAAAATGTCCCTGTAGACTGCGTTCATCTCTCCTCTTTCCCGCATATCGGGGGAGAAGCCTGCTCCCCCGTTTTCATGCGTACCGCCAGAGCGTCCGTATTCTAATCCACCACCTCAATGCTCTCGATCACCGGCTGGTACTCGGCGGGAACCATGCCGTCCGTCTCCACCGCGTTCTCACAGATTTCATCCACAATCTCCATGCCGCTGGTCACATAGCCGAAGCAGGCATACTTGCCGTCCAGGGCAGTGCCGTCCTGATGCATGATAAAGAACTGGGAACTGGCGGAGTCGGGGATATTGGTTCTGGCCATGGAAATGGCTCCCCGGGTGTGGGACAGGGAATTGTCCACGCCGTTTTCGCTGAATTCCCCCTTGATCTCCTGATCCGATCCCCCGGTGCCATTGCCATTGGGATCACCCCCCTGCATCATAAAGCCCTCGATGATGCGGTGGAAAGTCAGACCGTCATAGAAGCCGGCCTTCGCCAGGTTTACAAAATTGGTCACGGTGATGGGGGCCTGGTCCGCATCCAGTTCCACCTCGATGACGCCATAGTCTTTCATGTTGATCTTAATATGGTGCTTGCCGGACAGCAATTCCTCCGAAACAGCGGGCTGGCTGGATTCCTGCTGCCCGGGAGTGCTCTCCCCGCCCTGGGTTTGTCCGCCGGGAACAGGCTCCGAACCCTGCCCCTGCTTTCCGCAGCCCGCCAACACCGTCACAGCGGCCAGACAGACCGCCAGAATACCACACAATTTCTCTTTCATAATTTGACTCCTCTCATTCCAGTTCCGTCTCTACACTTCGGTGCCCCTACAGGGGAAGAAAATATCATCTGCACAATTCCCAGCTGAC
>BLLU01000037.1 GCA_011959105.1 Lachnospiraceae bacterium | reverse complement strand
TTTACAATCGGCGGCGTTAAGGTAGACATCAATCCCATTACAGAGGGCAAGACCGGGACGCTTGGGGAGTATCTTCCGGGTGTGGAAGCCTATCTTGAGGAAAAACGAGCCGCCCTGCAGGAGAAAGCCGCAGAGCAGGCACAGGAGGAAAAACAGACGGTTGTCACCCTTACAGTGGCGGAGTGCGGGGAATTCCACAATTTCGGAGAGTACCATGAGGGGATAGCAGACGTCCCGGAAGCAATCGCTATTTTCAACCGGATACCGCCGGAGAGGATGAACGGTATCCCAAGCATCGGCATCAATATCCATACAGAAGGGACAGAAAGCTATGAGGACACGCAGATGGATATTGTTTCGGGCAGAGTTGCGGATTTGGAGATTCTGGACTATGTGCCGGATATTACAGACAATCCGAAGGCGGTGGAGGTCATTGCGGAGCTGATCGACAAGCTGCCGGATATAGAGGTCAGGGGTTCTCTGGAGAAGTGGCAGGCGGCTTTCCTTGCTGCGGAGATAGACCAGCTTTCCTACAACTACGACACTGTTCAGTACAATCAGACAGTGGAGGACAGGGAAGCGCAGATAGCGAATATCACAGAGGACATCAGGAATGGGAATACCGGGTATCTGAATGATTTCCTTAATGCGCTCATTTCAGACAGTATCCGGGAAGGCATGACGGATATTATCGGGAAAGGGACGGAGCTTGATGACAGCGAGGGCGTACAGACCGCAAGGAAGGCGAAGGAGCTGTTAGATAAGCTGGCAGAATACAAGCCGCTTGCAAAGATTGAGGAACTGGAAGAATGTAACTATAACATGATTGATAACGTCCTGAACAATGAGAAGCCAAAAGAAGAAAAGCAAGCAGGCAGAATTTCCATAAAGGAAAAACTGGCGGAGAAAAAAGCGGTCATCGAGCAGAGGGATAAGTCAGATAAGGAAGTCCCTGAAAAGGGAACAGAGAAAAAATCAGAGAGGGAGATATAAGCGATGGATAAATTTACAGTGGAAGAAATCAATTTGATGTGTGTGTTTGAGGGGCAGGACAGAAAGGGCATGATTGCTGATATAAAGAATGTGATTCCCCACATACAGGACAGTGACATGGTGGAGCTTGCCGGACAGGTTTTAGGGAAATTGGAAACCATGAGCGATGCGGAATTTGCAGAGGTGGCATTGGAAGCGGCGGAGTGATTGACGCAAATCTTTTATAGCATTATTCGACATAACGTGCTATAATTCTCTTAGTCAGATTAGAACGAGTAGGGATAGTCTGCGGTTGTCCTTTCTGGAAACGGAAAGGAGGTCGGTATGAATACGTTAGAAGTGCTTACGTTGGTGCTGGTGATTTTTGCAGCCTTGACATACATAGACAATAAACACAACCGCAAGTAACGGAAAAGGCTATCTTCTACTGCCATAGAGGATAGCCTTGTAATCCGTATTTTTTACGCTTTATAAGTTTCCGATTGTGCAACCGTCGGACACGCTAATATCCTTCGGCTTCTAAGATGATTATAAACCAACACTGCGAATTTTGCAAGAGGGTTTAGGGAATGGGGGTGCTTCGGCACTCCTGTTTTTTTGCAGATTTGTAGACTATATTACAGGAATATGGTCTTGTTTACAAGAATTTTTTTAAATTTATATAATAAAGTAGGAAGGAATGGGTGGGATTCCGTCGCAGTCGGCATTGTGCGTAATGTGTATAACTCCCCGTCTTATGGAGCTGTGGGCAACACTGTTTGCAGGATGTGGGAAAGCTGCCCTTTGCTTTTCCACATGCTGTGAATGGTGTTGTCCATAGCGGAATGGGGAGTTATGCACATTTCCACGATGCTCTTTTGCTTTTAAAGTCTTTTTCAGACAGGGAATTACCGGGAAGGGTTATTATCCCGGTCAGGCTGTTCCTGTGCGCTTTTTGTCGGCTCTGTGCGCCCTAAATACTGGTTCAGGTTCTCCAGTTTCCGGTTCAGCGATTTCAGCTCTTTTTCACAGTTTTTGTATGTGACGGTCAGTTCTTTTTTCTGTGCGGTCAGCTCTTGATACTCCGCTTTCAGCTTGTCAATGTTCAAGCCTTTTAAGGGGATGCCCGCCTGTTCCAGCATACGCCTTGCGCCGCCATAAAGGATGATCTGGCTCTCATGCTTACGGAAATAAGCGTCAGGATTTTTGGACTTCTTATAGGCGATATTATACGCTTTATTTGCCTTGTACTGCTCCGCATATTTGATGATTTCCGCAAGGTCTTTGATGCGGTTCTCCAGCTTGCGGACAGTCTGCTTTGCTTCCTTCCCGGTGGCGGCTGTGGTGGCGATTTTCTGTTCCAGTTCTTTTATAGAGCCAGCTTCATTATATGCCTGTGCCGCAATCTTTAAATTCTCTACCGCCGCCCACCTCTGCAGCCCCGGACTGTTCTGAAATTTCTCATCAGAGGTGTCAATCAATCTCTTATTTGCGTAATCCCTTTTCGGGATAACTGCCTTCCGTTCTCGTTTTAGTTCAATCCGTTCTTTGATGCGCTCCTTTGTGTATTCCTTTCCGAGTGACTTGATGCTGCCACGCACAAAACGGTCTTTGCCGAGTGGACGGAAGGAGATAAATTTGAGGGCGTCTTCCCCAAAAGTTTCCCCTTTTATCTCATAGCCTTTTGCCCGCATCAGGAGCAGAAATTCTTCATAGGTGGAGGATGATTTTATGGCGGCGTTGATGTCTTTCCTTATCTGTGTTTTCCATGCGGCGCTGTTCTTATCTGCCTGCCATTCGTTGTATTTTTTTCCACGCTCCCCACCGGGGATAATGACAGAAAGATTATGCTCGCTGCACAGCTCGTCACTTAATTTTCGGATGCGGTAATAGCTCTGCTTGCAATCATGGTATTTGTCATGTTCTATGTTGTCAGCAGCACAGAAAATGATATGGTTATGGACGTGACCTTTATCAATATGTGTGGTGACAACATAAGAAAATTTTCCCTCTAAAACCTTGTCGGCAAGTTCTTTCCCTATCTGGTGCGCTTCATCAAAACTGACCTCACCGGGAGCGAAAGCCTGTATCAGATGATAGGCTTTATTGGGGCTGTTTTCCCGGCAGTGGTCTAAGGTATATTTAAAGTCAATCGCTGCGGTTTCCGGCGCACAGGCATAGGAAGAAATGTAGATGCTTTCATCTGTCTTGTCCGGGTTGCATATGTAGGCTACCGCTTTATCAACGGTTGCTGTGATAGCATGGATTTTTGTGACTGCCATACCTGTTTCATCAACTCCTTTACTTCGTCCATATCTTCCTGATAGACGTGGTTTGTGCTGTTAATCCTCTTTGCAATCTGGTTCAGGTTAGAGCTGATCCGCCCCAACTCCGTATTGTATTCCCGCAAAAAACTGTAATCCACGTCATAGACATATCCGTATAAAATCAGCTTCCGGATGAAAGCCGATTTGCTTTTCATGCCGGACAGCTTAAACTTCTCATCAAGGATGTACTGCTCTTTGTCATCTAAGTGAAATTCATTCCGGTTGGTGCGTGTCCTGTTTGCCATTTTTACATCGTCCTTTCTAAATTTGGGCATAAAAAAACTGCTGTAACTTGTTCGGTTTACAACAGTCTGGTTTCGTGTCTGTTCAGTT